>NZ_JQNR01000005.1:3317633-3619236 GCF_000745345.1 Actinacidiphila yeochonensis CN732 | reverse complement strand
GCCACGGCCAGCAGCCGTCCGGCTGATTTTCGGAGTCTTCGGGAGTGCATGGTTGTCTCCTTCACGTCATGCGTCGCTGGGACACAGGGTCATGGGGAGCGCGCCGGCACCGGTGGTGGTGGCGTGCGCGGAGTACACGGTCACGGGTGGTTCGAGAAGCCGGGAGCGAGGCGGAGGCTGCCAGGGCCCGGGGCGGCACCCCGGCTGAGGCCATGCCAGCTGGAACGTCGAGCTGACAACGTTGTCTCCTTCACCCGCGAAGCACCGCGCGTCGCGGCGGCCCACCGAACTGACGAAAACTGGCTCACACACTGTTTAGCTTCCTGTGAGCAAAAGTCAAGACATCCTTCAGAGCTCCCGCAGACTCGTACGGAGCGTCAGAAAAGTTCCCTGACAAGGAGATCCGGCGATTCGACGGGGTGCACCCCGGGCACCTGGGCGACAGCCTCGATATGACTAAAGGTGGCCGTCGACCACCGCCACGCGCCTCTATCGTGTGCAACTTCCGCCCACAGGCCGACATCGTCCGAAACGTTCGCGCGCCGCCGCGATCACCCGCGAACGTTTCTGATCGACGTCGTCGAAAGTCCCGCCCCGGAGAGAGCCGGGAGCCCCCACCACCGGGCGGCCCCTCCTCTCGTCCTCCCCGCTCCCCGCCCCCACTCCGGTGCCTCTCCCCCGCGCCCATGCCGTCCACGCCGACACGGTCCGCGCCGACACGGTCCGGGCCCGGGAGTCCGAAGCCGCCGTCCGTCCCGCCGGAGCGGAGCCGCGCCAGGCGCCCGCGGTGGCACCGGACCGCGCCGCGAGGCCGGCCTCGGCCGGCGGCACAGGCTTCGCGACGGCCGGCCACGGGCCGGACAAAAACGTCCGGCCGGTTGCGGCACAGGCAGATGCAAACACCATGGAAATCGCCCGCACCGATGAACTCCTTCTGACCCAACCGTTTCAAAAGCCGGTTCACCTCCCTGCGCTGCTTCACCCTGGACTGCACCGGCCACACCCACCACAAGAACCAGGGCGACATGGTCCGCCGCCACGTCATCTCGCGGAACAAACCCACCGCGGAATTGCGACCCGCCGAACTCGTCACCCGCCGACCCGGACCGACCTCCGCCGCGGCAGACCCCCGCACCCCGGGCGCCGGGACGCTCCGGACCTCGTCAAAGCCGTCGAGCACCCAGCCCGCCGCACCCTTCGACTCGCCTCGGACACCCGCCCGGCGACGAATCGGCCGACGTCCCGACCTCATCTCCGAGACGGCGGAAGCGCCGAGCGGCATACTTATGTGCACGCGTCACCAAATCACCGGCCGGCGAGGCGCGAATCCCCGACATTCACTCATCCGACCGCCCCGACTCTGCATAATCCTTGTGAAGGTCTCGAAAAGACAGAGGGGGTTTCCTTGATCTCACCCGATCAGACCGGAGAACTCGTCGAGGCCACCTACAGCTGGGCCCGCTCCTTGGAGACCGCCTTCGGCGCGCCGGAGCCGCGCGGCCTCGGAGGCCGGGAGAGCGTGGCCCGGCAAGTGGCCGCGGCGGTGGCGCGGGCCCGGCAGCGGATCGTCCTGTTATCGCCGGCGGACGGCCCGGCCGACCGGGGCTTCGGGCTGGGCCCGCTGACCGGGGTGCTCGCCGACAGCGCCCGCGGGGGAAGGGACGTCCGGCTGCTGCTGGGCGGCAAACGGCCGTGGCGGGCCGAGAGGTCGGCGGAGTGGACCGCGCTGGCCGGCCTGCAGGAGGCCGGGGTGTCCCTGCGGGCGGTGCCGGGCCCGGTGCAGCCGATGCTGCTGGCGGACGCCGTGGTCCTGCTGGGATCGGCGCGGGAGACGCCGGCCGGCCAGGCCGAGGTGCTGCAGGTGGCGGAGCGGTCGGCCGCGCGGGTCGCGCACCATCTGGCCGACATGCTCTGGGAGACCGCCGAGCCGCTGTGAACGCCGGGCGGCGGAGCGGGTCCGCCGCCGGACCAGCCGGTCGACCCGCCGTCAGGTCCGGCGGATGTCGCGGCGCAGCCGCCGGACCGCCAGGGCTCCGAACAGGACCGTCCAGGCGGCCTGGCCGAGTACCGGGACCAGGACGCCACCGCCGGACACCGCGGCCCGGGCGAGCGCGCCCGGGCCGTACGCCGGGGTGAACGGCGCGATGTCCCGGAGCCGGCGCGGCAGCACCTCCAGCGGGACGAAGAGGCCGCCGAAGACGGCGAGCAGCGCGAGGCCGGGGCCGGCCAGCTGCATCACGTTCGCGGCGGGCAGCAGCAGCCCGCAGAGCAGGCCGAGGACGGCGAACAGCAGCGCGGGCAGCCAGGCCGCCGCGGCGGCGAGCAGCCACCGGCCCCAGCCGAGCCGGACGCCGAAGGCCGCGCCGAGGACGAACTCGGCCGCCACCGAGACCAGTCCGAGCACCATCGCGGTGACCGCCTTGACGGCGACCTGGGCGAGCGGGCGCATCGGCGTGAGCCGCAGCTGGCGCTGCCAGCCGAGGGCCCGTTCCACGGCGACGCCCGCGCCGCAGCCCGCCGCGCCCACCATCGCGCCGTAGGCGGCCATGCTGACCATCGTCTGGGCCGCCGGCCGCCCGCCGGACGCCCGGCTGGGCAGTCCGTAGAGCAGGAAGAAGGACGTCGGCATCACGACCACCAGCACCACGGTGCGCACGTTGCGCAGCACCCGGCGGATCTCCAGGGCGAGCACGGTCCGGTTGCAGCCGCGCAGCGGTGAGCCGGCGGAGAGCGGCAGGGACAACGGGGCCTCTCAGTCCTGGGCGCGGGCGGGCGGGGGGACGGCCGCGGCGAGGGCGAGGAACGCCTCCTCCAGGCCGGCGGAGCCCACCTCGATCTCGCGGGCGGCCGTTCCGGCGAGGTGGCGCACCACCAGGTCGGAGTCCCGGGTGCGGACGGTGACGGTGGGGCCGTGCTGGTCGACCCGCTCCACGGCGGGCAGCGCGCGCAGCGCGGCCAGGTCGGCGTCCGGCCAGTGCACGCGCACCACCCGGCCGGCGGCGTGGCCGCGGATCTCGGCGGGGGTGCCCTCGGCGGCGACCCGGCCGGCGGCGATCACCACCACCTGTTCCGCGTACCGCTCGGCCTCGTCGAGGTGGTGGGTGGCGAACAGGACGGTGGGGCGGCCGGGGAGCCGGCCCACGGCGTCCCAGAACTGGCGGCGGCCGGTGACGTCCAGGCCGGCGGTGGGCTCGTCGAGGACCAGCAGGCGGGGACGGCCGAGCAGGGCCAGCGCGAAGTGCAGCCGCCGCCGTTCGCCGCCGGAGCAGGCGCCGACCCGGCGGCGGGCGACCGCCCGGAGGCCGGCCAGTTCGAGGGCTTCGGGGACCGGCAGCGGGTCGTGGTGCAGCGACGCGACGTAGCGCAGCGTCTCGGTGACGGTGAGGTCGGGCAGCAGCCCGCCGTCCTGGAGCACCGCGCCGACCTCGCCGCGGGCGGCGGCGTCCGCCGGGGTGCCGCCGAGGACGGTGACCCCGCCGCGGTCGGCGGTCTGCAGGCCGAGGATCAGGTCCATGACGGTGGTCTTGCCCGCGCCGTTGGGGCCGAGCAGGGCGGTGAGCCGCCCCGGCCGCAGGTCGAGGCTGATCCCGTCCACGGCGCGGACGTCGCCGAACGCCTTCTCGACCCCGTCCAGCCGGACACCGCCCGCCGCGGCGCCGCCCGCCGAGGCGTCGTGCGGGGACGCGTCGTGCGGGGACGCGTCGTGCGGGGACGCGTCGTGCGGGGACGCGTCGTGGTGAGGAGCGCCGTGCCGGGGGGCACCGCTCACCATGCCACCGCCCGGGTGTCCTGGCCGATCCGGAAGCCGGCCTGGAAGCGGCTGACCGCGTCCGTGGCGCTCATGATGTCGGCGATGTGGCGGCGACAGGTGCGCAGCGAGACGTTGAGGCTGCGGGCGATGGTCTCGTCCTTCTCCCCTCCGACCAGCCTGCGGATGATCTCGCGCTTCAGGTTGCTCTCCAGCATCTCGTCGATCGGGTTGGCCGGACGCAGGCAGCGGGCGGACGGCCAGACCAGGTCGAAGGCGGCCGCGACCGCCTCGGCGACCGCGGCGTCCCCGATCACCAGGGTGGGCGGTTCGCTCTCGGGGGTGCGGGGCAGCAGGGCGGCGACCCGGCGGTCCACCACCAGGACGGCGTCGAGCCGCCGTTCGAGCTCGCCGCCGCTCTCGGCGACCCGGACGTGTTCCGCGAGCGGGTGTCCGGCCAGCTGCTCGCGGCAGCTGCACAGGGCCTCCGGGTCGAACAGGGCACGGCGGTCGAGGTCGTGCCAGGTGAGCGCGAAGTCCCACAGGTCGAGGGCCGCCTCCCCGGGGCTGCGCTGCCAGATCAGCGCGTTCCGGGCGCCCCGCAGCAGGTCGGCCAGGGTGGCGCCGACCGCGCGTCTTCCGGTGGCGCTCTCGTACCGGGGGAGCCCGTCCGCCGCCGCGCGGACCATCATGGAGGCTCGGACAGCGGGGAACTGTGCCGGTTGCGCGATCCCGCTGGAATCCAGGGTCATGTGACACCCTCTCCGTCGTGTGGGCATCTCTGAGTCTTCAGTGCTGCTCCGGCGGAAAGCCGGCCCCCGCGGTGCGGCCGGTCCCGGACGGCTCCGGGCTCGGCGGGCCAGTGTAGGCGCAATCACTCCCGGCATTGCCTGAGATGTGATCAACGATGCCCAGACGTAGGAGAATTCCGGCCAGCTGCGACTCGGCGGCCAGTCCGAGGCCGAGCCGGTTGTGGGCCATGTGCAGGTGGGAGCCGAGAATCTGGCGGGCCCGGCCGGGGCCGAGTCCGGCGGTCAGGGCGGCGGTGGCGGTGGTGAGCCGCCGGGTCAGCGGCGACCAGCGGCCGGGTTCCCCTGCGGCGAGCCGCCGCAGGGCGGGGGCGCACGGCCTCAGCACCTCGGCCTTGGCGTCGAGGACGGCCGGATCGGGTGGCGGGGCGTCCAGCAGGACGCGCCAACCGGCCGTGTTGGACCGCAGGAACTCCTCCGGGTCGGGCCAGGCGGGCAGGACCGCGGCGAGCAGTTCGAGCCCGTCCAGCAGGGTCCGGCCGCGGCCGGAACGGGCGGAGTGGTCGGCCCGGGCGGAGTGGTCGGCCCGGGCGGCGCAGGCGCGCAGGCAGACCGCGCTGGAGACGTGGAACAGCCCCTCGGCGGCGGCCATCGCGTCCGGGCCGCCGTACCGCTCCACCTCCGGCAGGTACTCGGCCCGGTGGACCCCGGGGGCGAGCAGTTCGCCGGCCGGGAGGCTGGTGCCGTACTCGCCCAGGGCGGCCAGCGGGGCGGCGAGCCGGGCGTACCCGGCGGCGGTGAGGCGGCCTTCGGCGGGCAGCGCCGCCTCGACCCGGGCCAGGCTCTCCGCCAGCGAGGCCGCCACCTCGGCGGCCCTGCCGTCCGGCAGGTCGGCGACGCGCAGCCGCAGGTGCGGGCCGTACTGCCAGTAGCGGAGGTAGAACCAGGGGCGCGGGGTGCCGTCGGCGGACGGTCCGGCCAGCCGCAGGGCCGCGGGGACGCACTCCAGCAGGACGGTGTCGATCACCGCCGGGTCGCTGGAGGGGACGTGCAGGTGCCAGCTGTGCCAGCGCTGTTCGGCGTTCATCCGCGCAGGTCCCAGAGCGGCCCGGTGTACCGGGGGGTGCCGCAGACAGTCATGAAGACCGGGACCTCCTTGCGGTCGAGCCCCAGCAGGGGCTGCAGGTGGTGTTCGTCGTAGGAGCGGGCCGGCCGGGCGGTCAGGCCGTGGGCGGCCGCGGCCAGGCACAGGCCGTGGGCGGCCCAGCCGCACCACTGGGCGGCCAGGGCGGGCGCGGCGGGGCCGAACTCCTCGACCAGCGCGCCGGGGTCGGCGCTGTGGACGTACAGCACCGAGGCGTGCCGCAGGGCTATGCCGGTGTCCGGGCCGTTGGGCCGGCCGAAGCCGGGTTCCAGCCGGGCGGGCAGGCCGGGGCCGAGCCGGTGCGCGGTGAGGCGGCCGTCGCTCAGGCGGTAGGCGCCGTCGCGGAGTCCGGCGACGCCCTGGAGGACCACGGTGCGGCTGATCCGTTCGGCGACGCGCGCCAGTTGGGCATCGGGCGGCGGGACGGCGGCCCAGGCCAGCAGGGCGCGCAGCGCGGGTTCGGCGACCGGGGCGGGACGCAGCGCGAAGCCGTAGCGGCGGCCGGGGACCCGGCCCGCGGAGCGCCGCCACAGCACCTCGGCCCAGCTGGGGCCGGGTTCGGCGGCGGCCGTGGGGAGGCCGATCAGGGGTCCGGCCGGGACGCTGGCGCGGCAGCGGCTGAGTGCCCGGCAGTCCTCGGCACCGGGGTCGGCGGCGGTGAACCGGGCGCCGTCGGCGGGGCGGGGGCGCGCGGCGGACCGGGCAGCGGGCGGCCGGGCGCGGGCCGGTGGGCGGTCAGGGCGACGCTCAGCGGGGCGCTCCAGCGGCCGGCTCCGGCGGCGGCGAGCAGGCGCTCGGCGGGCGCGGTGTCCGCTTCAAGGCGGCCGGGGACGCCGAAGGCCTGTCCGGCGACGGCCCAGGCCCGCAGGTTGACGCCGAGTTCGGCCTCGCAGACCGCGAAGCGCAGGCTGCCGTAGGCGGCGGGCAGGTCGGAGTACCGGGCGGCGAGCACCAGCCGGGTGCGGTCGTCGGCCGCCGCGTCCGCCGCCGGTCCGGCCGAGGGGTCGCCGGGCCGGGCGCCCGGCCCGTCGCCCGGCGCGGCGGCGAGGTCGACCAGTGCCTGCCGGTACGGGTCGAGGTAGCGGCGGATGCCTGGGCCGCCGAGCAGGGCGTGCACGGGGTGGCGGGCCCGGCCGGAGGCGGTGCCCCGGTGGTCGGGGAACTGGTGGTCGGGCTCGCGGCGCTGGAGCCCGAAGGCGGTGGCCAGGGCCGCGCCGAGCGGGTCGGCGGGGTGCCGCAGGGGGGCGGGGAAGGCGGTGCCGGCCAGCAGGTCGTACAGGTCGCCGGGGAGTGGCGTGCCGGTGCTGCCTGTGGCCTCCGGCGGCGGCAGGTGGGCGGTGGTCGGCGCGGCGTCGTCGATGGCGCGCTGCTCGCCGAGCAGGCGCTTGCCGGGGCCCTGCCGGTAGCTGAAGGCGAGCGCCTGGGCGGGGCTGACCGCCGGGCGGGCGGTCACGGGAACGGGTGGGGGTCGAAGGGCAGGTCCCGTTCGTCGGCGTCCAGGGTGCCGAGGAGCCTGGGCAGTCCGGCCAGCCGCTGCTGGGCGTGGCCGAAGCACATCGGGACGATTCCCGGCACCACGGCCTTGACCGCGGTCATGCCGTGCGCGGTGTGCTCGGGGGTGGACTGGTCGACGACCAGGATCTGCCGCAGCCCGGCCGCGTCGTAGAGCCCGGCGACGTGGTCCAGGGCGCCGCGCACGTCACCGCGGGCGGCCCGGACCAGGGTGTGCGGCCAGTTGGGGAACGCCTCCGCCGCGGTGGTGGCGGGTCCGCCGAGGACGCGCTCCACCCGGGGCAGCAGCTCCGGGAAGGTGTAGCGCCGCCAGTGCTCGGCGATGGTCTGGATCGACCAGGGGTCGTCGACGGTGTGCTCGTACTCGGCCGGGTCCCAGGCCAGGCCGCCGCTGACCATCTGGGTGAGCTCCCACAGCGCGGCGCGGACGGCCTGCTCCGGGTCCGGGTGGCAGCCGGCGGTGCTGAAGCTGGCGGGCAGAGCCCGGCGGCGGTTGACGGCCAGCGCCCAGACGGCGGGCAGTTCGAGCTGGTCGGTGATCACCAGCAGGTGCACGTCGTAGCCGTGCTCGTCGGCCAGCCGGAGCATCATCCGGGCGGCCGGGTCCCGGATCGAGCCCGGGTCGAGCCGGGGCAGCGGCCGGGCGCGGTGCCAGGCCAGCAGGAAGGCGTCGCGTTCGGCGAGTTCGAGCAGGGCGTGCAGGGCCGCCTCCTCGTAGCCGGAGCCGAGGGCGCTGCCGCTGGAGGACTCCAGGAAGCAGTTCCGCCCGGCCTCCGGGCCCTCGCCGTAGGGGCGCAGGTCGTAGCGGTACCGGAAGAAGCCGATCTCGGCGGGGACCAGCCGGGGCGGGCCGCCGGTCAGCGGGTGGGACCAGACCCAGTCCAGCCGGGTGTCCGGGGTCCAGCGGCGCAGCCGGCTGTGCGGGGAGGCGAGCTGGGTGTCGGTGTGGTGGCCGAGGGCCGTCGGGTCGAGGGCCAGGTCGCCGAGTTCGCGGTGGCTGAGGCCGGGGAGCAGCGGCGCGTGGTGCGGGTACCCGGCGGTGCGCTCGTACGCCTCCAGGACGGAGATCGCCTCGGCTTCCCGGAAGGAGCCGGCACGGCCCATTCCGGCGGGGGTGCCGGCCAGCAGTTCGGTCTCGGTGATCGGGAAGGCGCCGGCGGCGTGCCGGGTGGTGCGGGTGATGGGGCCGAAGCGCGGGTCGGCGAGCGCGGCGCGCATCCGGGCCGGGTCGAGGCCGAACGGGGCGTCCGGGCCGCGCAGCGGCACCGCGGCGGGGGTCGGCCGGGGCCCGGTGGACCGGGCGGGTGGCGGGGCGGTATCGGCGAGCAGGGGCGGTGCCGGGTCGCCGCACACGGTGCAGCCGTGGTCGCGGGCGACCCGGTGGCGGCTGATCCGGCCGTCGGCGGTGACGGCGGTGGCCTCGCCGGGAACGGGTTCGCGGGCGGCCAGGTCGAGCAGCAGCGCGTCGACGGTTCCGGCCAGCCAGGGCGGCGGGGCGCCGGCCGCGCGGGGGCGGCGGGGCGGGGCGCGGGTGCCTCGCGTTCGGCGCGCTGCCGGACGAAGCGCTGTTCGGGTTCCAGTCGGCGGGCCCGGTCGGCGCGCTCGGCGCAGCCGGCGCAGCCGCGGTCGCCGGCGGGGGCCCACAGCGGGCCGATCAGGGCCTCCCGGGCGGTGAGCCGGACGGAGAGCAGTGCCTGGCCCTGGCCGCGGGCCAGGTCGAGGGCGGCGCGCTCCCAGTCGGCGTCGTACCCGGACCGGGCGGCGAGCCGGAGGCGGGGGCCGAGGGCGTCGGCCCAGTGCTGCCAGGGCCAGGAGGCGGGCAGGCCGGGGCCGAGCAGCGGGCCGGGGCCGAGAAGCCGGCCCGGGTCGACGGCGGAGGTCATGCGCACCACACCCGTCCGGCCGTGGCGGGCAGCGGGCCGAGGACGGGGTCGTGGGTGCGGACCACGGCGCGCAGCGTGCCGCCGCGGTCGGCGAGGTGCCGGGCGAGGCTGGTGAGCGCGGCGCCGGCCTGGTCCCCCGTGAGGTGTTCGACGGAGGTGGCCGGCCCGGCGGCGGCGAGCCGGGCGCGGATGCCGGGGTCGGCCTGGGCCTGGGCGGCGGCCGCGGTGAGGGCGGCCTCCAGGGCGGCGGACCGGTCCGCTCCCCAGGCGGCGGCGCGCAGTTCCCCGGTGGTGTCGGCGACCTCCGCCAGGCACCAGCCGGTGCCGTCGAGCCGGCGGACGGTCAGGGTGGTGTCGCGGTGGAACCACTCGTCCAGGACGCTCCACATCGACCGCTGCCGGGCGCTGTCCAGGTCCTCCCACGCGACCGGGCTCGGCGCGGTGAGGGCGGCCTGCGGCAGCCGCAGCGCGCCGTCCAGCAGGAAGCGGGTCGGGGTGCTGCCCGCCGCGGGCACCGCGCCGGCGGGGCACGGGCCGGACGGGCGGTCCCGGCCGGCCAGGACGCGCAGCGCCTGGAGGACGGCGTCCAGGACGGCGGCGGCCCTGGTGCGCCCCCAACCGGCGAGCAGGTCGCCGCCGATCGGGCGGACGGTGGCGAGCGAGACGGGCAGCTGCGGGAGCGGGCCGTCGTCGCCGGGTACGACCAGTCCGGTCCAGGGCGCGGTGAGCGGGGTGAGGGTGCCGAGGACGGCGGCCGCGTCCGGGGGGACGGCACCCGCGTCGGCGGCCGCGCCCAGGGGGCTGGAGGCCGCGTCGGCGGCCGGGGCGCCGTCGGCCCCGGGCAGCCCGGCCAGGGCGCTCCACTCGGGTGCGGTCCGCGCCGGCAGGGCCGGCAGTTGACGGGTCGTCAACTGTTGTCCGTGGATGAGCAGCGGACCGGGGCGGCCCGGGCCGCCGAGCAGCCGGTCCAGGGCGGTGTGGGCGGCGAGCGACCCGGCGAGGGTGGCGCTGAGCGGAGTGGGGGCGGCCTCGTGCGGCCGGGCGTCGAGCCAGGCGGCGATCCGGCCGGTCAGGGCGGCGGGTTCGGTGCCGTCGCCGATCAGGGCGTAGCGGTCGTCGGTGTGGACGGTGACCGTCCAGCCGGCGGAGCGCAGGGTGAGCGCGGTCCGTTCGGCCTCGCCGCCCGGCAGGTCGTCGACGCCCGCGCCGCGCAGGGTGCGCACGGCGGTGCGGGTGGCGGGGTCGGTGCCGGCCCCGAGGACGGTGACGGTGGCGGCGCGCAGGGCGGCGAAGTCCCGGTAGGGGTCGGCGCTGCGGCTCTCCAGGTGGGCGAGCACGTCGGCGTACTCGGCGGCGGTCCGCGGGTCGGGGGCGGGCACGGTGAGGGCGTCCAGGTCGAGCAGGGCGCCCTGCTGGAGCAGTTGCCCCAGCACGTGGGCGAGGACCGGCCGGGCGGCCGGGTCCCCGGTCGCGGCGGTCAGTTCGTCGAGGTCGGCGCCGGCGGTGAGCGGACCGAGCAGGCCGTCGACGAGCTCGTGCAGGGCCGGGGGCCCGGCGAGGACGAAGTCGCGGCCGCCCTGGGCGACGTACAGGCCCTGCGGGACGGGTGCGTAGTGGGTGTCGGGGCGGAGTCTGACTCTCATCCGCGCGCCACCTCCCGGTCGACCTCGACCGCCCACTCGAAGGCGTGCGCGCCGTTGCGGACGGCGGGCAGCGCCTCCTCGAAGTAGCCGCGGTGGCGGCGTTCCATCAGCCGGGGCAGCACCCGGACCATCAGGGCGCTGGCCAGGTCGAGGTACTGGGGCTTCTCGCGGCGGCGGGCGGCGACGATCTGCTCGATCCGCGGCGCGGCGGAGTCCTCCTGGCCGCCGCGGGCCAGTCCGGGCAGCCGCCACAGCGGCGTCTTGACGACGATCTGCTCGGGCACGTCGTGCCGGGCCCGCCAGGCGGTGAGGGCGAGCAGGTCGGCGGTCTCGTCGATCGGCGCGGACGGCGCGGGCAGGTCCGCGCCGGGGTACCAGCGGCGGCGCTGCAGGACGCAGTCCCCGGCCAGCAGCCGGGGGTAGTGCGCGGTCGGGGCGCTGTCGCCGGGCGCGCCGGCGGCGCGGTGGGCGCGCTCCACCGGGTCGAAGGCGACCAGGCTGGGACCGTGCAGCCAGGCGGCGAGGAGCAGCGGAGCGGGCTGGGCGTCGATCCACTTCATGCCGAGGGAGAGCACCCGGATCGGTCGGCCGTCGGCGTCGAGCAGGGTGAGCCGGTCGGCCGCGGGGTCGTGGGCGAGCCGTGCCCGCAGCCAGTCCTGCGGGGTGAGCCGGCGCTCCAGCAGCGGCAGCCGGTGGTTGAGGTTGCTGCCGTGCAGGCCGTGGTCCTCGACGGGCTGCTCGCCGCGCCCGGAGTGCAGCCGGGTGAGCCGCTCGCGCAGCCGGTCGCGGAAGACCCCGTCGGGGTCGGCGCTCTCCAGGAAGCGGGTGGTGAGCTGGCCGTATCCGGGGTAGCAGGCGTTGACCACCAGCCGGCCGGGGCCGGCGGGTTGGACCAGCAGGCCGTAGGAGGCGCTGTCGTCGGAGCACTGCTCGGGCAGGCCGTCGGCGAGGGCGGCCAGTTCCCGCGCGGTGAGGCTGGCCTCGGGCAGGCCGTCGGCCCGAGCGCGTTCCAGCACGCCGGTGAGGGCCCGTTCGGCGTGCGCGCGGGCCCGCTGGAGCTGCGCCAGTACGCCGTCGGCGGCGGCCGGGTCGCTCTCCACCTGCCGCTGGCGGGCCCGGACCTCGGCGACCAGGTCGGGGGCGTGGTCGACCAGTGGGGCCTGGCCGCCGGCGCCGAAGCGCTCGGTGAAGACCCGTACCAGCAGGGCGCGCACGTCGTGGTGGCGGTCGAAGAGGTGCAGGAAGCGGCCGACGGCGGGCAGTTCACCGAGCGCCCGCTCGTGTCCGGCGGCGGCGGCCCTGGTCGGCGGCAGCAGGTAGTCCTCGTTGACCCGCAGCCGGACCGGGACGGCGCTGAGGGTGTTGAGTTCGCGGGCCGCGCGGTCGACCCGGCTGAGCGCGGCGACCCGTTCGGGCACCGCGCTGCCGGCCGCGCGGGCGAGTTCGGCGCCGATGCCGTCGAGGAGTTCCGCGGCCCGGCCGTGCCCGGGGGCGAGGGCGCTGACCGCGTCGGTGAGCAGGGCGCGGCTCTGCTCGTCCAGAACCGGTGCGGGCACCAGGATCTGCGCCTGGACGGCGGCGGTGACCAGCGAGGCGGCGGCCCTGGCGGGGACGCCGAGCCGTCCGGCGGTGGCCTCGGCCAGCTCGCGCGGTGAGAGCGGGCCCATCTCGATGAGCCGGAGCAGCGCCGTGAGGTCCGGGTTGAGTTCGGCGGCCAGCATCCGGCCCTGGCCGTCGCTGTGGTGGTGGAAGTGGATGCGGTCGCCCTCGACGCGCAGCATCGGGTTGCGGACGAGCATCGTCACGGTGGTCCGCTCGGGAGGCTGGAGCACGCCGTTGACCAGGCAGGACAGCTGCGGTTGGTCGAGCCGGAGCAGGCTGCGGGCGTCCCGGCGGGGGAAGCGGGCCTGGTCGAGCGGGGTGCCGTCGTCAGCCCATGCGGCGAAGCCGACGGCGGTGAGGCGGGCCAGCGGGCTGACCCGGACCACGGCGCGGGCGTAGTGCTGGACCAGTCCGCGTTCGGACTTGCGGTCGCGGGCGGAGGTGCGGCCGGCGGCCTTGCGGTAGCGCTGCACCGCGTCCAGGACCTGCGGGGAGTTCAGCGCCAGGGAGAGCAGCAGCGGTTCGCTGCCGAGGGCCTCGGCGAAGGCGGCGCGCTCGTGGGAGAGGAACGCGGCGTGTCCGGCGCGTACGGCGGTGCGGGCGAGCCGGCGGCGGCCGTCGGCGTCCAGCCATCCGGTGACCGGCTCGGGCAGCGGCTCGGGCCACGGCCCGGCGCCGGGGTCGCGGTCGTTGTGGATGGCGCGGCGCAGGTGCAGCAGCCGGTGCCGGTCGGCACCTTCGGCGTGCGCGATCGTCGTGTACAGGCTGTCGCAGGCGGCGTCGGCGAGCCGGGCGCAGCGCTGCTCGGACTCGGCCAGGGCGGCCAGCGCGGTGCGCAGTTCGGGGGAGGCGAGCCGTCGGGCGGGAGTGGGGTTGATCCGCAGCATCACGCTGTCGGCCACGACCCAGCCGCCGGCGCCCGGACAGGAGCGCGGCGGGGCGGCGGGGGCGGAAACGGCGAAGGTGGGCACCGGAAGGCGACCTCTCTGGGAGCGGAACGCGGCTGCGCGCGGGCGCGCGGTGCCGGCCGCGCGGCCGGCGCCCGGCAGGGCCGCGCCGGACCGCGGGCGGGCACGGCGAAGGGGGCTCGGGCCGGCGACGGGGGCTCGGGCACGACACAGGGGGCTGGCGGCCGCCGGGAGGGGATGGCGCCGGTCAGGACGCGGCGAGCTGGTGGCGCCGGGCCCGCATCCGTTCCACCGACGTGGCCCCGGTGAGCGCGTCCGCGGCCTCGGCGAGGCCGAAGCAGAGGTAGTAGCGCTGCATGGGGGTGATGCCGAAGCAGGTCAGCGTCGGATAGAGGGAGTTGAGCAGCAGCCGGTACGCGTTCTGCCGGTAGTTCTGCTCGGCGGCCTGCCGGTTCTCCAGGTAGGCGGCGATGAACTCGCTGCGCACCGGCGTGCCGAGCGGGTACTCCATCGGGCCGACGGCCTCGTGGATGGAGTCCTCGTCCAGGGCGCCGTGCGCGCACGCCGCCTCGGCGGTGCCCCAGATCCGGGCCAGCGCCCTCTCCCACCCGGCCAGCAGCGGGGTGTCGACGGGCTCGGTGAGCGCGGCGGTGAAGCGGTCCGCGTCCTGCAGGTACCTGCGCGCGTAGATCGCGCGCAGGTCGGTGTGGTTGCCGGTGGCGGAGCAGACACCCTCGACGTGGGAGCGCAGCGCCAGGGTGCCGACGGCGAAGCCCAGCGGGTGGGAGCGGGCGACCAGGGCGAGCACCCGGACGAGCTGCGGCAGCAGCTCCTCGTCGGGCAGCGCGGCGGTGTCCAGGACGGAGTCCAGGTAGGCGTCGGCCATCAGGTCGCGGGTGAGGAGCAGCGCGGTGGGGAAACGGTCCGCGTTCTCGTCGGGGCCGGACTCGACGAGGCCGTGCGGGTGCAGCGGCAGCGGGTCCTCGCGGCGGTTCTCCCAGCGGCCGAGCTGCTCGGCGCGGCGCAGGTAGTCGGCCTCGGCCGGCGGTCGCGCGGTGAGGGCCGCGACGGCCAGGCGGGCCTGTTCGGTGAACTCGGCCAGCGCCGGCGGCCGGTGCGGGTAGGAGCGGACCAGCACCCGCAGGTGCGATCCGTGCAGCCAGCCGCGGCGCAGGTGCACCACCGGGAGCTGCTGCGCGTCCCTGAGCCGCCGGAGCGGTGTGTCCAGGGCGCGCAGCAGGTCCCGCGGCTGCGCCGAGTGGTCGGTGATGCGTACGGCCGTGCCCGGGCCGATGGTTTCCATGGCGTGTCTCCCGGAGGTACGCGAGGCGACCGGTGCGGCTGAGGCCGCACGGGCGTTCGCAGGTGGCCGATTGGGGGGTCCGTGGCGCTGTCCCGGTTCAGTCCGGCACTCCGGCCGGCCGGCGGGAGGTCAGCGCCTCAGTTGCCGCGTCCGATCAGCAGCAGGAGGTGGACAGCGAGCCGGAGACGCCCAGGTCGGCCTCGCCGAGGATCTCCTCGCCGTCCGGGGTCGCGGCCACGATGACGACGATGGACGCGCCCATGTCGGGCAGCGCGACACCGTCGCCGGCCTCCAGGACCTCCAGCTCGGTGACGTCGAAGGCGCCGAAGTCGATGCTCATGCGGACTCTCCTCTCGGTTCGTGGCGAGGACGCTGGCCGTCCTCGCGACGGCAATCAGCTTCCGGGTCGGGAGATCCACTCGGCAAGCGACTGACGCGACATCAACTTGCCGTCCGGCGGCAGGTTTTGACGCGGCACGGAGCAGCAGCCGACGGCCCGCGGCGCCCTTGCCGGGCATCGGAACGCAGCAAACCGGTCATCTCCCCCTTGCAGTTTGCTGCCAACGAGCGCTCCGGTGCCCCGTCGGCTCTGGACGCCGTCGGGGCCGACCTCGCAGAGTCGGTGATCGGCCTGGCGCCGCACCCGCTCCCGCTGCCCTCCTGCCGCCGATCCGGCCGGGCACCCAGCTTCAGAATCGGAGCCATCGTGATCCAAGCCCAGGGACTGACCCGAAGCTTCCGCACCCGCTCGGGCCCCGTGGAGGCCGTCGCCGGCGTCGACCTGTCGGTCGCCGAGGGCGAGGCCGTGGGCTTCCTCGGCCCCAACGGGGCCGGGAAGACCACCACCGTGCGGATGTTGTGCACCCTGCTGCGGCCCACCTCGGGCACCGCCACCATCGCCGGACTGGACGTGGTGGGGCAGCGGGCCGAGGTCCGCCGGCAGATCGGCTACGTCGGACAGAGCGGCTCCGGCGGCGACCACCGCGCGGGCGACGAACTGCGCACCCAGGCACAGTTGCAGGGGATGACGGCGGCGCGGGCCGCCGAGCGGGCCGCCGAGAGCGCCGAACGCTTCGAGCTGACCGAGCTGCTGGACCGCCCGTGCGGGCGGCTCTCGGGCGGGCAGCGCCGCCGTCTCGACCTGGCCCTCGGCCTGGTGCACCGGCCCCGGGTGCTGTTCCTGGACGAGCCGACCGCCGGGCTCGACCCGCAGTCCCGGGCCAACCTGTGGGAGCACCTGCGGGCGCTGCGCGCCGAGCAGAACCTCACCGTCTTCCTCACCACGCACTACCTGGAGGAGGCGGACGGGCTCTGCGACCGGATCCTGGTCATCGACGGCGGGAGGATAGTCGCCGCCGACACCGCCAAGGCGCTGAAGGACCAGATCGGCGGTGACGTGATCATCCTGGAGACCGAGCAGATCGGCGACTGCGCCGCCGCCGCGGCCCGGGTGCTGCCCGACTGCCGGCCGGACGTCACCGCCGAGCGGGTCCACCTGCACTGCGCCGACGCGCAGCGCAGGCTGCCGGAGCTGCTCAGGGCACTGGACGCGGCCGGGGTCGTGCTCGCCTCCGTGGAGGTGAAGCGGCCCAGCCTGGAGGACGCCTTCCTGCGGCTCACCGGCCGCTCGCTGCGCGAGGACCGCCCCACCGCGGGTTCGGCGGTGGCCCGGTGAGCACCTTCCGCACCAGTCTGGTCATCTTCCGCCGCTCGCTGCGGTACACCCTGCGCAACCCCGCCTGGGTGGTCATGAGCCTGGTCCAGCCGCTGCTCTACCTCGTGCTGTTCGGCCCGCTGCTGTCCAAGCTGGCCGCGGTACCGGGGTTCGGCGACAACCCCTGGCGGGTGTTCGTCCCCGGCCTGCTGGTCCAGCAGAGCGTGTTCGCCTCCGCCTTCGTCGGCTTCGGCGTGATCGCCGAGATCCGCTCCGGCGTGCTGGACCGGATGCGGGTGACCGCCGCCGGTGAGCTGGGCCTGCTGCTCGGCCGGGTGCTGCGCGACGCGGTGGTGTACGCCGTCCAGGGCGGCCTGCTGGTGCTCGGCGCGGTGGGGCTGGGGCTGCGCGCCTCGCTCCCCGGGGTGCTGCTGTCCTTCGTGGTGCTGTGCGTGCTCGGCCTGGCGATGTCGGCGCTCTCCTACGGGATGGCGCTGCGCATCCCCGCCGAGGACGTCTTCGGGCAGCTGATCAACTCGCTGACCCTGCCGACGCTGCTGCTGTCCGGCGTGCTGCTGCCGATGACGCTCGCCCCCGGCTGGCTGTCCGGCCTGTCCCGGGTCAACCCGCTGACCCACGTGGTGACCGGGGTGCGGGAGCTGTTCGCCGGCCGGCTCGCCTCCACCGACGCCCTGACCGGCGCGGCGGTCACCCTCGGCCTGGCCGTCCTGACCGTGTGGTTCGGGCTGCGCTCGGTCCGCGCCGCCGACCGCTGACCCGTCGCCGACCCCGCCGACCCCCGCCGACAGCGACCCGCACCCGCCGGCCGGCCACCCCGCAGAAGGGAACCCCCGTGCCCCTCGGCACCACCGCGCCACCCGCCCCCGGACAGCTGACGCGCCACCGGCTCGGCAACGGGCTCACCGTCGTCCTGCTGCCCGACCCCGAGGTCCCGGCGGTCGCGGTCGCGGTCGGCTACGACGTCGGCTACCGCAGCGAGGCCCGCCCCGGCTTCGCCCACCTCTTCGAGCACCTGATGTTCCAGGGCAGCTCCTCGCTGCCGAAGCTCGCCCACGCCGAGCGGGTCCAGGCCGCGGGCGGCGCCTTCAACGCCGTGACCCAGCGCGACCACACCTGCTACTACCAGGTGGTGCCGGCGCAGGCGCTGGAGCTGGTGCTGTTCCTTGAGGCCGACCGGATGCGCGGCCCCCGGATCACCCCGGAGACCATCGCCAACCAGGTCGCGGTGGTCACCGAGGAGATCAACCAGAACTTCCTCGGCCGCCCCTACGGCGGCTTCCCGGCCTTCGCCCTGCCGCCGGTGCTGTTCCGCGACGAGGCCAACAGCCACAACGGCTACGGCGACACCCGCTCGCTGAGCGGGGTCAGCCCCGAGGAGTGCGAGCGGTTCTTCGCCGACCACTACGGCCCGGGCGGCGCCGTCCTGGCGATCAGCGGCGCCTTCGACCCGCGGCACGCCCTCGACCTGGCGCACACGTACTTCGGCGCGCTGCCGGCCCGCCCCGGCCCGCCGCGCCGCGACCACGCCGAACCACCGCCGGACCAGGAGCGCGCCCACACCCTCACCGACCGGCTGGCCCCGCCGCCGCGGTCGCGGTCGGCTGGCGCTGCTCCCCGCCCGGCAGCCCCGAGCACCTGGCCGACCTGCTGGTCGCGGCGCTGCTCGGCGACCCGCAGCACGGCCGGCTGCGCCGCACCCTGGTCCGCGACGGGCAGGCCACCCAGGCCGCGGTCCTGCCCTCGCTCACCGGCCAGGCCTTCGACGCCCGCGCCCCCGAGGCGCTGGTCGCCACCGCGGTCTGCGCACCCGGCCGCACCACCGGCGAGCTCGCCGGGCTGATCCGGCGCCAGCTCGCTCTGCTCGCCGAGCCGGACGGCTTCGACGAGGCCGAACTGGCGCGCGCCGTGCGGCGGCTCAGCGCCGCCTGGTACAGCGAGACCGACCCCGTCGCCGCCCGGGCCCGGCGCGCCGCCGCCTTCGAGGTGCTGTTCGGCCGGGCCGAGCTGGTCGCCGAACTGCCCGCGCTGCTCGCCGCCGTCGACGCCGGACGGGTCCACGCCGCCGCGGCCGCGCTCGCCGCCTGCCCGCCCGCTGTCCTCGGTGTCGAACCCGCCGGAGGCCGCCCGTGACCACCGCCCCCGTCGTTCCCGTGGTGCCGCGACCGGCCCCGGGCCGCCCGCCGGAGTACCGCGAGGCCACCCTGCCCAACGGCCTGCGGGTGCTCGCCGCCCGGCGCGCCGCCGTCCCGGTGGTCGAACTGCGCCTCGCGGTGCCGTTCGGCGGCGGCACCGCCGAGCACGCCGCCGAGGCCGAGCTCCTCGCCGCCGCCCTGACCTGCGGCGCGGCCCGCCGCGACCGCGCCGCCGTCGAGGACGTCCTCGCCGAGTACGGCGGCAGCCTGCGGGTCGAGGCCCGGCCGGAGCGGCTCAAGGTCACCGCCCGGCTGCTCAGCGAGGGGCTGCCGACCCTGCTCGACCTGCTCGCCGACCTGCTCACCGGGACCGCCTTCCGGGCCGCCGAGGTGGAGACCGAACGGGCCCGGCTGCTCCAGCGGGTCCAGCTCGCCGGCCGGATGCCGCAGTACGCGGGCCGTACCGCCCTGCTGCGGCACTGCTTCGGCGAGCATCCCGCCGCCCGGGAGACCCCCGAGGCCGAACTGGTCCGGGCCGTGGCCGTGGACACTCTGGCCTGGCGCCGCGCCGAGGGGCTGCTCCCCGAGGGCTCCACCCTGGTCCTGGTCGGCGACCTGACGCCGGAGCGGGCGCTCGCCGCGGCCGGCCGGGCGCTGGCCGGCTGGACCGGCCCCGGCCCGGCCCGCGAGATGGCCAGCCCCCCGCGGGTCGCGGGCGGCCCGGTCGTCGACGTCCGGATGCCCGGTCTGCGGCAGGCCGAGGCCCGGCTCGCCGCGCCCTCCCTGCCCCGCACCGCCCCGGGCTTCGGCGCCCTGCACCTGGCCGAACTGGTCTTCGCCGGGTACTTCTCCTCCCGGCTGGTCCGCTCGCTGCGGGAGGAGGCCGGCTACGCCTACAGCGCCCGCTGCGCCGTCCTCGAACTCGGCGCCACCGCCGTCAACCTGGTCCAGTTCGGTGTCGACCCCCGGCACCGCGACGCGTCCCTGGACCGCACCTTCGGCGTGCTGGAACGGCTCAGCGGCGCGCAGCCGCCCACCCCGGCCGAGGTCGAGGCCGCGGCCGGGTACAGCGCGGGCATCCGGGCGATCTCCCTGGCCACCCAGACCGGCCTGGCCGACGCCCTGCTCGACACCGCCGTGCGCGGCCTGCCGCCGGCCTGGCTGTCCGAGTTCCCGGCGTCCCTCGCGGAGGTGACGGTCGACCAGGTCGCCGAGGCGGCCCGCGTCCACCTCGATCCCGGCGCGTTCACCGGGATCGTCCTCCAACCCTGACCCGTCCCCGCTCCCCCGCTCCCGGAGGTACTCCGTGCGTTTCGGCCTGTCCTTCCTGCCCGACTCCACTCCGGAGACCAAGTCGCCCGCCACGTACTACGACGAGGTGCTGGCGCTGTCCCGGTACGGCGACGAGGCCGGCCTGGACTACGTCAAGATGACCGAGCACTACCTGCACCCCTACGGCGGCTACTGTCCCAGCCCGCTCACCTTCCTCACCGCCGTCGCCGCGCAGACCACCGACATCCGGCTGATCACCGGCTGCGTGCTCCCGGTCTTCCACCACCCCGTGCAGCTCGCCTCGTCCATCACCATGGTGGACGCGATCAGCCACGGCCGGCTGGAGGTCGGCTTCGCCCGCGCCTACCTGCCACACGAGTTCCACGCCTTCGACGTGCCGATGGACGGCAGCCGTGCCCGCTTCGAGGCGGTGGTCGCCGCGGTCGCGCGGATGCTCCGGGAGGAGGGCGTCGACGAGCGGACCCCCTACTTCACCCTGCGCAACGCCACCGTGCTGCCCCGCCCCACCCAGCAGGACGGCCCGCCGTTGTGGATCGCCGCCGTCCAGTCGCCGGAGAGCTTCCGCCGGATCGGCGAGCTCGGCCACGGCCTGCTGATCACCCCCACCGGGCGGGAACTCGACACCGCCATGGTCGAGCTGTACCGGCGGACCTACGCCGAGCACCACCCCGACTCGGCGCCGCGCGTGATGGCCAGCCTCCCGCTGGTCGTCGCCGAGACCGACCAGGAGGCCCGGGCCGTCGCCGACCCGCACCTCAACCGCTACCTGGAGGTGTGGAGTTCCGCCCTCGACCCGTGGGACGAGACCGTCTCCAAGGACTACCACCAGTACACCGGCCTGGCCGCCTCGATCCGCACCCTCAGCGCCAAGGACCTGCGCGCCAACGGCAGCGCCGTCGTCGGCTCCCCCGAGCACGTCGCCGAGCAGATCGGCCGCTTCCAGGAGCGGATGAACGTCGACGGGCTGCTCTGGCAGGCCGACTTCGGCGACTTCGGCGGCGCGGCCGCACTGCGCAGCACCGAGTTGTTCGTCGAGAAGGTCCGGTCGCAGTTCCCGGGGGCGGCCCGGTGACCACCACGACCGCCGGCACCGTGGCGCTGAACGCCACCGCGGTGCTGCGCGACGGCCAGGTCCGCTACCGGGTCGTCGCGCCCGACCGCACCCTCGACCTCGCCGTCACGGCCACCGGAACCGTCCGGACCCTGGTGGCGCTGAGCGCGCTCGGCACCGCCGGCCGCGACCGGCTCACCGCCGCGCTCGCCCGGCGGCTCGGCCCGGGCCCGGCCGAAGCCGCCGTCACCGCGGGCCTCGACAGCGGGCTGCTGCTGGCCTCCCCAGCGGACACCGCCGCCGACAGCTCCAGCCCTGCCCCGCCGGCACCTCCGGCGCTCCCGGCCCGCTCGACCCCGGACCGCTCCGGCACCACACGCTCGCCGCGCCCCCGAGGGCTACGCCGCGGCCTTCGCCGACCTCGCCGCCCTGCTCCCGCTGCTCGGCCTGCTCGACCGCGGCCACGACATCCGGGCGCTGCTCACCGTCGCCTTCACCGACCGCCACAGCCGCGGCGGCTCCGCCCCGCTGGTGGACTGCGCCGCCGACCTGCTCGGTGTCGTCCACCGCCGGTCGGGCCGGCTCGACGCCGGCAGCGCCGAGGAGTTCGGCCCGGCCGACGGCTCGCTCACCGCCCTGCTCACCGCCCGCGCCCGCGCCACCGCCGGCCTGCCCGAGCTGCCCGCCGGCACCGACCCGGAACGGCCCGTCCCCGAGCTGCCGGCCCGCTTCCAGGAACCGCCCGGCGGCTACCAGCTCCTCACCGCTCCCCAGGACGGCCGGCTCGCCCTGCTCGGCGCGGGCACCGCCGGGCCGCCCGCCGACCCGGCCCCCGACCCCTGGTACGAGGCCCGGCTCAGCCACCGCCCCGAGACGGACACCCTCGCCGTCACCGACCAGGACGGCCGCCCGCTCACCGTCGCCTGCCCGCCCTCCCGCCCCGCCTGGCGGCTGCCCGCCCCTGTCCAGATCGCCGCCTGGCTCTCCGGCGCCGCGCGCCTGCGGATCGAGCTGCCCGCCCGGCTCCCCGGCCGGCCCCGGATCGGCCGGACCCTGCTCGGCTCCGGCGAACCGGTCGCCGAGCGGTGGCTGGTCGACTGCGGAAGCCGGCCCCGGTGAACCGGCTGAAGCTCCGGCCCGGTTGCCACTTCGCCCCGGTGCCGCAGGGCCTGCACTGCTCCTTCCACGGCGCCTCCTTCGTCGTCCGCGGCCCCGCCGCCCTGTTCGACGCCCTCGACCGCGAGCTCGGCCCGCTCAGCGACGGCGCCGACCCGGCCGACCTCGCCGACGGACCGTACGGCCCGCTGCTCGCCCGGCTGCTCCCGCTGCTGGCCGAGCGGGGACTCCTGCTCGACCTGGACACCGCGGGCGGCCCCCGCCCACCGACCCCCGCCACGAGGAGATCGTCGCCCACCTGGAGGAGCACGCCGACCGCCCCTACGCCCTCTACCACCGGCTCCGCCGCACTCCCGTCACCGTCACCGGCACCGGCCCCGCCGCCGACGCCGCCGCCCGCTCCCTCACCCGCCTCGCCGTCGGCACCGCGAACCCGCCGGGCGGGGCGGCGGAGGTCACGGTGCGGGTGCTGGCCGAGTCCGCCCCGGCGGCCTCGCCAGACGGTGCGCCCGCCCCGCACCCGGCCGACGGAACGGCGGCTCCGGCCGAGCCCCCGTCACCGGGCGCCGTCCTCCCCGTCTCCGTCGGCCCCCGGCACGCCGTCGTCGGTCCGGTGCTGGACGATCCCGACCAGGTCGCCGGCTTCCGCGCGGCGGTACGGCGGGTGGCGGGCTGGCTGGCGGTGCTGCCGCAGGGGCCGGTACCGATGCCGGTGGGAGCGGTGCTCGCCGGTTCCCTGGCCGCCCGGCGCGTGGCCGACCGGATCACCGGCCTGGTGCCCGTCGACGGAATGCTGGTGGTCCACGGCCCGACCGCCGAGGTGACCGCCGTCGACCTCCCGGACGGGGCCGCCCCGTCCGGCTGGCGGCCGCTCGACCCGGACGAGCCGCCCGGCGACACCGATCCGGCCGTACTGACCGAGCCGTGGCGGGGCCTCGGCGCGTGGCTGGACCGCGCCGGGCCCGAACGCCGTCGCCCGGTCGCCGCGGTCGCGCTGCGTCCGGTCACGCCGATCGGGGCGGCGGCGCTGACCGGCTGGGGCGAGGACACCGCGGCGGCCCGCCGGCACGCGCTGCTCGCCCTGCTCCGCCACCACGCGGACGGCGCCCCGGCGCTGCCGCCCTGCCCGGACGGTGACCCCGCCGAACCGGCCTGCGCGGGCACCACCCCCGCGCACGCCGTCCTCGACGGCCTGCTCCGCGCGCTGGCCCCGAGGGTGCTCGGCACCCCCGGCCGGGCCCTTCCGCCGTCCGGCCTGGAGCACCCGGCCGCCCGCGCCCTGCACAGCGCGCTCGCCGACTACCACGACCGCCGCTTCGACCTGACGGTCCACCGGCTCGACGACACCGCCTGGCACCTGGTCGCCGCCCACTCTCCGGAGGGCGTCCCCCTCGCCGCCGAGTGGGGCCCGAGCCCGGCGTCAGCCGCCTACGCCGTCCTCGGGACGCTGTTCACCGCGCAGACCACGGGCGGCACCCACCCGTCGACCGGCACCTGGTGCGTGGAGCACCTCACCGCGCCGGCGCTGACCCGCTCGCTGAAGGGCCTGCTGGCCGTCCACCCGGTCTCGGCCCGGCGGCCGGCCGCCGACCCGGTACTCGGGCCGCTGCCGTGGACCTGCGCCCGGCTCCGCCTGCTCTGACCCCGCCCCCTCCGACCGCCGCCCTCCGACCGCCGACGTCGGACCGCCGACGTCGGAACCGCCCCTCCGACCGCCGCCCCCGGACACACCGCCCGCGACCGCCCACCCCGAAGGAGCCCTGGATGTCCTCCGCCCCCACTCCCCCGCCCGAAGCGGAGGTGCTGCGGTTCGCGCTCGCCCAGGGCCCGCTGCGGGGCCTGCTCCTGGACCCGATCGCGGTGGACGAGCGGGTCGCCACCACCGCGCTGCTGCCACCGGCGGCGGCGCGCGGCAGGGAGCTCCGCCCGCTGCCGGCCGGGACGTTCCGGCTGCTGGAGGAGCTGCCGTTCGGCGGCGGACCGGTCACGCGGCAGCCCCCGGACCGGCTCGGCCACCTGCTGGTCGCGGCCCTGGGCATGCAGCGCCGCGAGCCGTCCAACCCGGCCAACGACCACCGGGCGGTGGCGTCGGTCCGCAGCAAGTTCCCGGTGCACGTACTGGTGGTGGGCGCGGACGGCCGGGCCGGGTACCTCGACCTGTACCGGCACGCCCTGGTGGCGGTGGACGCCCCGGTGCCCGCGGAGCTGCGGCCGCCGGAGGCGGCGGTGCGGGTGGTGCTGGCCGCCCGGCCGACCGATCTGCCGACGCCCTACGGCATCCTGCGGCGGGCGCTGGGCGACCTGGAACTCGGCATCAACCTGCGGGCCGTGGTGACGGCCGCCGAGCTGTTCGGCTGTCCGGCGACGGTTCAGAGCACCGGCCCGGAAACGGCCGCGGCCGAACGGCTGATGGCGGACACCGGTCCCGGCTGCTGGTCGGTGCCGGTGGTGGTGACCCTGCACGGCACGGGGCCGTTCGGGCCGTTCCACGCGACGGCCGACGACCGCCCGGTCACCGCCGAGCAGAACGCGCTGCTGCCCGGCTCCGCCGCCCACCCCACCCTGACCGGATCGGCGCCGGTGGCCGGGCAGCGCCGCACCGCACCGGACGCCGCCGCCGTCCCGGCCGCGGCGCTGCCCAAGTCGGCCGGCGGGCAGGACG
Source organism: Actinacidiphila yeochonensis CN732 (assembly GCF_000745345.1). Taxonomy (NCBI): domain Bacteria; kingdom Bacillati; phylum Actinomycetota; class Actinomycetes; order Kitasatosporales; family Streptomycetaceae; genus Actinacidiphila; species Actinacidiphila yeochonensis. Next base: position 3,594,815 of record NZ_JQNR01000005.1, on the reverse strand, counting down.
GCCGCGACGGGCAGCCGTCCTGGGCGGAGGTGCTGTGGAACCGCGGCGCGGGCCGGGTCCCGTCGCCGCTCACCGGCTTCTCGGTACGGCCGGGCGGCAGCACGGCCGCCGAGGTGGACTCGCTGGCGGCCTGGGCGGGCGTGCCGGTGCCGCCCGGGCCGCTCACCGCCGTCCGGGAGGCGGTGTCCGTCCACGTGGTGCTCCAGCGCACCGCCGGCCTGCCCGACGGCCACTACCGGGCCGCGCCGGACGGCGGACTCGCCCTGGTCCGGCGGGCGGAGGGCCTGGCCGCGGAGCTGGAGGAGGGCTTCGGCTATCCGCTGGCCCCGGGCAACGACCGCGGGGTCCGGCACGCCTCCTCCCTCTGGTTCTGCACCGTGGACCTGGAGAAGCTGATCGACCGCCAGGGCCCCGCCGCCTGGAGCCTGCTCCACCTCGCCTGCGGCTGGCTGGCGCACGGGCTGAGCCTGGGAGCCGCGGCGCAGGGCCGCTTCGCCCGCCCGGCCCGCTCCTTCGACGAGCACCTCGTCGGCCGCCTGCTGGAGCTGCCGGACGGGGAGTACCCGGTGCTCCTCACCATCTGCGGCCGCACCCGCTACGCGGAGCCGTACCTGGACCTGCGCGTCTGACCCGGGCGCGGCCGACCGGACGCGGCCGACCCGAGCCCCGCCGGTCCGGCAGCCCCGAAGCGGCCCGCCCGGACCGGGGCGCGGGACGCGGACGGCGCCCCGGTGCTGGTGGACGCCACGGGCGCGGGCCCGCCGCACGGGGTCAGAGCCAGTAGGCGACGGAGCCGTCGGGCTGCACGCCCGTGTGCGGGTCCGGCTGCGGCGGGTGGACCGGCAGCGGGTCGAGCAGGGCCGCGACCGCGGCCACGAAGTGGGGCTCCATCAGGCTGAGGAACCGGAAGCGGGGGTCGCGGACGTTCACCGTGAGGAACACGTCGTCGCGCATGCCCTGCTGCCTCGCGCGGCGGTACAGCGAGCGGCGGCGGATGTTCGCCCAGGCGTAGACGTCACCGTCGGCGCTGACGGCCCATCGCGGGCCGGTGCCGGTCGTCCCCTTGCCCCACTCCGCGCCCACGACGCACATCTCGTCCGTGCGCCGCACCACGGTGAGGTCGTTGATGGATTCCGGCGCGTCGTAGCGGCGGAACACCTGGGCCCCGTGGGCGCGGGCCAGCGTGTGGAACTCGCTGGCGAGCTGCCTGAGCCGGGCGGCGTCCCTCTCGGCGGCGCGCCGCTGTCCGGCCTGCCGAGCGGCCTCGGCCTCGGCCGCCTGCCTCAACTGCTGTGCCCGCGCTGCAGCTTGACGTTCCAGATCGGACATCCACGCCTCCCCCGGCCTGTGGACGCCAGTCAAGCAGCCTCCCCGCGGCGATGGCCAGAGGTGCGGCTCACCCCGGTGCGGCCCGCCCCGGGGCCGCACCGCCCGGCAGACGCACGGCGGTTGTCGCGCGCCCCGGCGCTCCGGGGTGCGCGGCAGCGGGGCGAGTGGTCGGGCTCGGGGACGGGGGCGGCCGGCGGCAGCCGCCCCCGCGCGGTCAGCGGCCCCGCGTGCGGGGGGCGTCGTACTGCTCGTCGGTGACGTGCTCCAGCCAGGTGGTCTCGGGGCGGTCGTCGTCGGGCGCGGTGCCGTCCCACAGGGCGAGGTGCTGCATGAAGCGGTCCCCGGTGGCGCCGTGCCAGTGCTCCTCGCCCGGCGGGCAGCTGACGGTCTCGCCCGGGTGGGCCTCGAAGACGACCCCGTCGCGGGTGCCGACCAGGGCGGTGCCCGCCACGACGTGCAGGGTCTGGCCGACGGCGTGGTGGTGCCAGGCGGTGCGGGCGCCGGGTGCGAAGCGCACCATGTTGGCGCGCAGCCGGGAGGGCTCCTGGCCGGCCTGGATGACGTCGAACCAGACGTCACCGTTGAACCACTCCTGCGGGCCCTTGCCGGTCGGCTTGGGGCTGACGAACTCCACGGTTGTTCCTTGCTCTCGTACGTCTGCGGGGGGGGTGGGGCCGGGGTGGCGGTCAGCGCTCCATCATGCGCATCTGGGCCTCGTTGTGGGTGTCGCCGGCGGCCGGGGGGAGGCTGGTGAGCTGGGCGAGCTGCTCGTCGGTGAGCCGGACGGCGTCGGCCGCGGCGTTCTCCTCGACGCGGGCCACCCGCCGGGTGCCGGGGATGGGGGCGATGTCGTCGCCCTGGGCCAGCAGCCACGCCAGCGCGACCTGGGCCGGGGTGGCGCCGACCCCGGCGGCGACGGCGGCGACCTCGTCGGCCAGGCGCAGGTTGTGCTGGAAGTTCTCGTCGGTGAACCGCGGGTTGTCGGCGCGGAAGTCGGTGGCGGCGAACTGGTCGGTGGAGCGGATCGTGCCGGTCAGGAAGCCGCGTCCCAGGGGCGAGAAGGGGACGAAGCCGATGTTGAGTTCGCGCAGCACCGGCAGCACCCGGGCCTCGGGGTCCCGGGTGAACAGCGAGTACTCCGACTGGACGGCGGTGACCGGGTGGACGGCGTGGGCGCGGCGGATGGTGTCGGGCCCGGCCTCGGACAGGCCGATGTGGCGGATCTTGCCCTGGGTGACCAGCTCGGCCAGGGCTCCGACGGTCTCCTCGATGGGCGTGCCGGGGTCGACGCGGTGCTGGTAGTACAGGTCGATGTGGTCGGTGCCCAGGCGCTTGAGGGAGCCCTCGACGGCGGCGCGGACGCTGGCCGGGCTGCTGTCGGCACCGCCCTCCCGGCCGGTGTGGGAGATCAGGCCGAACTTCGTGGCGAGCACGACCTGGTCCCGGCGGCCCTTGAGCGCGCGGCCGATCAGCTCCTCGTTGGTGAACGGGCCGTAGACCTCGGCGGTGTCGATGAAGGTGACGCCCAGCTCCAGGGCGCGGTGCACGGTGCGGACGGACTCCGCGTCGTCGGTGCCGGCGCCGGTGTAGCCGTGGGACATGCCCATCGCGCCCAGCCCGATACGGGCGACCTCAAGGCCACCCAGCTTGATGTGCTTCACGGTTCCTCGCTTCTTGAAGGGTTCTGACGTCCCCGGAGTGTGATCGGTCAGGTGTACCCGATCATGCTTCCTCCCCCGCGGAGGGGGCCGGGGCGATGTCGTCGACGGCGGCCAGGGCGTTGAGGGTGCGGGGGTAGCCGATGAACGGGAGCAGCGCGGTGAGGACGGCGATCAGGGTGCTCCGGTCGTTGCCGACGCGCAGGTTGGCGGCCACGTGCCCGCGGACCTGGGCGTCCGCGCCGCCGAGCGCGGCGAGCATCGCGAGGGTGAGCAGCTCGCGGGTGGGGACGTCGATGCCGGTGCGGGTGTAGTGGTCGCCGAAGCAGTTGGCGCTGAGCAGCTCCTGGATGTGCCGCAGGTCCGCGGGGGCGTCGGCGTGCATCGCCGCCACCCGCTCCTCGCCGACGATCCGCCGCTGCACGGCCAGGCCGTCCGCGGCGCGGGTGGCCGGGGTGGTGGTGGACTGGCCCGGCAGCGGCAGGTCCACGCCCCGCTCGGCCAGCACGTCGTTGGTGGCGTGCAGGACGTCGAGGACGCGGGCCATGCCGGCGTACGGCACGGCCTGGTACACGATCTCCTTGGCCTCCACCGGGGTCACGCCGAGGGTGAGCGCGGCGCCGAGCAGCGCCCGGTGCCCGGCGACCGCGCCGACGGCTGCCGTCGCCGCGAGCTGTGCCATCAGGCGGGTGCGTTCGGGCAGTCCGGCGGTGTGGCGCGGGACCTCGCCGAAGGCGAAGCCGTCGAAGTACCCGACCAGCTCCGGGTCGGTGGCCGCCAGGGTGGAGAGGCCGCCGGGGAACAGCCGCCCGTGCGCGGCGATGGCGTCGTCGTCGGGCTCGCGCGCGGTCACGGTCACGGCCGCACCAGCACCTTGAGGTTGGCGCGGGTGTCCATCAGCCGGTAGGCGTCGGCGACCTGGTCCAGGCCGACCTCGGCGTCGAAGACCTTGCCGGGGTCGATGCGGCCCTCCAGGACGTCCGGGATCGCCTGCTCGATGTAGGCGCGCACCGGTGCCGGGCCGCCGGTGAGGCCCGCGTTCTTCCCGAACAGCGATCCGAAGCCGACCGGGGCCTCCTCGTACTGCGGCACGCCGACCCGGGAGATGACCCCGCCGGGGCGCACGATGCCGTACGCCTGCTCGTAGGCGGGCATCAGCCCGACGGCCTCCAGCACCACGTGGGAGCCCTCGCCGCCGGTCAGCTCCATGACCTTGGCGACGCCCTCCGCGCCGCGCTCGGCGACCACGTCGGTGGCGCCCCACTCCAGGCCCAGGTCCGTGCGGACCTTGTGGCGGCCCATGAGGATGATCCTGCCCCGCCCTTCGGCGTCGGGCGTTCCGGCGCCCATCCGCCTGGCGGCCAGCACCGCGGACAGGCCCACCGCGCCGTCGCCGATCACGGTGACGGTCCTGCCGGGCCCGACGCGGCCCATGTGCGCGGCGTGGTAGCCGGTGAGGTAGACGTCGCTCAGGGTGAGCAGGGACGGCAGCAGGGCCGGGTCCACGTCGTCGGGGAGCTTCACCAGCGTGCCGTCGGCCTGCGGGACCCGGACCGCCTCGGCCTGCGCGCCGCCCACGCCGCCGGCCCCGTACCAGCCGCCGCGCGGGCACGCCGTGTGGAAGCCGTCGCGGCAGATCGGGCAGGTGTTGTCGGAGTACGCGAACGGCGAGACGACGAAGTCGCCGCGCTTGAGGCCGCGCACCTCCGAGCCGGTCTCCTCGACGACCCCGAGGAACTCGTGGCCCATCGGCGCGCCTTCGCCGGACGGGTCCATGGAGTGGTAAGGGTGCAGGTCGGAGCCGCAGACGCAGGCCAGGGTGACCCTGACGACCGCGTCCGTCGGCGCCACGATCCGCGCGTCGGGCACGTTCTCCACCCGGACGTCGCCGGGGCCGTACATGAGGGTTGCTCGCATCGCAGGTCTTGCCTCTCGAACCAGTTCGTCGTATCTCGCGGCACCGCCGGTCCCCACCCCCGCCGGCCTGAGCCGGCCGGGGCCCGCGGGCACCGCTCCACACCTTCGAGCCTGCCTCAGTCCGTCTCGTCCAGGCAGGTCGCGATGGGCCGGGGACTGGCCAGCGGGGGCGTGACAGGGCCCCCCTCCCAGGCGTGTCGCGGTTGCGCCGACGCGGCTCCGGTGTCACCGTCGCCGTGGCCCGGACGGCAGGACGACAGGACGGCAGGACGGCAGGACGGCAGGACGGCAGGACGGCAAGGGTGTGCGCCGGTCGGACACCGGGCAGGAGCGGCAGGACGGGGCACCGCCCCGGGGGCCCCGGCCGGTCAGCCCGTCCGGTCAGCCGGCCAGGCGGCGCTTGCTGAGCCAGGCGACCATCTCGGGGTCGTGGTGGTCGAAGAACTGCGTCGTGCCGGTCTCCAGGGCCGCGATCTCGGCCATCTGGCCGCCGGTGAGCTCGAAGTCGAAGACGTCGAGGTTCTGCGCCATCCGGTCGGGGTTGACCGACTTCGGGATGGTGACGACGCCGCGCTGGATCAGCCAGCGCAGCACGACCTGCGCGACGGACCTGCCGTGCGCCTCGCCGATCCCGCTCAGGACGGGGTGGGTGAACAGGCCGTTCTTGCCCTCCGCGAAGCCGCCCCAGGACTGGTGCTGGACCCCGTGGTCGCGCATGAGGTCCTGGTAGGCGGTGCGCTGGAAGAACGGGTGGGTCTCGATCTGGTTGACCGCCGGCGGGATCTCGTTGTTGAAGACCAGGTCCAGGAGCCGGTCGGGGTAGAAGTTGGCGACGCCGATCGCCCTGGCCAGGCCCTCGCGGTTCAGCTCCTCCATGGCCCGCCACTGGCCGTACACGTCGCCGAAGGGCTGGTGCATCAGGTACAGGTCGACGTGGTCCAGGCCCAGCTTGTGCAGCGAGGTCTCGAAGGCGCGCCGGGTGTTCTCCTGCGCGGGCGCGTCCTGGACCCACAGCTTGGTGGTGACGAACAGCTCCTCGCGCGGGATGCCGCTGGCCCTGACGGCCCGGCCGACGGCCTCCTCGTTGCCGTAGGCCGCCGCCGTGTCGAGCAGGCGGTAGCCGACCGCGAGGGCTTGGGAGACGGCCTGCTCGGTCTGCTCGGCCGGGATCTGGTAGACGCCGAAGCCGAGGATCGGCATCTCGACGCCGTTGTTCAGGGTGACGTGCTGCATGGGCTCTTCCTTGTCGTGCGGGTGGGTGCCAGAAGGGTCAGAGTGTTCGGAAGGCTCAGGGGCTCAGAGGGTGATGAGGGCCTTGAGGACGCGGCGGTCGGCCATGGCCTGGTAGGCGTCCGGGGTCTGGTCGAGGGTGAAGCGCTGGTCGAAGACCCGGCCGGGCTGGATCGTGCCGTCCAGGACGTCGGGCAGCAGCTCCTCGATGTAGGCGCGGGCCGGGGAGACGCCGCCGGTGAGGGTGATGTTCCGCATGATCATCGACGGGCCGATGGGGCCCTCCTCGTACTGCGGGACGCCCAGGCGGCTGATGGTGCCGCCGTCCACGACGGTGCCGAACGCCGCGTCGAGGGCCTGCCGGGCGCCGACGGCCTCGATCACCTTGTCGACGCCGGCTCCGCCGGTCAGGTCGCGGACACGGGCGATGCCCTCGTCGCCGCGCTCGGCGACGACGTCGGTGGCGCCGAACCCGCGGCCGAGGTCGGTACGCGCGGTGTGGCGGCCCATCAGGATGATCCTTTCGGCGCCCAGGCGCCTGGCGGCGATGACCGCGCACAGGCCGACCGCGCCGTCCCCGATCACCAGCACGGAGTCGCCGTGGCCGACACCCGCGGTGACGGCGCCGTGGTGGCCGGTGCCCATCACGTCGGACAGGGCCAGCAGGGAGGGCAGCAGCGCCGAGTCCACGCCGACGGGCAGCGTGACCAGCGTGCCGTCGGCGTGCGGAACGCGCACCGCCTCGCCCTGGCCGCCGTCCACGCCGTCGAACCCGTACCGGCCGCCGTGCCGGCATGAGGAGTGCAGGCCCCTGCGGCAGAAGTCGCAGGTGTTGTCGCAGTACGTGAACGGAGCGACGACCAGGTCGCCGGCCTTGACGCCGGAGACGTCGGAACCGGCCTCCTCGACCACGCCGACGAACTCGTGCCCCATGGGCCGACCGGTGTCGGTGGCGGGCATCGACGCGTACGGCCACAGGTCGCTGCCGCACACGCACGACAGCACGACCCGGACGACGGCGTCGGTGGGCTGCTGGATCTTCGGGTCGGGACGGTCCTCTATGCGGACGTCGCCGGCGCCGTACATCACCGCTGCACGCATGGAATGGGCTCCTTGCTCTCGGGGGCCGCCGGTCTCCGGCGGCAGAACTGTTCGTGTCGGGGGTCCGGCCGGGTCCTGTCGGCCGGGAGGGGATGGCGGGAAGGGGATGGCGGGGAGGGTGGACGGTTGGGCGGAGGTGGCTGGGATCAGCGTCCGAGCATCCGGCGCCCGGCTTCGGCGGACTCCGCCACGTCGGTCCCGGGGTGGTCGGTGCGGCTGCGGGAACTCCCCGTGGCGCAGAGGCCGGTCCGGGAGACACCAAGATCGAGCAATTTGACGCACTTCACGGCATTTCCTCCCCTTTGGTCATGTTTCGGTTCAGTCTGTGCCGCGGGAGGCCGGCTCCCGGGCAGGCGCGGCGCCGGGCCGGGGTCAGGCCCGGGTGGCGGGCCTGGGTCAGGCCCGGGTTGCGGGCCGGAGCAGGAAGCTGGCCGCGGTGGTGAGCAGGACCGCTCCGGCGGCGACCAGCAGGCTGGTCTCCAGTCCGGCCGCCAGGCGGCCGCGACCGGCGATCAGCGCGCCGAAGACCGCCACCGCGAGCGCTCCGCCGACCTGGCGGGAGGTGTTCAGCACGCCGCTTGCCGTGCCGGCCTGCCGGGCGGGCACATGGTCGAGCAGCAGGGAGGTCAGGGCGGGGACGGCCAACGAGCCGCCGGCGCCGACCGGGACCATCGCCGCGACCAGCAGCCAGGTCGGCGCGGAGGAGGGAACCAGCGCCAGCAGGACCAGGCCGGCCGCCATGGCCACCTGCCCGGTGACCACCGGCATCCGGGCGCCGAACCGGCCGGCGAACCACGCCGCGGTCGGGCTGACGAACGCCGTCAGCACCGTCATCGGTACGAACGCCAGCCCCGTGGCCAGCGCCGACATCCCCCTGGCCTGCTGGAGGTCCAGGCTGAGCAGGAAGATCATGCCGTAGAAGCCGACGTTGAGCGCGAAGCCGATCGCCGCCGAGAGCACCATGGTGCGCTCGCGCAGCAGTGGCAGCCCGACCATGGGGTGCCGGCCCCGCGCCTGCGACAGCGTGAAGACGGCGGCGGCGGCCACGACCGCGACGCACGCGGCGGTCACGGGTAGGGCGGTGAAGCCGTCGGCGCCGGCCTCGATCGCCGCGAAGGTGAGCGCGCCCATCGCCACCACCGCCGAGAGCTGCCCCGTCCAGTCGAACGGCGCCCGCAGCGCACGCGGCGGGTGCGGCGGGTGCGGAGTGCGGGACAGGAGGACCAGGGCGACCAGGCCGACGGGCAGGTTGACGAAGAAGATCAGCCGCCAGTCGACCTGGCTGAGGAGGCCGCCGGCGACCGGACCGGCCGCCGAGCCTGCCGAGCCGCCCAGCGCCCACACGGAGATCGCCTTCGCCCGGCTGCCCGCGTCCGGGAACGCCTCCCGGATCAGTGCCAGCGAGGAGGGCACGATCACCGCCGCTCCGCCGCCCTGCACCAGCCGCGCGGCGACCAGCACCCCGAGGTTCGGCGCCAGCCCGCACGCGGCCGAGGCCGCCACGAACACGGCCAGCCCCACGGCGAAGGTACGGCGGGCACCCAGCCGGTCGCTCAGCGAACCCGCCGACAGCAGCAGCGCGGCGAACATCAGCGTGTAGCCGTCGACCACCCACTGCTGCCCGGTGATGTCGCCGCCCAGGCTGGTCCGGATCGACGGCAGCGCCACGTTGACGACCAGGGCGTCCAGCGTGATCACGAAGAAGCCCAGCAGCGCGGCCCCCAGCGCCGCGGCGGCGCCGGGACGGCGCGATGCCGGGGCGTTGTGTACGGGTGCGGCGGTCGCGCTGACGGGGACGGACACGGGGCGAAGCTCCTGGTCAGGGTGGGTGACGTGGTGACGTCATCCACCCTGGAGGCTCGCGGGCCCGACAGGCAGACCGGGTTCTGCAGGGGGGTGGCCAGCGGGGGTACGGCAGGGCCTCCCTCGCGGACACCGCCCGGGTGGCCGCGTTGCGACACTGGGAGGATGGCACCCGAGCAGCACACCGTCGGCGACGAACTCGCGCGCTTCCTGCGCGCCCGCCGCACCCAGACCAGCCCCCAGGCGGTCGGCCTCACCCCCGGGCCCGGCGTCCGGCGCACCCCCGGGCTGCGCCGCGAGGAGCTGGCCACGCTGGCCGGGGTCAGCATCGACTACTACACCCGGCTGGAGCGCGGCAAGGAGACCCGCCCCAGCCCCGCCGTGGTCGACGCCCTCGCCCGCGCCCTGCGCCTCGACGACGCCGAGCACCACCACATGCGCGAACTCGCCGCCCGGTCCGCACGGTACGCCCAGCAGCCGCCCCCGCCCAGCCGCACCGTCCGCCCGCACCTGATGCTGCTCCTGGAGGCGATGCGGCCGAACCCGGCCTACGTCATCAGCCGCGGCATGGACCTGCTCGCCTGGAACCCCGCCGGCCTGGCCCTGTACGCCGGCATCGCCGGCTGGCCCGCGAGCCAGCGCAACCTCGCCCGCTACTTCTTCCTCCACCCCGCGGCCCGCGAGCTGTTCCCCGACTGGGACACCCAGGTTCGCGGCTGCGTCGCCCGGCTGCGCGCCGAAGCCGGAATGAACCCCGACGCCCCCGACCTCACCGGCCTCGTCGGGGAACTCCTCCTCAAGAGCCCCGACTTCGCCAAGCTCTGGGAACGCTACGAGGTCATCGGCCACAAGAAGATCCAGAAGACCTTCCACCACCCCGCGGTCGGCGTCCTCACCCTCAGCAGCCAGAGCATGCACCTGGAGGGCACCCCCGGCCAGCGCCTCGGCGCCTACACCGCCGAACCCGGCACCCCCGACCACGACGCCATGCTCCTCCTCGACCGCACCGCGCCCGAGCCCCCGGCGCCCCCCGTCCGCCCGGGCACGGACCGCTCCTCGCGCTGACACCCGCGCTGGTACCCACGCCGCGCGGTGGGGACAGCCCAGGGGCCGGGTGCGGCCCCTCGCCCGGGACGGCCCCGCCGGCGCGGTCGCCGGAACGGCTCCGCCGCGGGGCCGGCCGCGTCACGGGTCCGGGGGCGTCACGGAGCGGGCCGCGTCACGGGCGGGGTTTGCGCGCGAACACCCAGCGGTTGCCCTCCAGCGCGTCGTTCTGCTCGGGCAGCGGTCCGCGGCCGTGCCGCCGGGTGAAGTCGAAGGGGGTGTGGACCGAGGTGGCCCAGCCCCTGGCCGACAGGGCGCCCGCGGAGTCGGGCCGGGGCTGCCGGTCGAACAGCGTGAGGAGGTCGATGCCGATCTGCTGGTGCGTCGCGACGTAGAGCGGGCTGGTGCGGTAGTCCAGCAGGTCCCGCTCCAGCTTGACCTCGAACGCCAGGGCGCCGCCCGCCGTCGTCAACCGGTCCACCATGTCGATCAGGTACGTCTCGGCGGCGTGCGGCAGGTAGAACAGCAGGCCCTCGGCCAGCCAGACGCTCGGTGCGGCCGCGTCGAAGCCGGCGCCGGTCAGCGCCCCGACCCAGTCGTCGCGCAGGTCGACCGGGATCGGCACCCGCTCCGCCTTCGGGGCGGCGGACAGTCCGGTGAGCACCCGGTGCTTGAACGCCAGCACCCCGTCCCTGTCGATCTCGAAGACCACGCAGCCCTCCGGCCAGTCGAGCCGGAACGCCCGGGTGTCCAGTCCCGCCCCGAGGAGGACCACCTGGCGGGCCCCGGCCTCGCGCACCGAGCGGTGCAGGAAGTCGTCGAGGACTCGGGTGCGCAGACCGAAGTAGCGGGCGAACCGCCCCCACAGAGGGTTCGCGTCCCCGTCCGGGACCTGCTCGATACGGAGCGGCCAGTCCGCGCAGGCCGGTGCGGCCCGCACGAAGTGCTCCGCGTAGGCGTCCTGGGCCAGGCTGTCGGCCCGACAGGTCTCGATCGCCCGTGCCGCGGCCACCATGAGCGCGGTCAGGCCGACGCCCCCCTGCACGTCCTCCACACCGGTGTTCTGCTGCGCCGTGCCGACCATGTGTGCTCCCTTGGTATGAGTGAGGGCCCCGCGTGCCGGATCGCCCCCGCGTGCCGGATCGCCCCCTCGTGCCGGATCGCCCGCGCGTGCCGGACGGCCCGCTGCACCGTGGGCCGTCCGGGGCGGCACGGTGACCGCGCGCCCGGACCGGTGCTCTTCGCCGTCACCGCCCCCTCCCCTCCGGAATCAGCACGGGCTTGACCACCCGGCCCTCGTCGCAGTCCCGTTCGGCCTCGTTGATGCCGCCGAGCGGGTACGTGCGGATCAGTTCGTCGAACGGAAACCGCCCGGCCCGCCACAGGCCGATCAGCCGCGGGACGAGCAGCCCCGGCACCGCGTCCCCCTCGCAGATGTGGGAGATCCGCCGCCCCCGGTCCAGCGCCCCCACCTCCAGTCGCAGCGCGCTGTGCAGCCGCGCCACCAGCCCGAGGTGGCCGAGCGGGCGCAGTGCCCGCAGCGCGTCGTTGATCAGCCGGTCCGAGCCGGTGGTGTCCAGCGCGTACTGCGCGCCGCCGTCGGTCAGTTGCCGGACCCGGCCGGGCAGTCCGCCGGCCGCGGCGTCCAACGCGATCGCACCCAGCCGCTCCGCGAGAGCCAGCCGTTCGGGGTACCGGTCGACGGCCACGGTCAGCGCCCCGGCGGCGGTGGCCGCCATCACCGCCGCCAGTCCCACCGCGCCCGCGCCGAAGACCGCGACGGTGTCGCCCGCGCCCACGCCGAAGGAGTGGAAGACCGCGCCCGCGCCGGTGAGGAACCCGCAGCCGAGCGGCCCGAGCAGTTCGAGGGGCAGCGAGGGATCGACCCGGACGGCGTTGCGGGCCGGGACCATCGCGTAGTCGGCGAACGACGACTGCCCGAACCACCGGGGCGCCAGCCCGCCCCCGGCCGCGTCCGTGAACCGCGCCGCGTTCTCCGTGCGGCCGCCGAAGAGGTTGAGCGAGGCGAAGGAGTCGCAGTACGCGGGGGCGGCGCCCCTGCAGTTCCGGCAGTGTCCGCAGGAGTCGAAGCTCAGCACGACGTGGTCGCCGACGCTCAGCCCGGTGTCGGGCCCGCCCGTCTCCACGACGACCCCGGCCCCCTCGTGGCCGAGCACCGCGGGCAGCGGCGAGCGGCCCGCCGAACGCCGCACCGCCAGATCCGTCCGGCACATCCCGCTGCCCGCGACCCGCACCAGGACCTCCCCGCCGGCCGGTCCCGAGTCCAGGACCACCTCCTCGACGGCGAACCGGCCCTCGTACGAGCGCAGCACCGCCGCGTCGAACCTCAGCGCCACGCCTCCACCTCCGACCCGGAGCCGGATTCGGGCTCCATGGGGCGGTGCAGGACGAACGGCTGGAGGTTCCCGTACAGCCCCCACGGCCCGCCCGCCACGCCGACGCCGCTCTCCTTGGTGCCCGCGAAGGGCTGGGCGAGGGACAGTTCGGCGTGGTGGTTGATCCACGCCGTCCCGCACTCCAGCCGGCCGGCCACCGCCTCCGCCCGGTCGAGGTCGGTCCCCCAGACAGAGCCGCCCAGCCCGAAGCCGGTGGCGTTGGCCGCCGCGACGGCCTCGTCGAGGTTCCCGTACGGCAGCACCGGCAGTACCGGTCCGAACTGCTCCTCGACCACCACCGGGCTGCCGGAGGGGACGTCGGCGAGGACCGTCGGGGCGAAGAAGTAGCCCGGCCGGTCGAGCCGGTGGCCGCCGGCCGCGGCTCTGGCACCGTCCGCGAGCGCGCGGGCGGTGCAGCCCTCCACCCGGGCCAGCTGGGGGGCGTTGTTCAGCGGCCCCATCCGGGAGTCCGGGTCGAGCCCGGCGCCGACGACGACGGACTTCGCGCGCTGCGCCAGGGCCTCGACCACGTCGGCGTACAGCCGGGCCGGAGCGTAGACGCGTTTGACCGCCATGCAGACCTGCCCGCAGTTGCGGAACGCCGCCCAGAACAGCCGGTCCGCGATCCGCTCGACGTCCACGTCGTCCAGCAGGACGGCGGCGTCGTTGCCGCCCAGCTCCAGGGTGACCCGGGCGAGCGAGGCCGCCGCGCCGGCCGCCACGGCCCGCCCGGTGGGGATCGAACCGGTGAAGGTCACGTGGCGGATGCCCGGGTGGGCCGCGAGGCGGGCGCCGAGGGGTTCGCGACCGGTGACGACCGTCAGTACGTCCTCGGGCAGGGCGGCCGCGACGACCGACACCAGCAGGCGCGCGGCCAGCGGCGTGAACGGCGAGGGTTTGAGCACCACCGTGTTGCCCGCGGCCAGCGCGGGCGCGAACTTCGCGGACGCCAGCTGGATCGGGAAGTTCCACGGCACGATCGCGGCGACCGGCCCGAGCGGACGCCAGCGGACCTCGCTGCGCACCGGCCGGCCGTCGGCGATCGGCACCCGTACGGGGTCCAGTCCGGCGAAGTAGCGCAGGCGGGCCGCCGCGCGGGCGACCTCCGCGTACGACTCCGTCAGCGGCTTGCCCTGTTCACGGGTGAGCAGGGGCGCGAGGTCGGCGCCGGCCGCCTCCACCGCGTCGGCCGCCGCGAGCAGCGCGGTGCTGCGGGCCGCGGCGTCGCTCCGCCAGCCGCGCCAGGCCGCGCGGGCCCGGTCGACGACGGCGTCCAGCTCGTCCGGCCGCTGGTCGGGGGCCTCGTCGAACGGCTCCCCCGTGGCGGGGTCGAGGACCGCGAAACGCCCACCTCGGCCCCCCGGCGCGCCGCCGAACTCCCGTGCCCCGCCGGCCTCCCGCCCGCGCGGCGGCTGGTGCCCCGGCATGCCGGCGGTCATCCCGCGGCGGGGACGGCGGCCGTGTGCTCCCGGGCGTGCCGGTCCATCTCGGCCCGGAAGGCGGCCACCAGGTGCGGCTGAATCCTGCCGGTGTTGCGGTCGCCGCCCTCGCAGACCGCGCCGCGCACCCCCACGATGTCCGTGCCGATCCGGGTCAGCGCGCCGAGATCTCCCACCTTGACGCTGCCGGCGAGGGCGGCGAGCAGGTCCGCCTCGTGGGCGAGCCGGACGAACTCCCCGCAGACGTCCGGCGGAACGTGGTCGAACAGCCCGCTGCCGTCCTTGACCGCGGTGTCGAGCATGGCCGCGTCGGAGCCGGAGCGCCGGGCGATGTCCGGCAGCGTGAGCGGGTTGACGCAGCCGATCCGGTGGGCGTCGGCGTAGCCGGAGGCCACCACGAACGCGTCCGGCCGGTAGTCCTTCACCGCCCGGACGACCCCGCGCATCACCTCGACGGCCTGTTCGGTCGTCGTGCACCCGTAGAGGCCGACCTTGATGTACGAAGCCCCGGACACCACCGCGCCGAGCGCGGCCTGGGCCACCGTGCCGGGCTTGTACGGTACGTCGCCCACGGTGGCGGACACCGGTTTGTCCGCCGGGACCGCGCCGCGGATCTCCCTGATCACCCACGGGAAGTTCGCGCCGAGCGATCCCTCGTCGGGCTTCTTGACGTCGACGATGTCGAGGTGCTCGGCCGCCTTCGCGCAGTCGAGGGCCTCCTCGACGCTGTCCGGGGAGATGAGAAGCAACAACGGGGACTCCTTTTCTCGCGCATGTCCGCCTGCCACACGTCGGTGCCGCGGACACCGCCCGGATCTTCACGTGCGGTCCGCTCATCATTACGGCGGCCCCAGGACCACGGGCAGAGCGCGCGGGACCCGTACGGGTCACTGCCCTCACCGGTCCGCGCCCTCCCGGCGCGCCGTCCACGCCGGTCCGAACCGGCGGCCGTCCGAACCGGCGGCCGTTCGAGTCGGCGGCGCGGCGTCACGAGGGCGTCCCCGCGGGCCTGCCGTCTTCTGGTCGGGCACCTCGCCGAACCAGCGGTGTTTGTACGGGTAATGAGGCATATAAGGGACGCGCTCCGGGTATCCCGACAGCAGCTGTCACGCTGGGCCCGGAGGAGGGGTCATGGGCTTTGAGGTCGCCATGCGGCAGATCGAACGGGCTGAGAAGAACGCGCGACGTGAGGCGGAGGGCCTGCCGCCCGAGGAGGCGCACGTCGGCGAGGGGGTGGCCGCGAGCCTGGCGGAATCCCTGATCGAGATGGCGGCGAAGGCACTCGGCAGGATGCTCGCCGGCGGCTGAGCCGCCCCGCACGTGCTCTCCCACCTGTGCCCCGGCCTGCGGTCCGGGGCACAGCGCTGCCCAACCCGCGCCCCACGTCGCGCCGGGGCGAACGCGGGGGGCACGGTCCTACCCGGCCCTCGGACCGTCAACCCGCCTGCGGGAGGGCGCTGACGAGGCGGTCGATCTCGGCGTCGGTGTTGTAGTAGTGGACGGAGGCGCGGACCGCGGAGGCGAGGTCGCGGGCGCCGAAGTCCCAGCGGGCGTAGGCGGCCGAGGTGACCGAGACGTTGACGCGCGCGGCGCGCAGGGCACTGGCGACGGCGTGGCTGTCGTGGCCGTCGACGGTGAAGGTCACGAGGCCGCACTGGCGCGCGCCGCGGTCGTGGAGGTGGACGCCGGGCAGGTCACGCAGCCGGGCGCGCAGGGTCGCGGCGAGGGCGGTGACGCGGGCTTCGATCGCCGGGAGGCCGAGGGCGAGGGCGTAGTCCACGGCGACGCCCAGGCCGATCTTGCCGGCGAAGTTGCCCTCCCAGGTCTCGAACCGGCGGGCGTCGGCGCGGACGACGTAGGAGTCGGAGGACGTCCAGCTGGCGGAGTGGAGGTCGAGGAAGGGCGGTTCCAGCTCCTCGCGGACGCGCGGGGAGGCGTAGAGGAAGCCGGTGCCGCGCGGGCCGCGCAGGTACTTGCGGCCGGTGCCGCTGAGCAGGTCGCACCCGATCTCGTCGACGTCGAGCGCGATCTGGCCGACGGACTGGCAGGCGTCCAGCAGGTAGACGACTCCTGCCTCGCGGGCGACCCGGCCGATCTCGGCGGCCGGGTTGACCAGGCCGCCCTGGGTGGGCACGTGGGAGACGGCCACGAGCCTGACCCGGTCGTCGATCATGGACCGCAGCGCGTCGACGTCGAGTTGGCCGTGCTCGTCGTCGGGTACCACGTCGACCCGGACTCCGTGGCGCCGGGCGGTCTGCAGGAACGCGACGGCGTTGCTGGCGTACTCGGCGCGGGCGGTGAGGATGCGGTCGCCGGGCGCCCAGCGCAGCGAGTAGAAGGCCATGTCCCACGCTCGCGTGGCGTTCTCCACGACCGCGATGTCGTCCCGCCCGGCGCCCAGCAGCCGGGCCAGCGCGTCGTAGGTGTGCTCGATCCGCTCCTCCTGCTCGGCGGCCGCCTCGTAGCCGCCGATTTGCTCCTCAAGGCGCAGGTGCCCGACCACCGCGTCGACCACCTGGCGCGGCGGCAGCGCCGACCCCGCGTTGTTGAGGTGGGCCACCCGCTCGGCCCCCGCCGTGTCCCGGCGGACCCGCTCGACGTCGATCCCTGTCACCGCACCCGGCTCCTTCGTGAACTCGCCACCTCGTCGACGCGACCGCCGGCACGCCCGGTTCGCGGGGCGGCAGGTCGGTCACGCCGACCCACCCGGCCCGCGCGGCCGTGTCCGACACGCCGCTGAGCCTTCCACCGCCCCGGGCGCGTCGGCAAGCGGGTTCCGGCGGGCTCCCGGATGAGGCCCGATGGGGGCCGCCGGGGCCCGATGGGACCGACGCGGCCCGATGGGACCGACGCGGCCCGATGGGACCGACGCGGGCCGGCGGGTCCTGACGGGGCCCGGTCCGCGCCTCAGCCGCAGTGGCTGCCGCTGTAGCAGGGCGAGTAGTACCCCGTCGTCGGCGCGGGAGGGGGCGTGGCCGGTGGCAGCTCGGTGGCGTAGGTGGAGGTGATCGAGAGCGAGAGCGTGAACGCGTGCGCCCCGTAGCCCGCCGCGGCCAGGGCCGTCGGGGAGAGGGGCTTCCACGTCAGGTAGACCGTCCGGTCGAACTGGTCGTTGCCGTGGGGCCGCTTCGACGTGCCGTCCAGGTCGGAGATGCCGCCCACGAAGCCGGTCCGGGGCGCACGGGGTTTCTGGGCCACCCCCAGCACGACCCTCGGCCCGTCGGAGGAGTCGGGCCGGGCGGGCAGGGTGTAGGCCACCTGGATGTCGGCCGGCCGCTCGGCGGCCTCCGCGGACTGCGCGGGGTCGGGGTCGCCCGGCGGCTGCCGTTCGTAGGCGAGGGCGGCGACCAGCGCGTCCGAGGGGCCCCTGTGCTGGGACGGCGGCGGGACCCAGCCCAAGGTCCCTGTCGCCGCGTCGAGTTGCCTCAGCCGCTGTCCGATGTCGCCGTCGAACGCGAGGTACAGGGTGGTGACCCGCTGGCAGGAGACCCGTGACCACTGCGGGCGGGCGCCGATGGAGCCGGTCCGGCTCTCCGACCCGCACAGGTCCACCCGCGACGTCCCCAGGTCCGTCGCCCAGGGCGTGGCCTTGCGGAAGGCGCTGACCTGGCTGTCCGCCGTGGCGGTGGCGGCCCGGTCCGCCGCCTGGGTGGTGGCGGACCGGGCGAACGACCGGACGTCCGGCGGCGTCGGATGCCAGTACCTGTAGACGCGCCAGCCCAGCAGCGCGACCGCCAGGACGGCTGTCGCGGCCACCACGGCGGCGCAGCCGCACCCGCGTCCTGGTCTCGGCGTTTCCGTTCCACTGGCCACGATCTCAGCCCCACCCCGGTCGTCCGGCCCGCTCTTGGGACGGCCGCCGCCGTCGCCCCCTCGGGCGGTCCTTCAGGCCGCGCCCGTGTCACGTAGGACGATCCGGCCGGGCCGGGCGCCGTCACAAGCGGGGAAGCCGGATCGTTCGCGACTCGATACCCGCCCGCCACCGTGGCCGGTGCGCTTCGCCGCCGTGAGCGACGGCCGTGAGCGACGGCCGTGAGCCGTCGGCTGTGAGCCATCGGCCGTGAGCCGTCGGCGGCGCGGTCCGTCCCGGCGCCGGTGCGCGAAGCCCTCCCCACCCGATCGGCCCGGTGGACGCGGCAGCCCGAAACGATCACGGATTCCGCCGGGAGACCGCCACGAAGGGTCGAGATCGGCACAGGCAGCGCTGGTTGCCGGACAGAACCGGGAAAGGCCGCGGCCCGCGGTCCGGCGGCGGCCCATGCTGTCCCGACGCTCTGACGCACCGCGCCGGCGCACACCCGGCCGGACCGGCGTGCCGGCGCGCGTCCAGTGACCGACAAGAGGAAACAGGTGGATCGTATGGCTCCGCACACCCCGGGAACCGGCCTTCGCGGACGGGTCCGCACAGCGCTCCGGCGTGCTCCCCTCGCCAGGCGGCTGCGCCGGCTGGCCGTCCCCGCCGCCGTGGCGGGGCTGGCGCTGGGGCTGGGCGGCGGGGTGAACCCGGCACAGGCGGCGACGATCGGCACGACGCCCGGCACGTACACCAACTACGCCTTCACGGGATCGCCGACGCTGGCCGACGTCACCTGGTCGACCACGGTGCTGACCGACCCCGGGTTCAGCTCGCAGGTCTTCTGGGCGCACCAGTTCGGCTTCGACGTGGGCAACGGCGCGTACGTCGGCATGCAGTCCGACGGCGGCTCGAACCGGCTGTTCCTGTTCTCCGTCTGGGACGCCACGCAGGCGACCGCGGGCAGCGCCGGGACCTCCTGCGCGGCCTTCGGCGGTGAGGGCACCGGGGAGAGCTGCCGGATGAACCTCAACTGGACGGCCGGCCACACCTACACCTTCACCGTGGCCGCCCAGGGCTCCGGCTGGTTCGGCGCCACCGTCAAGAACACCACCGCCGGCACCTCCTTCACCCTGGGCAGCATCAAGACCCCCGCCACGGCGATCGCGTCCACCGGCATGGTCGACTGGACCGAGTACTTCGAGTGGAACGACCCGCGCGCCACCTGCTACGACCAGCCGTTCAGCGCGGCCCGCTTCGGGCTGCCCACCGGCAACGGCGGCACGGTCACCGCCAGGGTCTCCGGCACCTCGAACAACGGCAACGCCTGCGCCGCGATGACCCGGACCGACAGCGTCGCCGGTGGCACGGTGCAGAACCTGGCGACGGGCAACTCGGTGCGCGGAGCCGTCACCGGGCTGGCCGGCAAGTGCCTGGACTCCCTGGGCGGGGTCTCCGACGGAACCGCCGCCGACCTCTACGCCTGCTCCGGGGGTGTCGGCCAGGCGTGGGTCCGCGCCGCCGACGGCACCCTCCGGCTGCGCTCCGACTACTGCCTCGCCGCCAACGGCACCGCTTCCGGCTCGGCGGTGCTGGTGAGCGACTGCGCCGGAACGGGCCCGGGCGGCGCGGTCACCGACACGTCGAAGCTCTGGACCTACAACGCCACCACGAAGGCCCTGGTCAACCAGGCTTCCGGCCGCTGCCTCGACGTCCCCGCCAGCAACAGCGCCAACGGCACGGCCCTCATCGTGTACGGGTGCACCGGCAACCCCAACCAGCAGTGGACCCTGCCCGCCGCGTCCTGACAGCGCGCCCCGCGCGGCCGGCCCGGGGCCGGCCTCCGGACCGGGTCCCGCCAGGAGGCGGGAGTGCCCCGGCGGACCGTACGCCGTACGCGCCGCCGGGGCACTCCCGCGCCGGCCTCCGGCCGGCTCCGCTCATGAGCCGGGCGGGGCCGGAGTGGGGACGTCGGCCTCGGGGAGCCAGTGGCGGTTCGGGTCGTAGGCGAGCCAGCCGTGCGCGCGGGCCGCGTCGGCGAAGGCGCTCAGCAGGTCGGACAGGCCCGGGTGGTGCTCGCCGTCGCGCCACACCGCGTGCCACGCGTACAGCGGCACCGGGTCGGCGACCGGGACGGCGCGCAGGCCGGGGCCGGGCGGCGTGTCCGGGTCGGCGCACAGCAGCGAGAAGTGCTCCGGGTCGTCGCGCAGGCGGGCCAGGAACGGGGCCAGGCCGAGGTTCACGCCGCCGAAGTCGGCCGGTATGCCGAAGCGTTCGGTGAACGCGTCCAGGAACTCGACCCGTTCGCGCGGCGCGGGGAACCACAGCCGGCCGGTGCGCAGGTCGGCCGGGGTGAGGACGGCGGCACCGGCCAGCGGGTGCTCCTCGCTCAGCACGGCGTGCACCGGTTCGAGCCGCACCAGCCGGCGGGTGGCGCCGGTCGGCCAGGGCTCGTCGCGGCCGTGCACGCGGCCGAGGCCGAAGTCGATCTCACCGGCCCGCAGCGCGGCCAGCGCGGCGGTGAAATCGGGGCGCGGGCCGACCTCCAGGGCGAGTTCGGGCCGCCGCGCCATCACCGCCCGGAAGGTCCGCAGCGGCGCGAACATGTGCCCCCACACGGTGACCCGCAGCGCCCGGTCCTCGTGCCGGGCCGCCTCCACGGCCGCCTCGCCGGCCCTGACCAACTCGCGTGCCGGCTCCAGGAAACGGCGACCGGCGGGTGTCAACTCCACTCCGTGGCCTGTGCGTTCGAAGAGTCTTCGGCCCAACGCCTCCTCCAGCCGCGCCACCCGCTTGGACAGCGCCTGCTGGGTCAGGAACAACTCGGCGGCGGCCTGCCCGAAGTGCAGCCGCTCGGCCGTCACCGTGAAGGCGCGCACCTGCGCCAGGTCGAGATCCATCGCCCGCCCGTCCCCGTTCCGTACCGGCCGGGGCGGCGCGCCCGGCCGGTACGGAAGCCTATCCGCCCGCCTCCGGAGCACCCCGCCGGCTACGGCCGCCGCCTCCGGTCCGCCCGGCGTCCCCGGGTCCGCGCCGCGCTGGCCGGGGCCGACAAACAACGGTTGTCGACCCGGACAGAGAGCTGTTGGACACCCCTTCTGACCTGCGGCTTTCCTGGTTCTTGCCGGCAGGGCGCAGCGCCCGCCGGCGGGAACGGACAACGCGAGCGGACAACGCGAGCGGACGGAAGGAGCGGGCCGATGAGGGCACTGCTGCCCACCGGGCAGGCCGGGGCACTGGTGGTGGCCGGAGAGGCCGAGGAGCCGGTGCCGGAGCCCGGCCAGGCGCTGGTGAAGGTGGAGGCGTTCTCCCTCAACCGGGGGGAGCTGTCCCGGCTGAGGGGCGCGCCCCGACCCGGTCTCCGCCCCGGCAAGGACATCGCCGGGCTGGTGGTGCAGGGCGCCGCCGACGGCAGCGGGCCGCGCACCGGTCAGCGGGTGGTCGCCCACCCGCCGCACGGCGGCTGGGCCGAGTACGCGGCGGTCGGCACCGACCGGCTGGCGGTGCTCCCCGAGGGCGTCGACGCCGTCACGGCCGCCGCGCTGCCGCTGGCCGGGCTGACCGCGCTGCGGCTGCTGCGGACCGCGGGCTGCCTCTCGGGCCGCTCGCTGCTGCTGACGGGGGCGTCCGGCGGTGTCGGGCACTACGTCACCGAGCTGGCGGTGGCGGCCGGGGCCGAGGTGACGGCGGTCACCGCGACGCCCGAACGCGGCGCGCGGCTGGCGGAGTTCGGCGCCCGGGTGGTGCACCGGCTGGCGGACGCGCAGGGCCCCTTCCACGTCGTCATGGAGTCCGTGGGCGGCGCGAGCACGGCCGGGGCGCTGGCACTGCTGCGGCCGCGCGGGGAGCTGATCTGGTTCGGCCAGGCATCCCGTGAGCCCGCCGTCCTCGACTTCTTCCGCTTCTTCGACGGCCCCCGCTCGGCGGCGGTCCGCCACTTCCACTACGAGCACACCGACGCCTCCTGCGCCGCCGACCTGGCCGCACTGGTCCGCCTGGTGGCCGAGGACCGGCTGCACCCGGTGGTCGGCCGGCTCGCCGACTGGCGGGAGACCGCGCGCGCCCTCGACGACCTCGGCGAGCGCCGGATCACCGGCAACGCCGTCCTCACGATCGGAGCCTGACCGCCATGACCACGACCACACGGGCCGCCGCCGACGCCGGGGCCCCTCCGCGCCCACCACCGCCCCGCCGCGCCGACCGGCGCCGCCCCTCGCCTGACGCCTCGTCAACAACTGGCGATGGTACTGCTGCTCGGCTCGCAGTTCATGATCGCCGTGGACTTCTCCGTCCTCAACGTTGCGCTGCCGGCCATCGGCCGCGGGCTCGGCTTCTCGCAGGGCGGCCTCCAGTGGATCTCGACGGCGATGATGCTGCCCTCGGCCGGCTTCACCCTGCTCTTCGGCCGGCTGGCCGACCTGGCCGGGCGGCGCCGGATGCTGCTGGCGGGCATGGCGCTGCTGGCCGTCGGCTCGCTGGCGGGCGGTCTCGCCCAGGGGCCGGGGATGATGCTCGCCGCCCGCGCCGCGCAGGGCCTCGCCTCGGCGCTCGCCACCCCGGCGGCGCTGTCGCTGCTGACCACGGCGCTGCCCGAGGGGCCGCTGCGGGACCGGGCGCTGGCCCTCAACGGGATGCTGCTGTCGGCCGGGTTCACCGTCGGCGCGATCTTCGGCGGCGTCCTCACCGACCTGCTGAGCTGGCGCTGGGCGTTCCTCGTCAACGTGCCCGTGGCCGCGGCCGTGCTGCTCGCGGCGCCGTCGGTGGTCGCCGAGAGCCGCGGCGCCCGGACCCGGCTCGACCTGCCCGGCGCCGCCACCGTCACCGGCGGCCTGCTCGCCCTCGTCTACGGCGTCACCAGCGCGGGACAGCGCGGCTGGGGCGACCCTTCGGCGCTGGCCTGGCTGGCCGGGGCGGCCGTGCTGCTGGCGGCGTTCTGGCGGATCGAGCTGCGGGCCGCGGCGCCGCTGGCCCCGGTGCGGGTGCTGACCCGGCCGAGCGTGATGTGGGGGAACCTCGGCGGCCTGGCCACCTTCTCGATGGAGAGCTCGCTCGTCTTCCTGCTCACCCTCTACATGCAGCAGACCCTCGGCTACAACCCCCTGCAGACGGGGCTGGCCTTCTGCGGCCTCGGCGTCGCCGCCTTCGGCGGCGGCCTGGCGGCACCGCGGCTGATCGTCCGGTTCCAGGCGCGCCGGGTGCTGGTGGCCGGGCTGCTGCTCCAGGCGGTCGCCACCGCCGCGATGTTCTGGCTGGGCGACGGCCTGAACGGCGGCCTGGCCGGCGGCGGGGCCCTGGTCCTGCTGCTGGCGGCGACGTCGGCGGGCGCGCTCGGCCACATCTCGGCGATCGTCGGCTACATGGTCACCGCCACCTCGGGCCTGCCCGACGAGGAGCAGGGACTCGCCACGGGGCTGGCGTCGATGACCCAGCAGGTGGGCATCACCCTGGGCACCCCGGTGCTCAGCGCGGTGCTCGCCGCCACGACCCTGCACACGGCGCTGCTCACCGACGCGGGCGTCCTCCTCGCCGCCGGCGCCGCCGTCGGCCTGGCCCTGCGCCGCGCCTGACCGCCGCCCGGGCCCGCCGGGCCCCTCCCCCGCCGCCCGGCAGGCCCCGCCTGCCGGGCGGCGCCGTCGTCTCCGGGCCGGGCACACGGGTCGCCGAGCAGATCGCGGCGGCCGCTGGCAAGGGGAACGTGCCCATGCCGCGGAAATTCGTCAGAGCGGGCTATCCGGTGACGCAGGAACGTGTGAACTTCGTCTGAACCGCCCGGTCCCCGGGCATGCATCTGCGCGGGGACGGGACACCACCCGGACCGGGACGACGCCGTCGGCCGGGACACGGCCGCGAGGAGTGGCCGGGCCGCGCGCCCGGCCGGACAGGAGCCGTCGCGTGCTGTTCGAGGTGTGGGCGCCCGGCGCCCGGCAGGTGGAGGCCCTCGTCGGGAAGGGGACGGGGGAGGCCGGGGATGCCCGGGAGCCGCACCTGATGGCCCCCGACCCGGTGCGGTCCGGCTGGTGGCTCGCCGACCTTCCCGCCGTCCACGGCACCCGGTACGCGTACGTTCTCGACGGCGGGCCGCCGCTGCCCGACCCGCGCTCGCGCCGGCAGCCCGAGGGGCCGGACGGGCCCAGCGCCGTGGTGGACCACGCGGCCTTCGCCTGGCACGCCCCCTGGCCCGGGCGGGCGCTGCCGGGGGCCGTCCTGTACGAGCTGCACGTGGGCACGTTCACCCCCGAGGGCACCTTCGACGCGGCGGTGGAGCGGCTGCCGCACCTGGCCCGGCTGGGCGTCACGCACGTCGAGCTGATGCCGGTGTGCCCGTTCCCCGGCACCAACGGGTGGGGCTACGAGGGGGTGTCGCTGTGGGCGGTGCACGAGCCGTACGGCGGCCCCGCGGGGATGAAGCGCTTCGTCGACGCGGCGCACCGGCACGGGCTGGGGGTGGTGCTGGACGTGGTCCACAACCACCTGGGCCCGGCCGGCAACCACCTGCCGCGCTTCGGCCCGTACTTCACCGACCGCCACCACACCCCGTGGGGCGACGCGGTGAACCTGGACGCGCCCGGCTCGGACGAGGTCCGCGCCTTCCTCGTCGGCAGCGCGCTGGCCTGGCTGCGCGACTACCGGCTGGACGGGCTGCGGCTGGACGCCGTGCACGCGCTGGTGGACACCCGGGCGCTGCACTTCCTGGAGGAGCTGTCGACGGAGGTGGACGCGCTGTCGGCGGCGCTGGGCCGTCCGCTGTTCCTGGTCGGCGAGTCCGACCTGAACGACCCGCGCACCACCACCCCGCACGAGGCCGGCGGCCAGGGCCTGCACGCCCAGTGGAACGACGACTTCCACCACGCCCTGCACACCGCCGTCACCGGGGAGGCGCAGGGCTACTACGCCGACTTCGCCGCCGCCGGCCCGGCCGCGCTGGCGAAGGTGCTCACCCGCGGCTTCTTCCACGACGGCGCCTGGTCGTCGTTCCGGGGCCGGCACCACGGCCGCCCGCTGGACACCGCGACCGTGCCGGGGCACCGGCTGCTCGGCTACGCCCAGACCCACGACCAGGTCGGC
This sequence comes from Actinacidiphila yeochonensis CN732, assembly GCF_000745345.1. Classification (NCBI taxonomy): domain Bacteria; kingdom Bacillati; phylum Actinomycetota; class Actinomycetes; order Kitasatosporales; family Streptomycetaceae; genus Actinacidiphila; species Actinacidiphila yeochonensis. The sequence continues at coordinate 3,570,040 of NZ_JQNR01000005.1, read as the reverse complement.
AACCGCGCCACCGGCGACCGCCTGACGCCCGTCCAACTCGGCGCCGCCGCCGCGCTGGTGCTCACCTCGCCGTTCACGCCGATGCTGTTCATGGGCGAGGAGTGGGGGGCGTCCACGCCGTGGCAGTTCTTCACCGACCACGACGACCAGGAGCTGGCGGCGGCCATCACCAGGGGCCGGCGGCGGGAGTTCGCCGAGCACGGCTGGGCCGAGGAGGAGGTGCCCGATCCGCAGGACCCGGCCACCCGGAACCGTTCGTGCCTGGACTGGGCGGAGCCGGAGGCCCAGGTCCACCGCGAACTGCTGGACTGGTACCGGGCGTTGATCGCGCTGCGCCGCTCGGAGCCGGCGCTCGGCGACCCCCGGCTGGAGGCGGTGGGGGCCACCGCGGGCGGGCGCACGCTGCGGGTGGCGCGCGGGCCGTTCCGCGTCCTGGCCAACTTCTCCGACGCACCCGCCCGCGTCCCCCTCGACGCGCCCTGCGAGGTGGTGCTGGCCCGCCCGTCGGACTGCCGGGTGCTGCCGGGCCCCGCGGTCGCGCTGCCACCGCGCGGCGCGGCGGTGCTGCGCGTCCAGGGCGGTGCGGACGAGAAGGCCGCCGCGGCCTCCGGGGAGGCGGCCGGCGGCGCTACGGTGGGTGTATGACGCAGCAGACCACGGACCCCGCACCCGGCCGGCCGGCCCCGGACCCGTCGGAGGGCGAGCCGCGCGCGGAGTGCGTGCTGTGCCGGGAGCCGACGGAGTACCCGGCGAGCGCGAAGGGCGTGGTGCTCTGCCCGGTGTGCGAGTGGCAGGAGGCCCAGCGCGCGGCCTGTTCGGGCTGAGGCACGGCACGCGTCACCCGCCCGCCGATCCGCCCGCCGTCGCCGGGTACGGCGCCGCGGGCTCCCGGTCGCCGAGGGCGAGCGCCCCGTAGGCGTGCGCGTCCGGGAGGTCTCCGGGGACGATGCGCGGGGCGCGCGCGGCGGCGGGGGCCAGGTGGGTGCTGAGCCCGTCCACGAACGGCCGGTGCCCGGCGTGGAGGGCGGGGTCGATGACGAGGACCTCGGGGTTGAGCATGGTGACGACGCCGGCGAGGGGGCGGGCCACGAGCCGTCCGAGGTCGGTGAGGAGGCGGGCCGCGGCGGAGTCGGGGGCGCGGAGGATGCCGTCGGCGTCCGCGCTGGCCAGGGGGCGTTCGTAGAGCCGGGTGAAGGCGGCCTCCAGCCCTGGGCCCGGGGTCTGCGTGGCGAGGCAGCCGCGCCGGCCGCACCGGCAGTAGGGGCCGTTCTCGACGACGGGGACGTGGGCGAGTTCGCCCGCGGTGCCCAGGGCCCCCTGGTGGAGGCGGCCGTTGATGACGATGCCGGCGCCGAGGCCCTCGCGGACGGAGAGGTGCAGTGAGGAGGCCGATCCGGCGGCGGCGCCGTACCGGGCCTCACCCAGCGCGGCGAGGTTGGCGTCGTTGACGAGGCGCACCGGCCGCCCGAGGACGCGGACCAGGTGCTCGCGGGGGTTCTCCCGCCGCCAGGCGCGCAGCGTCCGCGCGAAGGGGGACTCGGGTCCGTGGGCGCCGGGCGTGCTGGGCGGTTCCGGGAAGGCCGGGCCGTCCCCGGCGGTGTTGACCGGGAAGGGTGTCGCCACGACCGCGTACCGGGCGCGCAGCCCGTGGTCGTCCTCGGCGCGGGCGAGCAGGGCGGCCACCGCGTCGGCCCACTCGTCCCAGCGGCCGGCCCAGGGCAGGTCGAGGGTGCGGCGCGGGGTGGGGCCCTCGGCGGTGACGAGGGTGAGCGCGGTGGGACCGCGGTGGAGCCGGACGAGAGCGGCGCAGGTGGCGGCGCGGGTGAGGCGGAAGGCGGGCGACGGGCGGCCGCGGCCGGACGGCGCCGCGTCCGGTACCGGGGCGACCAGCCCCTGGGCGACGAGGTTGTCGAGCAGGGCGGTGACCACCGGACGGGACAGGCCGGTACGCGCCATGAGGTCGACGCGGCGGAGCGGGTCGTGGCGGTGGCGGAAGGCGTCCAGCACGGCGCGTTCGAGCACGGGGGTGGTGGTGCGCGGGCCTCGGGTCTGCGTCATGGCCCCGTTCTCCGTGGGTCGGGCGGCGGCGGGCGGTGCGGGGGCTGGGCGGCTCCGGGCCGTTGCTGCTGGCGGTGCTGGGGCAGTGCTGGGCGCGCTGAGGTGGCCCGGCCCCCTGACCGGGGCTGGGCCACCTCACTCTGACGGACGGACGTCCGGGCGGGGAAGGGGTGCGGCGCCCCTTCCCCGGCGGTCAGCGGTGCCCGTGCGAGGGGGCGCTGATCCGCACCGTCCGCGTCAGGGCCGTGTCGCGTTCGTCGGAGCCCACGGTCACCGAGCGGGTGCCGGTGGCCAGGGTCCACTGGGTGCTGTCGCTCCAGTACTGGAGCCGGCGGGGCGCGACGTGGAGCGTGACGGTCCTGGTCTGCCCGGCGCCGAGGGTGACACGGCCGTAGGCGGCGAGGGCCTTCGGGGCGAACTGGACGCCCGCGGGCGCCTGGTCGGGAGCGCCGAGGTACACCTGGGGGACCTCCGTGCCGGCGGTGCGGCCGGTGTTGGTGACCTTGAAGGTGACGTCGAGCCCGCCGTCCCCGGCGCCGACGGTGCGCAGGGCGGAGTAGCGGAAGCCGGTGTAGGACAGGCCGTAGCCGAAGGGGTAGAGCGGGGTCTCGCCGGTGGCGTCGAAGTAGCGGTAGCCGATGTCGACGCCTTCGGAGTACGTGGTGGTGCCGTTGACGCCGGCGGTGGTGCGCTCGGGGTGGGCGGTGTCGTGGGCGACTTCCTGGCTGATGTCCCTGGGCCAGGTGAAGGGCAGCCTGCCGCTGGGGTCGATCGCGCCGGTGAGCAGCTGGGCCGCGGCGACACCCGCCTGGTCACCGCCGTAGTAGGTGTCCAGGACGGCCTTGACCTTGCTCTCCCAGGGCATCGCGACGGGCTGGTTGGCCTGGAGGACCACGACGGTGTTCGGGTTGACGGCGGCGACGTCCGCGACGAGCTGGTCCTGGCCGTCGGGCAGTGCCTTGGACAGGTCGCCGGAGCTGGTGTCCCAGACGAAGACGACGGCGGTCCTCGCCTTCTTCGCGGCGGCGACGGCCGCGTCGTGGTCGGCCCGGGTCTGCTCGGGCGTGACCCAGTTCAGCCGGAGCTGTACGGGCTTTCCGGAGACGTCGGGCGCGGCCTTGATGCTGATGGTGTGGGCGCCGGCGGCCAGTTGGACCTGGGTGCGGCCGTTGGCCAGGCCGTCGGTGGTCGCGGTGGGGGCGTTGCCGTCGGTGGCGTGCACGACGCCGTAGCGGGGCGAGGTGCCGAAGCCGCCGCCGACGGTGGTGAGGGTCCTGCCGTCCACGGCGAGGGTGCCGGTGGCGCCGAGGGACTGGATGTTCAGCCAGTACGCGCCGGTGGTCGGCGCGGTGAGGGTGCCGGACCAGCTCGCGGCGGTACCGGCCGGCAGGGCGTCGCCCCTGGCGGTGGTGAAGTCGACGGTGCGGTCGGTGCTGGTGGCGGTGCCGGTGGTACGGGTCAGGCCGGGGCTGCCGTCGCTGCTGAGCGCGGTGGCGGGGACGGGGGTGCCGGTGAGGTCGTCGGCGGCCTGGTAGTCGATGTCCGCCCGGCCGCGGGTCTCGCTCCTGAGCGTGGACAGGGCGCTGGTCTGCTGGCCGAGCAGGCCGCCGGCCGCCTCGCCGCCGCTGTTGGTGGCGATGGTCTGCCCGGCGCCGGGGCCGATCAGGGCCAGCGAGGAGAGGTCCTTGCCGTCCAGCGGGAGCGCCGAGCCCTCGTTCTTGAGCAGGGTGGCCGAGTCCTGGGCGGTCGTGAGGACCGCCTTCTCGTCGGCGGCGGTGTTCTCGGGGGTGACGCCGTGCTTGGAGGCGCCGCTGAGGAGGCCGAAGCGGTCCATCTCGGACAGGACGCGGCCGGCGGCCTGGGTGACGCGCGACTCCTCGACCTGTCCGGCGGCGATGGCGGCCTTGACGGCGTCGGCGGAGAAGTAGGCGGGGATCGAGATCCCGGCCGGTCCGCCGTTGCCCGGCATCTCCATGTCCAGGCCGGAGTTGATGGAGTCGGTGCTGTGGTTGGCGCCCCAGTCGGAGGTGACGAAGCCCTTGAAGCCCAGCTCGTCGCGGAGGATCGTCGTCAGCGTCTGCGCGTTGCCGCACGCCTGGGGGCCGTTGACGGTGTTGTACGAGCACATCACTGAGGAGACCCCGGCCTTGACCGCGGCGTCGAACGGGGCGAGGTAGATCTCGTGCAGCGTCTGGGAGTCGACGTCGACGTTGTTGCTGCCCTCGTAGGCGATGTAGTGCTTGACCTGGGCCATCGTGCCCTGACTCTGGATGCCGGTGATCTCGGAGGCACCGGTGGCCGAGGTCAGCAGCGGGTCCTCGCCGAAGGTGTTGTAGGTGCGGCCGGAGCTGGTGTCGCGGTCCATGTTGACGAACGGCTCCAGCACCACGTCCTGGCCCAGGGACCTCGCGTCCCGGCCGATCACGGTGCCGTTGGCCTTGGCGTCCTCGGTGCTGAACGTGGCGGCCACGCCCATCGTCGAGGTCATGCCGGTGGAGTCCTGCTCGGTGATCACCCCGGGCGGGCCGTCGCTGAGCCGCAGCGACGGAATGCCCAGCCGCGGTACCCCGGCGATGTAGCCGGCCTCGTACTGGTTGGTGGCGGCGGCCTCGGCGCTGCCCTCGATCATGGTGATCTTCTCGTCGAGCGTCATCTCGGACAGCAGCCGGTCGACCCGGACGTCGCCGGTGACCTGCGGCGGCCTCGCGGCGGCGGAGACGGTCCCCGAACCGGCCGTGACGGCCACGACGGCGGCGGCGACGGCCACCGCGCCCATCGTGGTTCTTCTGCGTGAGAGGGCGGAACTCGTCATCGAGACTCCTCATCATGGCGCGGGTGGTGCGACGGCCCGCCCGTCCCCGTTCACCAAGTGAAACCGGGAGAGCGGGAGGGCGGGAGAGCGGGTACAGCCCCGGGCGAAGCCCCCGGCCTTTCCGCTCACCGGGGCATCGTGAAAGCTACAAACCCGGGAAACGGCTGGTCAATACGGTGTCGCCAACATTTCTTTTCGTCCTGACAGGACGAAAAGAACGGTGGTCCGGCTGAGGAGCCGTCACTGTTCCAACGCGCGGGGCGCGTCGGATATCCGCCCCTCCGACATCCGGACGCGCGCACCGCCCGGGGTTCGCGTCCGTGCCGGCCGGCCGGAGCCGCCTCCCGACTGCCGTGGTTCCGCCGGGATTCACGCCTGCCCGAACAGGACCGAACGGCGCGTACCCCCGCCCGGGACCGGGGCGGGGACGGGGCGGGACCGGACCGGGGCCGGGGCGGTCGCCGGTTCCCGGCGGCGCCGTTCAGCCCTGCGGCCGGGCCAGCCGTGCGGCGTCGCGGGCCAGCGCGGTCAGCCGCGATATGGCCCGGAAGTACTTCTTGCGGTAGCCGCCGGCGAGCATCTCCTCGGGGAAGAGCCGGTCGAAGGGCACACCCGAGGCCATCACGGGCACCTCGCGGTCGTAGAGCCGGTCCGCGAGCACCACCAGCCGCAGCGCGGTGGCCTGGTCGGAGACCTGGCCGACGCCGCGCAGGAAGACCGCCTGGAGGCCGTCGCACAGCGCGCCGTAGCGGCTGGGGTGGACCGTCGCCAGGTGCTCGGCGAGCCGGGGGAAGTCGTCCAGGGACGCCCCGGGGGTACGCCCGGCCACCTCGGTGACCTGCGCGTCGGTGTACGGCTCGGGCGCCTCCGGCAGGCCGCGGTGGCGGTAGTCCTCACCGTCGATCCGCACGGCGGTGAAGCGGGCGGACAGCCCCTGGATCTCCCGCAGGAAGTCCGCGGCGGCGAACCGGCCCTCCCCCAGCTTGCCCGGCAGCGTGTTGGAGGTGGCCGCCAGCCGCACCCCGGCGTCGGACAGCCGCGCCAGCAGGGTGGAGACGAGCACCGTGTCACCCGGGTCGTCCAGCTCGAACTCGTCGATGCAGACCAGGCGGTGCCGGCTGAGCGCCTCCACGGCGGGCCGGAACCCGAGGGCGCCGACGAGGTTGGTCAGCTCGACGAACGTACCGAACGCCTTGCGCTCGGCCGGGGCGTCGGTGGCGTGCCACAGGGAGGCGAGCAGATGCGTCTTGCCGACGCCGTAGCCGCCGTCGAGGTACACCCCGGCCGGCCCGGCCGGCCGCTCCGGCTTCGCCCGGAACCAGCGCCGCCGCCCCTGCTCCTCACCCCCGCCCAGCCCGGTCGCGAACCCCTCCAGGGTGCGCACGGCGGCGGCCTGGCTGGGCTGCGCGGAGTCCGGCACGTAGGTGTCGAAGCGCACGGCGTCGAACCGCGGCGGCGGGACGAGTTCGGCGAGCAGCCTCTCGACCGCGACGTGGGGATTGCGCGTGCTCAGCGAGGCCGGCACGGATATGGCTGCGGCGGCGGCATCACGTGACACGGCTACCCAGGGTACCCGCCTCTGGCCACCACTCCACGCCACGCCGCCCCGACGCCGGTGAGGGCACGCGACCGTACGGGGCGGTGGGGCGGCCCGACGGGCACGGGCGGTCCGGACGCCCCGGGCCGCCCGCATGCCTCCCCTGCGCGCCGGTCACCACTTCGGCCGGTCAGACCTGTCCGGCACACCGGCAGCGCGCGGACTAGTGCCGCGAGCGGCACGGTTCGCCCGGTGGCGAGGTGTCCTGGTGCGGTCGGCCGCAAGGCGCCGAACCGGCCTCGTAGTGGGCCTGCTCGGCCGGTACGGCAACGCGGCGGACGGCCGTGCCAGGGCGGCGAGCGGGGCACACCCTGCCAGTCACGGCACTAGGGTGCCGGAAGCCCGGACAGCGGTCGAGGTTCGGGCGCTGTGCGAGGTACTGGCGCTGCCCCCGACCGGAGGAGGAGCTGTCCCATGCAGATCACGGCGGCGACGCAGGCCGACGCGGAGGAGATCTCCGTGATCCTCGGGGAGATCGAGCACTACTACGGAGGCAGCCCCGAACCGGCCGACCTGGAACAGGTACGGAGGCTGCTCGGCTCGAACCGCCCGGCCGCCGACGTCCTCCTCGCGCGGGACGGGGACAGGGTGCTCGGACTCGCCTCGTACTCCCTGCTCTGGCCGGCGGCCGGCGCCGACACGTCGCTGTACCTCAAGGAACTGTTCGTACGCGAGGACGCCCGTCGCCGAGGCGTCGCCGGCGCGCTCATGGCCGAGTTGCGTGCCGTGGCCACCGGGCTGGGCTACTCCCGCGTCGAATGGACCGCGGACAGGGACAACCCGGCCGCCCTCGCGTTCTACGCGGCACTGGGCACCGAGCCGCACACCGGGAAGGTGTTCTACCGCTCCACCCTCTAAGGCGTCGGCGCTCCGTACGGTCGGCCCCGGTCGCGGTGCTTCGTCCAGACCGACCGGCGTCCCGGCCCACGCGCAGCGCCTCTCCTCCCGGGCCGCCGGGGGCGGTCCTCGGCGGCGGGTGCGAGGATGCGGCCATGCGCCGACTCCTGCCGCCCGTTCCCGAACCCGCCGCCTCGCACGCCGGAGCCGCGTCGCAGGTGGGAGCCGTTCCGGTGGAGGGGGAGGAGGGGCCGGGGGCGCTTGGGGCGCTCGCGGCGGCGTATCCGTACCCGCCGCGGGAGGCGGGGTCGTACCTGCGGGCGAACATGGTCGGCTCACTGGACGGGGCCGCCCACTACGAGGGCCGTTCCGCCCCGCTGTCCTCCCCCGCCGACATGCGGGTCTTCGGCGTGCTGCGGGCGCTGGCGGACGTCGTGGTGGTGGGCGCCGAGACCGCCCGCCAGGAGGGGTACCGTCCCGCGAAGGCGCGCGCCGCGTTCGCGGCGCGGCGGGCCGCCGACGGGCAGGCCCCGGCCCCGGCCATCGCCGTGGTGAGCCGCAGCCTGGACCTCGACCTGGCCTCGCCGCTGTTCACCGGACCCGTGGTGCCCACCCTGGTGCTGACCGGCGCCGGCGCGCCGGCCGAGCGCCGCGCGGCGGCCGAGCGGGCGGGGCGCGGGTGGTGGTCGCGGGCGAGGGCGAGGGGGTCGACCCGGTCCGGGTGGTGCGGGAGCTGGCCGCGCTCGGCCATCTGAGGCTGCTGCACGAGGGCGGCCCGCGGCTGCTCGCCCAGTTCGCGGCGGCCGGAGTGGTCGACGAGCTGTGCCTGACCCTCGCGCCGTTCGCCGCCGGAGGCGACGCCTCCAGGATCATGCGCGGGGAGCCGGTCCCCGGTCCGGCCCGCTTCCGCCCGGTGTCGGTGCTGGAGGAGGACGGCTTCCTGTTCACCCGCTACGTGCGGGAGCCCGGCGCGGACGCGGACGGCTGAGCCCGGCGCGGACCGCCGGGCCGGGACCCGTGGGGAGCCGCCGGGGCGGTACGGGCGTGTCCCGGACGGCGCGGGGCACTCTCCCGGGGGGACACACCGCCGCAAAAACGCGGATCGTACCGTTCCGCTTCGCTCCGCGCGGGAACACTAGGGGCGGCGCCCCGTGAAGACCGGGGCCTGGTCCACGACAGAGAGGGACGCGTTTCGTGTTCACGACCGTACTCATGATCGAGAAGCCGCTCGCCTCGGCGGACGTGGAACTCGTCACCACCCTCCACGGCGAGGAGCACGTCTCCTTCGTCGTCCTCATGCAGCCGCGCGGCGACCAGGACCGCCTGCTGCGGGCCGTGGACGACGTGGCCCTCGGCTACATCGAGGACGCCACCCGCGAGCACGAGGTCCCCGAGGGCAAGGACGCGGAGGACTCCGCGGAGCGCTCCCTCGTCCACTCGCTGGCGGCCCTGAAGGCCAACGGCGCGGACGCCGTCGGCGAGGTGGTGGAGCACAACCCGCTGGACCGGTTGACGGAGGTGGTGGCGGAGCACAAGGCCGACGAGGTGGTCGTGCTCACCGCCCCGCACTTCGTCGAGGAGTTCTTCCACCGCGACTGGACCTCCCGCGCCCGGCACAAGGTCGGCGTGCCCGTGCTGAAGCTCTTCGCGCAGCACGAGTCCGAGTCGTCCTGACCGCCCGGCCCACACCCGGCTCCACGGCCCGGCCCACTCCCCCGTCTCCACCCCTTCGCCGCCTCGCCGCCTTCCCGCCGGGCGCGCCCGGGGGCCACCCTCGGGCACCGGCCGTACCGGCGCCCTCGGCGGCTCCCGGGCACGTTCGGGCCGCTCCCGGCGGGGTGGGAGAATCCTGGTGCGAGGACGGGGCGGGAGAATCCGGGATGCGAGAATCGGTGCCCGGCCGCAGTGACCGCCCCCCTGGACCCCTGGAGACCCGCGCATGAGCACGACCGCCCCCTCCTCCGGCCCGGCCGCCGCCTCCGGCGGCCCGACCGGCCCGTCCGTGCCGGCCGGCCTGGACCGGCCGCACTTCATCGGCATCGGCGGCGCCGGCATGTCCGGGATCGCCAAGATCCTCGCCCAGCGCGGCGCCGCCGTGGCCGGCAGCGACTCCCGGGACTCCGAGACCGCGCGGGCGCTGCGGGCACTCGGCGCGACGGTGCACATCGGGCACGCCGCCGGCCACCTGGCCCCGGACGCCACCGCCGTGGTGGTCTCCAGCGCCATCCGGGAGGAGAACCCGGAACTGGCCGCCGCCCGTGAGCGCGGCCTGCCGGTGGTGCACCGCAGTGACGCGCTGGCCTCGCTGATGGACGGCACCCGGGCCATCGCGGTGGCCGGTACCCATGGCAAGACCACCACGACGTCGATGCTGGCGGTCGCGCTGACCGGCCTCGGCCTCGGGCCCTCGTACGCGATCGGCGGCGACCTCGACGCGCCCGGCTCCAACGCCCACCACGGCACCGGGGAGCTCTTCGTCGCCGAGGCGGACGAGAGCGACCGCAGCTTCCTCGCCTACTCCCCCGAGGTGGCGATCGTCCTCAACGTCGAGCTGGACCACCACGCCAACTACGCCTCGCTGGAGGAGGTCCACGAGTCCTTCACGGCGTTCGCGGACCGGGTGCGGCCCGGCGGCACCCTCGTGGTCTCGGCGGACCAGTCCGGCGCTGTGGAGCTGACCTCGCGGGTGCGGGGCATGGACGGCCTGACGGTCACCACCTTCGGCGAGGCCGAGGACGCCGACGTGCGGATCACCCGGATCACCCCGCGCGGCCTGACCAGCGAGGTCGAGGTGGTGCTGGACGGCCGCGCGCTGGCCTTCACCGTGTCGGTGCCCGGCCGGCACTACGCCTACAACGCCGTGGCCGCGCTGGCCGCCGGCGCCGCCGCGGGGGTGCCGGCCGAGGACCTGGCGAAGGCGCTGGGCGGCTACACCGGGGTGCGGCGGCGGCTGCAGACCAAGGGCGAGGCCGCGGGGGTGCGGGTGATCGACTCCTACGCGCACCACCCGACGGAGATGGCCGCCGACCTGGAGGCCATCCGGGACGCGGCCGGCGACGGGCGGGTGCTGGTGGTCTTCCAGCCGCACCTGTTCAGCCGCACACGGGAGCTGGGCGCCGAGATGGGCGCGGCGCTGGCGCTGGCCGACGCCTCGCTGGTGCTGGACATCTACCCGGCCCGCGAGGACCCCGAGCCGGGGATCACCAGCGCCATCGTCGTGGACGCGGCGCGGACCGCGGGCGCGGACACCGCCGCCGAGCACGACGCCTCGGCCGTTCCGGGGCTGCTGGCAGGAATGGCGAAGCCGGGTGATCTCGTTCTCACTATGGGCGCCGGTGACGTGACCGACCTCGGTCCGCTGATCCTCGCCCGGCTGGGCGAGTGACCACACCGATGACGGTCTGGCGGCCCCAGGCGTCACGAGGAGGCAGGTATGTCGCAGGACGTGAGGAAGTACCCGGTCGACAGGACCGAGGAGGAGTGGCGCGCCGCGCTGTCCCCGCAGGAGTACGCCGTCCTGCGGGAGGCCGGCACCGAGCGCCCGTACACCGGTGAGTACACCGACACCAAGCAGGAGGGCGTCTACTCGTGCCGCGCGTGCGGCGCCGAGCTCTTCCGCTCCGGTACGAAGTTCGAGTCGCACTGCGGCTGGCCGTCCTTCTACGACCCGTCCGACTCGGACGCGGTCGAGCTGATCGAGGACCGGTCGATGGGCATGGTGCGGACCGAGGTGCGCTGCGCGAACTGCGGCTCCCACCTGGGCCACGTCTTCGCCGGCGAGGGCTACCCGACCCCCACCGACCAGCGGTACTGCATCAACTCGATCTCCCTGCGGCTCACCCCGACGGAGGGCTGAGCCGCCGCGGGGCCGCGGTCCGGCCGGGCTGTCCCGGGCCGCCTCGGGACAGCCCGCGGGCTGTCCCGGGGCTGCCGGGCCGGAGCCGCCCCGGACCGGTGGTCGGAGCTGTCCGGGGGCGGTGGCACACTGATCGGATGACCAGCCCGTTCCAGCACGAGCCCGCCGACCGAGACGCCGCACCGCAGTTCGTCCTGCCGCTCGTCGTCCGGATCGAGCGGGCCGACCCGCCGCAGCGCACCGACGCCCTGGAGACCGCTGCCCGCGCCGTGCTCACCCTGCTCACCGACGAGCGGTCCACCGCGGAGGACGGCGCGTGGGCCCAGGCGGTCCGGGACTGGCAGGACGCCCGCATCCGCAAGGTCGTACGGCGGGCCCGGGGCGCGGAGTGGCGCCGGACCGAGACGCTGCCGGGGATCACCGTCGCCGGCGAGGCGGCGGAGGTGCGCGTCTTCCCGCCGGTGCCGCTGGACGGCTGGCCCAAGGACCTGGCCAAGCTCCAGGTCTCCGGCACCGAGCTGGACGACCCGGAGCCGCCCGCCCCGGCCGGTCCGGGCGTGCCCGTGCTGTGGATGAGCCCCGAGGTGGCGATGTCGGCGGGCAAGGCGATGGCGCAGGCCGGGCACGGCGCCCAGCTCGCGTGGTGGGAGCTGGACGCCGAGGAGCGCGCGTCCTGGCAGGAGGCGGGTTTCCCGCTGGCCGTACGCACCGCCGCCCGCGCCGACTGGCCGGCGCTCACCGCCTCGGGCCTGCCGGTGGTGCGCGACGCGGGCTTCACCGAGATCGCGCCCGGCTCCTGCACGGTGGTCGCCGACCACCCGGCGCTGCGCCGCACGGTCGGCTGAGCCCGGCGGTGCGCGGCGCCCGCCCCGTGGCGGGCCCGGAGCGGTGCGGCCGCGATCCCGGAGCCGTGCTGCGGGAGCCGGGCGGGGCTCGGAGGGCGCACCCGGAGAGCGCTACTCTCTAGAAGTAAGCAGGCACCCGCACAGTGCGTCCGCCACCCGCAGGAGAGCGCATGCCCACCCGTACCGCCGCCCAGCGCCGCGCCGAGGCACGGGTCGCCTACGACGCCTTCATGGCGGCCTGCCCGTCCCGCCACCTGCTGGAGCGGCTCGGCGACAAGTGGGCGACGCTCCTCGTCGTCGCGCTCGCCGACGGCCCGATGCGCTACGGGGAGCTGGCCCGGACCGTCGCGGGCATCAGCCAGAAGATGCTCACCCAGACCCTGCGCTCGCTGGAGCGGGACGGCCTGGTGACCCGGACGGTCATCGCCGAGGTGCCGGTCCGGGTGGACTACGAGCTGACCGCGATCGGACGGGATCTGCTGGTGGTCCTCGCGGCGGTGAAGGAGTGGTCCGAGCGCCACATCGAGCAGGTCCTCGACGCCCGCGCCGCCTACGACGAGCAAGCCGCCGCCGGCTGACCAACCGGCGGACCGCCCCCTGACCGCCCGCCTCGTCCACGCCGGCCCCGCGCCGCCGTGCAAACGGCGCGGGGGCCGGCGTACGCGTACGCCGGCCCCCGGGGGACCGTTCCGGCCCGGCTCGGCGGCGCGGGCCGGGGGACGCCGCCTCAGGCCAGGCCGGCGACCAGCTCGGCGACCGGGCGGCGGCGCCCGGTGTAGAAGGGCACCTCCTCGCGGACGTGTCGGCGCGCCTCGGAGGCCCGCAGGTGCCGCATCAGGTCCACGATCCGGTACAGCTCGTCCGCCTCGAAGGCCAGAATCCACTCGTAGTCGCCCAGCGAGAAGGACGCCACGGTGTTGGCCCGCACGTCCGGGAAGCCGCGGGCCATCTTCCCGTGGTCGGCGAGCATCCGGCGGCGGTCCTCGTCCGGCAGCAGGTACCAGTCGTACGAGCGGACGAACGGGTAGACGCTGACGTACGCGCGCGCCTCCTCGTCGGCCAGGAACGCCGGGATGTGCGACTTGTTGAACTCCGCGGGCCGGTGCAGCGCCATGTTCGACCACACGGGGGCCAGGGCGCGGCCCAGCCGGGTGCGGCGGAAGAGGTTGTAGGCGTCCTGGAGGGCGTCGGAGGTCTCCGCGTGCCACCAGATCATCAGATCGGCGTCGGCGCGCAGCCCGGACACGTCGTAGGTGCCGCGGACGGTGACGTCCTTCGCGGCGAGCTGCGCGAAGAGCTCCTCCACCTCCTCGGCGTACCCGGTGCGGTCGGCCGGCAGCACGTCCTTGAGCCGGAAGACCGACCAGAGCGTGTAGCGGATGACGTCGTTGAGGTCCTTGGCCTTCTTGCCGGCGTTGGGGGCCTTGGCGTGCGCCGCGGCCGCCTCCGCGGCGGCGGCGTCGAGGGCGCGTTCGGCGTTCGGGTCGTTCGAGTCGGTCATGCGGCTATTCTCCCGTGTCCACTCCGGCGGCCGGTACCGGGGCCGGTGTCGATGTCGGTGTCCTGGGTGCGGTCCGGGGTCAGGTGTCCCGGGGTCACGTGTCCGGTGTGCGGTCCGGTGTGAGGGCGGCCAGTACGTCGCGGGCGGCCTGCCGGCCGCCGCCGATACAGGCCGGCACCCCGACCCCGTCGTAGAGGGCGCCGCACAGCGCGAGGCCGGGCAGCTTCGCGGCGGCCTCCCGGACCCGCCGCACCCGGTCCAGGTGGCCGACGGCATACTGCGGCAGCCCGCCCTGCCAGCGCGTCACCCGGGAGTCGACCGGCACCGCGCGCAGCCCCACCGCGTCGGCCAGGTCCGCCCGGGAGAGCCGCACCAGGTCGGCGTCGTCCCGTTCCAGGTCGGCGGTGTCGCCGTGCCGGCCGACGGAGGTGCGCAGCACGAAGGTGTCCTGCCCGGCGCGCTCCTGCCAGCCCCACTTGTGGCTGGAGAAGGTCGACGCCTTGATGGTGCGGCCGTCCACCGGCGGCACCAGGAAGCCGCTGCTGTGCGGCAGGCCGGCCAGGTCGGCGCGGCGGAACGCCATGGTGACCAGTGCCATGCCGGCGTACTCGACGGCGCCGAGCTCGGCCGCCGCGGCCGGTGACTCGTCGGCCAGCAGGCGGGCGGCGGCGGGCGCCGGGGCGGCCAGTACGACGGCGTCGGCGGCCAGTTCGCGGCCGTCCAGGAGCACCGTCCAGCCGGTCCGGCCGGTCCGGCGCAGGCCGCGGACGGGCGTGCCGGTCTCGATGACCGCGCCGGCGGCCCGGCAGGCGTCGGCGACGGCCTGCGGGAGCCGTCCGACGCCGCCGCGCACACCGTTGAAGACCGGCCCGGTGGCACCGCGGGCCGCGGCCGCGGCCTGGATCGCGCGGGCCGCCTCGATCAGCGAGCGGCCCTCCCGGGCGGCGGAGTACAGCTGCGGGACGGCCGCGCGCAGCGACAGCTTGTAGGCGTCTCCGGCGTACACCCCGCCGAGCAGCGGCTCCACCAGCCGGTCGACCACCTCGTTGCCGAGCCGGGCGGCGACGAACCCGCCCACCGCGGTGTCCTCGCCGACCTCGGTGCGGGGCAGTTCGAGGTCCAGCGGCAGCCGGGCCAGGCCGGCCGCCGAGAGCACCTCGGAGGCCGCCACCGACTCCAGGTCGCCGGGCACGCCCATGACGTGGCCCTTGGGCATCGGCCGCAGCCGGCCGCGGGTCCACAGGGTGGCGCCGAGCACGGCCGGCGGTTCCAGGTCGTCGCCGAGGCCGACCTCGCGGGCCAGCCCGACCGCCTCCGGGCGGCGGGCGAGCAGCGACTCGGCGCCCAGGTCGACGGGGACGCCGCCGACCTCGCCGGTGCGCAGCTTGCCGCCGACCCGCGTCGACGCTTCGAGGAGCGTCACCCCCACCCCGGCCCGGGCGAGGTCGTAGGCGGCGCTGAGTCCCGCGATGCCGCCGCCGACCACCACCACGTGCCCGGCGGCGGCCGTGCCGCCCTCGTCCCGGCTGTCCCGCGTCGTGCTCATGGGCCCACTGTCGCAGACCGCCCGGCCGGGCCCCGAGGAGGGGCGGCGGCCCCGGCGGCGGGCATCAGCGCTCCGACTCCCGGTGGACGAAGTCCACCAGCCGGGTCAGCGCGTCCGGGTCGGTGTTGGGCGGCACACCGTGGCCGAGGTTGAACACGTGCCCGCGGCCGGCGGTCCGCGCCGTGTCGAGCACCTGCCGCGCCTTGTCCTCGACGGCGCTGGTGGGCGCGAAGAGCACGGCCGGGTCCAGGTTGCCCTGGAGCGCCTTACCGGGGCCGACCCGCCGCGCCGCCTCGTCCAGCGGCACCCGCCAGTCCACGCCGACGACGTCCGCGCCGGCCTCGCCCATCAGGCCGAGCAGCTCGCCGGTGCCGACGCCGAAGTGGATGCGCGGCACCCCGTAGGAGGCGACCTCGTCGAACACCTTGGCCGAGGCGGGCAGCACGTGCCGCCGGTAGTCGGCCGGCGCGAGGGCGCCCGCCCAGGAGTCGAAGAGCTGCACCGCGCTCGCGCCGGCCTCGATCTGCACCTTCAGGAACGCCGAGGAGATGTCGGCCAGCCGGTCCATCAGGTCCCGCCACAGCTCGGGGTCGCCGTACATCATGGCCTTGGTGTGCTCGTGGTTGCGCGACGGGCCGCCCTCGACCAGGTAGCTGGCCAGTGTGAACGGCGCCCCGGCGAAGCCGATCAGCGGAACCGCTCCCAGCTGCCCGACCAGCAGCCCGACCGCCTCGGTGATGTAGCGGACGTCCTCGGGCTCCAGGTCCCGCAGCCGCGCCAGGTCCGCCCGGGTCCGGATCGGGTCGGCGACCACCGGGCCGACGCCCGGCTTGATGTCCAGGTCCAGCCCGATGGCCTTCAACGGCACGACGATGTCGCTGAAGAAGATCGCGGCGTCCACGCCGTGCCGCCGCACCGGCTGCATCGTGATCTCCGCGACCAGCTCCGGCCGCGTGCACGACTCCAGCATCGGGATGCCCTCACGCACCTTCAGGTACTCGGGCAGCGACCGCCCGGCCTGACGCATGAACCACACGGGCGTGTAGGGCACGGCCTCCCCTCGGCATGCCCGGAGGAAGGGGGAGTCCTGCACGAAAACTGCGTTCTGCGATTGCGCACTCACCTGCCCATCCTTTCACGCTCCGTTGCCCGCGCTTCGCCTCCGGCCCCCCGGGGGTTTCGCCCGGGAGCCGCCTGGGACCCGTCGCCAGCCAGTCCACCACGCCCGCCCGCCCGTTCCCACTCACCGCGTGCTCCCCCGGCGGTGGAGGCACGGCGTCAAGAAGCGGGTGTTGGTGCCGACGTTGGACACCCGGGCCGCCTACTCTTCCGGGCATGGCTGCGGTTCACGGGCACTCGGCGGACGAGGCCCCCTTCTCCTTCCGGCGGGCGGTGGACGGCCTGCGGGCCGCGCGCGTACGCGCCGAGGTGCGGATCGAGGAGGTCACGGCGCCGCGGCGGCTGGCGGCGTACGCGTACGCGGTGGAGGCCACCGTGCTGTCGGGCGGCGAGGAGCTCGCCGACGGGCGGCTGGTGCTGCTGCACGAGCCGGACGGACAGGAGGCGTGGCAGGGCGAGTTCCGGGTGGTGACCCTGACGCGTGCGGAGCTGGAGCCGGAGATGGCGGCCGACCCGCTGCTGCCCGAGGTCAGCTGGTCGTGGCTGACCGGAGCGCTGGCCTCCTGGGGCGCGGCGTACCACGCGGCCGGCGGGACGGTCTCGCGGGCGTCCTCGCACTACTTCGGGGGGCTCGCCGACCGCCGCGACGACACGCAGATCGAGATCCGCGCCTCGTGGACGCCGCAGGAGCTGCCCGGCGGCGCCGGGCCGGACGCCGCCGCCCACCTGGCGGCGTTCTGCGACCTGTTGTGCGCGTGCGCCGGCCTGCCGCCGGTGGAGGGCGCCGACGGGCCGGTGCGCGCGGCCGGCGGCGTGGTGCCGCTGCCGAAGCGCCACACCTGAGGCGGCGCGGGCCGTCGGACCGCGCCGGGGCCTCAGCGGCCCTGGCCGCCCCGCGAGCACGCGAGCATGTGAGGCGCGAGGACGCGGGGACGCGAGCAGGCCGCGCACGAACGCACCGGAGCCGCCCTACCGTCGCAAGTGTGCGGCAGCGTACCGCCGTGAGGGTGATCCCGAACGTTCGAGTGTGAGCGAATTCGGGGTCTTGTGCGGGGTTTCGACCGCTTGCGTTCGATCGGCCGTCCGATTCGCCGGGAATGACCTGAAATTACCTCACAACAAATCGTGATCTTCCGCTAAAGCCGGACCGGGATGCTGCCGAAAAGGACTGTGACCGTTTCAGTCCCCTTTGCCACAGGAGGCCCGGTGTCCGTCCTTCTCGAGCAGCCCACGAGTCTGGTCGCCTACCGACCGAACAAGCCGACGGCCATGGTCGTCGTCGCCGACCCGCGGGTCCGCTCCACAGTCACGCGGCATCTGTGGGCGCTCGGAGTCCGGGACGTGATCGAGGCTTCCTCCATCGCCGAGGCCCGCCCGCGTGTCGGCAACCCCCGCGACATCTGCGTCGCCGACGTCCACCTGCCCGACGGTTCCGGGCTGACCCTGCTCGCCGAGACCCGCGCGGCCGGCTGGCCCAACGGCCTGGCCCTGTCGGCCGCCGACGACATCGGCGCGGTGCGCAACGCGCTGGCCGGCGGCGTCAAGGGCTACGTCGTGACCGGGACCCGCAACACCGCCGGCGCGCTGGCCGGGCGCCCCGGGCTCGCCCCGCTCGGCGCCACCGCCGCCCGCCTCCAGCGCCGCCCGCCCGGCGTGCCCGGCCACAACGGCGGCTACCGGGAGCTGTCCGGGCGCGAGGTGGAGGTGCTGCGGCTGGTCGCGGAGGGCCAGTCGAACAAGGCGATCGGCGTGAGCATGGGCCTGTCCGCGCTCACCGTGAAGTCGCACCTGGCCCGGATCGCCCGCAAGCTGGGCACCGGGGACCGGGCCGGCATGGTGGCGGTGGCGCTGCGCACCGGGATCATCCACTGACCCGCTGACCGCACCGCGCCTCAAGGCCCGGCGGGGCCCGGCCTCCGTACGGCGCAGCGGCGCCGATCCACCGGATCGGCGCCGCACGGCTACCCTTGACAGGTGACCGACGCCAAAGAGACCGCAACCCCCGTACGCCCGGCGCCGGTCCCCCTGCTCGAACCACGCGAGGGCATCCCGCCGGTGACGGCGACGTCGAAGGCCCTCGCCGAGGTGGTGGACGCCTTCGCCTCCGGCACCGGCCCGGTCGCCGTGGACGCCGAGCGCGCCTCCGGCTACCGCTACGGGCAGCGCGCCTACCTGGTCCAGCTGCGCCGCGCCGGCGCCGGGACCGCCATGATCGACCCCGTCGGCTGCCCCGACCTCGCCGCGCTCGGCTCCGCGCTCTCCGGGACCGAATGGGTGCTGCACGCCGCCACGCAGGACCTGCCCTGCCTGCTCGAACTCGGCATGCGGCCGACCTCCCTCTTCGACACCGAGCTGGCCGGGCGGCTGGCCGGCTTCGCCCGGGTCGGCCTGGGCGCGATGGTGGAGAACGTGCTCGGCTACGTCCTGGAGAAGGGGCACTCGGCCGTCGACTGGTCCACCCGCCCGCTGCCCGAGCCGTGGCTGCGGTACGCCGCGCTCGACGTGGAGCTGCTGGTGGACCTGCGCGACGCGCTGGAGGAGGAGCTGCGCGGCCAGGGCAAGCTGGAGTGGGCGCTGGAGGAGTTCGCGGCCATCGCGGCCGCTCCCCCGGCGGCGCCGCGGGTGGACCCGTGGCGGCGGACGTCGGGGATGCACAAGGTGCGCCGGCGCCGGCAGATCGCCGTCGTCCGGGAGCTGTGGCAGACCCGGGACCAGGCCGCCCGGGAGCGGGACGTCTCGCCGGGGCGGGTGCTCACCGACGCGGCGATCGTGGCCGCGGCCCTGGAGCTGCCGTCGAACGCGCACGCGCTGGCCGCGCTGCCGGGGTTCGGCCATCGGATGGGCCGCCGGCAGCTGGAGGTGTGGCAGGCCGCCGTGGACCGGGCCCGCGCGCTGCCGGAGCGGGAGCTGCCGCAGCCGACCGGCCCGTTCACCGGTCCCCCGCCGCCGCGGGCCTGGGCGGAGAAGGACCCGCAGGCCGCGGCCCGGCTCAGCGCGGCCCGCGCCGCGGTGTCGGCGCTGGCCGAGGAGCTGAACCTGCCGCAGGAGAACCTGCTCTCCCCCGACACCGTGCGCCGGCTGTGCTGGGCTCCCCCGGCCGAGCCGTCGCCCGAGGCGGTGTCCGCCGAGCTGACCTGCCTGGGTGCCCGCCCCTGGCAGGTCAAGCTCACCACTCCCCTGCTCACCCGCGCCCTCCTCACCCAGCCGACCGAGGAGTAACCTCTGGTGACCCGAGCGAGTAACCTCGGGTAACACCCGGCCGGGCGATACCGCGCGGCCATCGGGGTGCGCCGCTCGACGCCCCCGAACGCGACGCGGAATGTGACGTGCACCGCTTCACCGGGTACCCGTGCGCATATGGGTTACCCGCGAGTAGCATGGCGGGCAACACGCCGGCCGCAGGCTCCGGGTACCGGGAAGCCCGTGGTGAACCCCTGGTTAGCGCCCTGGGGGGAGCCCGGAGGCGAGCGGACTCAATCGAAGGGGAGTGAAGGTGCCTCGTACCGCGAGGGACGTCGTTTTCGTCGACGGCGTCCGGACACCGTTCGGCAAGGCGGGCCCCAAGGGCATCTACCACGAGACCCGCGCCGACGACCTGGTGATCAAGTGCGTCCGGGAGCTGCTGCGGCGCAACCCGGGCCTGGAGCCGGGCCGGATCGACGAGGTGGCCGTGGCCGCCACCACGCAGATCGGCGACCAGGGCCTGACGCTGGGCCGCACGGCCGCCATCCTGGCCGGGCTGCCGACGACCGTGCCGGGCTTCTCCATCGACCGGATGTGCGCCGGCGCCATGACCGCGGTGACCACCACCGCGGGCGGCATCGCGCTGGGCGCCTACGACGTGGTCGTGGCCGGCGGGGTGGAGCACATGGGCCGCCACCCGATGGGCGAGGGCGTGGACCCCAACCCGCGGTTCGTCTCGGAGAAGCTGGTCGACGAGTCCGCGCTGTTCATGGGCATGACCGCGGAGAACCTGCACGACCGCTTCCCGCGGCTGACCAGGGAGCGGGCCGACGCGTACGCGGCGCGCAGCCAGGAGAAGGCCGCCAAGGCCTACGCCGACAACCGGGTCCAGCCGGACCTGGTGCCGATCGCGGTGCGCCGCACCTCCCCCGAGGGCGGGGAGACCGGCTGGGGCCTGGCCACCGCGGACGAGCCGATGCGGCCCGGCACCACGGTCGAGCAGCTGGCCGGCCTGAAGACCCCCTTCCGCCCGCACGGCCGGGTCACCGCGGGCAACTCCGCCGGCCTCAACGACGGCGCCACCGCCTCGCTGCTGGCCGCCGAGGACGTGGCCGAGGAGCTGGGCCTGCCGGTGAAGATGCGCCTGGTGGGGTACGCGTTCGCCGGCGTCGAGCCGGAGGTGATGGGCATCGGCCCGATCCCGGCCACCGAGAAGGCGCTCGCCCGGGCCGGCCTGACGATGGACGACATCGGCCTGATCGAGGTGAACGAGGCGTTCGCCGTGCAGGTGCTGTCGCTGCTGGACCACTACGGCATCGCGGACGACGACCCGCGGGTCAACCAGTACGGCGGCGCCATCGCGTTCGGGCACCCGCTGGCCTCCTCCGGGGTGCGGCTGATGACGCAGCTGGCCCGGCAGTTCGAGGACCAGCCGCAGGTGCGCTACGGCATCACCACGATGTGCGTCGGCTTCGGCATGGGCGGCACCGTCATCTGGGAGAACCCGCACTTCGAGGGGGACAAGTGAGCGAGCCCACCACCAAGGACCTGCTGGCCCAGGCGGCCGAGCGCTTCCCCGACGAGGTCGTCACCCAGGCCCACGTACGCCACCTGGAGCTGCCGGGGGCCGGCCGGTTCGCCCTCGTCACGCTGGACAACGGCTTCGACCACACCAAGCCCTCCACCTTCGGCCCGCGGTCGCTGGGCCACCTGGACGCGGCGCTGGACCAGGTCGAGAAGGAGGCCGCGGACGGGGAGATCATCGGCGTCGGGATCACCGGCAAGCCGTTCATCTTCGCCGTCGGCGCCGACCTCAAGGGCGTGGAGCTGCTGGCCCGCCGCGAGGAGGCGCTGGCGATCGGCCGCGGCGGCCACGAGGTCTTCTCCCGGTTGCGGTCGCTGGCGGTGCCGACCTTCGCGTACTACAACGGCGCGGCCATGGGCGGCGGCGTCGAGATCGGCCTGTACTGCACCTACCGGACCGTCTCCGCGTCGGTCCCGGCGTTCGCGCTGCCCGAGGTCTTCCTCGGCCTGGTGCCGGGCTGGGGCGGCTGCACGCTGCTGCCCGACCTGATCGGCGCCGACCGGGCGGTCACCGTCATCATCGAGAACGCGCTCAACCAGAACCGCCAGCTCAAGGGCGCCCAGGTCTTCGAACTCGGCATCGCCGACGCCCTGTTCGAGGCCGCCGACTTCCTGGAGCAGTCGCTCGCCTGGACCGCCGCCGTGCTGCGCGGCCAGCTGGAGGTGGCCCGCCCGCAGGTGGACCGCGGCGAGGCGTGGGACCTGGCGGTGGCGCGCGGCCGGGAGATCGCCGACAGCAAGGTGCACGGCGCGGCCCCGGCCGCCTACCGGGCGCTGGAGCTCATCTCGGCGGCCCGCGGCGGCGACCTGCGGCAGGGGTTCGCCGCCGAGGACGAGGCGCTGGCCGACCTGATCATGGGAGGCGAGCTGCGGGCCGGGGTCTACGCCTTCAACCTGGTGCAGAAGCGCGGCAAGCGGCCCGTGGGCGCGCCGGACCGGTCGCTGGCCCGTCCGGTGTCCAAGGTCGGCGTGGTGGGCGCGGGCCTGATGGCCTCCCAGCTGGCGCTGCTGTTCGCCCGCCGCCTTGAGGTGCCGGTGGTGCTCACCGACGTCGACCAGGAGCGGATCGACAAGGGCGTCGCCTCCGTGCACGGCGAGATCGACCGGCTGCTGACCCGCGGCCGGGTCCGCCCCGACCAGGCCAACCGGCTCAAGGGCCTGGTCACCGGCCACCTGGACAAGGCGGCGGCGTTCGGCGACGCGGACTTCGTGATCGAGGCCGTCTTCGAGGAGATGGGCGTCAAGCAGCAGGTCTTCGCCGAACTGGAGGCGGTGGTACGGCCGGACGCGGTACTGGCCACCAACACCTCCTCGCTGTCGGTGTCGGAGATGGCCGCGAAGCTCGCGCACCCCGAACGGGTGGTCGGCTTCCACTTCTTCAACCCGGTCGCGGTGCTGCCGCTGCTGGAGGTGGTGCGGGCCGAGGCGACCGACGACGCCTCGCTGGCCACCGCGTTCGCCGTGGCGAAGAAGCTGAAGAAGACCGCGGTACTGGTCAAGGACGCCCCGGCGTTCGTGGTCAACCGCATCCTGACCCGCTTCATGGGCGAGATCCAGAACGCCATCGACGAGGGCACCCCGTGGGACGTCGCCGAGCGGGCGGTGGAGCCGCTGGGCCTGCCGATGTCGCCGCTGGTGCTGCTGGAGCTGGTCGGCCCGGCCATCGGCCTGCACGTGTCGCAGACGCTGCACGACGCCTTCCCCGAGCGGTTCACCGTCTCGCGGAACCTGGCGGCCATGGTCAGGGCCGGCAAGCGCGGATTCTACGTCCACGACTCGGGCAGGCCGGAGCTGGACCCCGAGGTGCTGGCGCTGGTCGAGCAGGGCGACACGGTACTCACCGGGGAGCAGGTGCGCGCGCGGGTGCTGGACGCGGTGGCCCAGGAGATCGGGCTGATGCTGGACGAGGGCGTGGTGGCCGAGGCGCAGGACATCGACCTGTGCCTGATCACCGGCGCGGGCTGGCCGTTCCACCTGGGCGGCGTCACGCCGTACCTGGACCGGGAGGGCGTGTCCCAGCGGGTGAACGGCAAGCCGTTCCTGGAACCGGGCGTGGCGAGCGTCCCGGCGGTCTGACGGCCCCACCCGGCCGCCCGGTGCCCGGCCTCCCCCGCGAGGGGGCGCCGGGCACCGCCGCGTCGCGGGCCGTACGGGCGCCCCGCCGGCGGTGTCCGGGCCGGATGCCAGGGCTCCTGGGAGCTGGTGCCGCGGCCGTGTCATGCCGCGGGGCCCCGGGGAGCTCGGGGCCCGCGGCTCGCGACACGGGAACGGCGGGCCGCGGTACGCACCCGTGAGGGTGGTCCGCGGCCCGCCGTTCAGTGCGCCTGGGCGCCGGCGCCCGCTCCTGTCAGTGCAGGGTGGGCGAGGCCGTCGGGGTGGCCTGGAGCGCGACCACGCGCTTGACCTCCTTCTCGACCGCGGAGCGCAGCTCGGCCGGGGTGAGCGAGGTGCGCACGTCCTTCACCGGCTTGTTGTCGATCTCCACGGCCGGCACCGAGCCCAGCTTCGAGGCGGCGAAGTCGGCCTGCGAGCTGCGCACCCACCCGATGTGGTCGCCCTGCTCGATGCAGGGCTCGAAGGTGGCCATCTTGATCCCGCCGGCCTTCCTCGCGAGACTCTTTATCTGGTTCTCGTCGGCCAGGGTGTCGGAGTGCGGGTCGGGCTGGTGCTGCCAGACCTGCAGGACGAACTGCGTGAAGCGGCTCTGGTCCTGCGCGCACGCCGCGGCGTTGGCCACGTACTCCGAACCCGTGCCGCCGTAGGTCCTGTCGGTGGCGGTGACCAGCTGGTAGTGGAGTTCGACCTGACCGGTCGTCAGCAGCTGGCGGAAGGTGTCCTGGTACTCGTCCGCGAACGCCTTGGAGTCGGGGCTGCGCAGGTCCTCGTAGATGGTGACGGTCACCGGCGCCGACGGGTGGATGGCGATCTGGAGCTTCGACCCGGAGGCCGCGGTGGGGCTCGGCGAGGCACTGTCGGCCGGGCCGGTGGGCACCGGGGCGGGCGCGGCGGCGCCGGTGGGGTTGCGGACCTTGTCGTCCTTGTTGTCCCGCACGTGCTTGCCGATGACCGCGGAGCCGCCGAAGACCACGACCATCGCCATGACACCCACGGCGTAAGGGCGCAGCCGGGCCACTATGCCCTTGCGCTTCTTGGAGCCCGGCAGCGTCGTGCCACCGGTGCTGTCGGGTCCCGTCGATTCCTTGGACCCCTTGGATTCGGCCATGCCTTACGCCACCTCGATCGTCCCGCGCGAGCTCTCGCGCATTTCTACCACCGCGCGGCCCCGGCCCGGAAACGGGCCGGGGCGGGTGGCCGCCCGGGGCCGGTGAACCCGCCGGGCCGCGGGACGGGGGCGGGCTCAGCGGCCGCGTGCCAGCCGGCTGTGACCGCGGCCGTAGCCGAAGTAGACGGCCAGGCCGACGACCATCCAGCCGGCGAACCGCAGCCATGTCTCGACGCTGAGGTTGATCATGAGCCACAGCGAGGCGCACACCGACAGCGCCGGCAGGAACGGCACCCACGGCGCACGGAACGCCCGGTGCAGGTCGGGGCGGGTGTGGCGGAGCACCACCACGCCCACGGCGACCACGATGAACGCGAAGAGCGTGCCGATGTTCACCATCTCCTCCAGCTGCCCGACGCTGAAGAAGCCGGCGATCGCCGCGACGGCCGTGCCCAGCAGCAGCGTGGTGCGGTAGGGGGTGCCGAAGCGCGGGTGGACCCGGGAGAAGGCCCGGGGCAGCAGCCCGTCCCGGCTCATCGCGAAGAACACCCGGGTCTGGCCCAGCAGCAGGATCAGCACCACCGAGGTGAGGCCGACGGCGGCGCCGAAGCTGATCACGTCGGCCCAGAAGTGCGCCCCGACCGAGGTGAACGCGTTGGCCAGCGGGGCGCTGGTGTCCAGCTTCGAGTACTTCTCCATCCCGGTGACGACCAGCGACACCGCCACGTACAGCACGGTGCAGACCACCAGGGAGCCGAAGATCCCGCGCGGCAGGTCCCGCTGCGGGTGGCGGGTCTCCTCGGCGGCGGTGGCGACGATGTCGAAGCCGATGAAGGCGAAGAAGACCACGGCGGCGGCGGAGAAGATGCCCATCACGCCGAACGAGGACGGGGTGAACCCGAACATCACCTGGACCAGCGGGGCGTGCAGCTGGGAGCCGCCGCCGGTGTTGGACCGCGAGGGCGGCAGGAACGGGTGGTAGTTGCCGCCGGTGACGTAGAAGAGGCCGGCGAAGATCACCAGGAGCACCACGGTGACCTTCACCGCCACCACCACGCCCGTGACCCGGGCCGACAGCTTCATGCCGACCATCACGATGCCGGTGAGCACCAGGACCAGCGCGGCGGCCAGGATGTCGAAGCCGAAGCCGCCGCCCTGGTGGCTGAGCGAGGCGGGCACGTCCGCCCCGGCGTCGGAGAGCAGGCTGGCGATGTAGCCGGACCAGCCGCCGGCCACCACCGCCGCGCCCAGCGCCAGCTCCAGCACCAGGTCCCAGCCGATGATCCAGGCGGGCAGCTCCCCGATGGAGGCGTAGCCGAAGGTGTACGCGGAGCCGGCCACCGGCACGGTGGAGGCGAACTCCGCGTAGCAGAGCGCGGCCAGCGCGCACACGACGCCGGCGGCGATGAACGCCAGCGCGACCGCGGGGCCGGCGTACTGCTTGGCGACCGAGCCGGTCACCACGAAGATGCCGGTGCCGATGATCACACCGACGCCGTAGGCCACCAGGTCCAGCGTGGACAGCTCCTTGCGCAGCCCGCGCTCGGGGTCCTCGGTGTCCGCGATGGACTCCTCGACGGTCTTCGCCCGGAAGAGCCCGCGGCGCGGCGGGGTCGAGCTGTCCTGGAATCCGGTGTCCACGAAGGCGCACCTCCTGGGGTCGCGAGCGGCGAGGTGCCGCCCTCCCGATTCCAGGCGACGTCGTTACTCCACTGCGGTGGGTCGTCTCACCCGGAAAGGCGCGCTCACGCGTACGCCAGCGGAAGAGGGGGTTCACCCGTGCGGGTGCCCCCCTCTTCCCTGGGCGCGGGCCGGACCCGGCAGGCCCCGGCCTGGCTCAGTCGCGGGCGGCGCGACCGGTGTCGGCGGGGTCGCCCTCGGCCCCGGCCGGGTCGGCGGCCTCGTCGGCGAACCGGCCGCCGAGGGTGGCGACGACGCCGGTGACCTGCCGGGCGATGGCGGGCGCGGTCAGCCCCACGGCGGCCATGACGTCCTTGCGGGAGCCGTGCGGCAGGAACTCCTGGGGGATGCCGAAGTCGCGCAGCGGGACGTCGACCTCCGCGTCCCGCAGGGCCTGCGCGATGGAGGAGCCGACGCCGCCGGCCCGTCCGTTGTCCTCGACGGTGACCACGACCCGGTGGCGGGCGGCCAGCGCGGGCAGCTCGGGGTCGACGGGCTTGACCCAGCGCGGGTCGACCACGGTGGAGGTGATGCCCTGGGCGTCGAGCAGTGCGGCGATCTCCAGGCACATGGGGGCCAGCGCTCCCACGGAGATCAGCAGCACGTCGGGCTGCTCGGTGCCCTCGGCCGGCGGGCGCAGCAGGTCCATGCCGCCGATCCGTCCGACCGCGGCGACGGCGGGGCCGACGGCGCCCTTGGAGTAGCGCACCACCGTGGGCGCGTCCTCCACGGCGACGGCCTCGCGCAGCTGGGCGCGGACCTGGTCGGCGTCGCGCGGCGCGGCGATCCGCAGGCCCGGCACCACCTGGAGGATCGACATGTCCCACATGCCGTTGTGGGACGGACCGTCGCTGCCGGTCACACCGGCCCGGTCCAGCACGAAGGTGACCCCGCAGCGGTGCAGGGCGACGTCCATCAGCACCTGGTCGAAGGCGCGGTTCAGGAAGGTCGCGTAGACCGCGACCACCGGGTGCAGCCCGCCCGTGGCCAGGCCCGCGGCGGAGACCGCGGCGTGCTGCTCGGCGATGCCGACGTCGTAGACGCGGTCGGGGAACTCCTTGGCGAACTTCGTCAGGCCCACCGGGTGCAGCATCGCGGCGGTGATGGCGACGATGTCCTCGCGCTCCCGGCCCAGCTCCAGCATCTCGTCGCCGAAGACGGAGGTCCAGTCGGCCCCGCCGGCGGCGATGGGCAGGCCGGTGTCGGGGTGGATCGGGCCGATGCCGTGGAAGCGGTCGGTCTCGTCCCGCTCGGCGGGGGTGTAGCCGCGGCCCTTCTCGGTGATGCAGTGCACCAGCACGGGACCGCGGAAGCGCTTGGCGCGCTGGAGCGCGGACTCCACGGCCTCGATGTCGTGGCCGTCGATCGGGCCGAGGTACTTCAGGCCCAGGTCCTCGAACATCCCCTGCGGGGTGATGAAGTCCTTCAGGCCCTTCTTGGCGCCGTGCAGCGTCTCGTACAGCGGCCGGCCGATGAGCGGCGTGCGCTCCAGCACCTCGCGGGTACGGGCGAGGAACTGCTCGTAGCCGTCGGTGGTGCGCAGGGTCGCCAGGTGGTTGGCCAGGCCGCCGATGGTGGGCGAGTACGACCACTCGTTGTCGTTGACGACGACGACCAGCGGGCGGTCCTTGGCGGCGGCGATGTTGTTCAGCGCCTCCCAGGCCATACCGCCGGTGAGCGCGCCGTCACCGATCACGGCGACGACGTGGTCGCCGCGGCCGCGCAGCTGGTTGGCCTTGGCCAGGCCGTCGGCCCAGCCGAGCACCGTGGAGGCGTGGCTGTTCTCGATCACGTCGTGCTCGGACTCGGCACGCGAGGGGTAGCCGGACAGGCCGCCGGTGGACTTGAGCCGGCTGAAGTCCTGCCGCCCCGTCAGCAGCTTGTGGACGTAAGCCTGGTGCCCGGTGTCCCACAGGACGCGGTCGACCGGCGAGTCGAAGACGCGGTGCAGCGCGATGGTCAGCTCCACCACGCCCAGGTTGGGGCCCAGGTGGCCGCCCGTCTTGGAGACGGCTTCGACGAGGAAGGCGCGGATCTCCCCGGCGAGCTGCTCCAGCTGCTGCGGGCCGAGCCGGTCCAGGTCGCGGGGACCGTTGATACGGGTCAGCAGTGCCACCCCGTGCCTCCTCTTCCTGTCGTCTGCCTGTCACGCTCGGCGTGGGCCGCCTTTGGCCTGGAGCGAGTCTAGTGTTCCGGTTATCGGCGCGGCGGCCGACCCATGCGAGACGGGTCACCCGGGCGGACGCCACCTCGTGGGACGAGTGGCGGGGCCCGCCTTCAGCCAGGTGTCCGGCAGGCAATTCGAGCACATGTCCGGTATGGCGGCCGGGCGGCCCCGCCGTCCACCCGCCCGACCGGGCGGGGAGCGGCCTCCGCGCGGCCCCGCCCTGCCCGGGGAGCCGGGAGAGCACCGGAGAGCGCTGGAAAGCCCGGGAGGGCGCTGCGGAGCCCGGCCCGCCGGCGGCCCCGGAACGCGGCACGCCCGCCGGGCGCCCCGGGTGACGGGGCCGCCCGGCGGGCGTCAGGGGCTGCGGCGCGGAGTGCGGCCGGCCCCGGGGGCCGGCCGCGCCGCGCCGGGGTCAGGCCCGGCCGGAGGACCGCTGGGTGCGGCGGGAGACCGAGTCGATGATCACCGCGGCCAGCAGCACCGCGCCGGTGATCATGTACTGGATCGACTGGTCCATGTTGAGCAGGTCGAGACCGGTCTGGATGGACGTGATCACCAGGCCGCCGATGAGCGCCGACCAGATGCTGCCGCGGCCACCGAAGAGGCTGGTGCCGCCGATGACCACTGCCGCGATGGCGAGCATCAGGTCGTTGCCGCTGCCGGCCTGGGTGTTGGCGGTCTGGATCTGCCCCGCGAGGAACAGGCCGCCCAGGGCCGCGAAGCCGCCGGCGAGGGAGAACACCGCGATCCGCACGGCCGGCACGCTGATACCGGCTCGGCGGGACGCCTCAAGGCTGCCGCCCAGGGCGAAGACCTTGCGGCCGAAGGTGGTGCGGCGCACCACGAAGTCGCAGATCACCAGGACGACCAGGAAGATCACCAGGGAGTTCGGCACACCGTTGTAGTTGTTCAGCACGATCGCGACGCCGTAGGAGACGATCGCCACCAGCGCCGTGCGCAGGATGATCTCGCTGGTGGCCCGGAAGGGCACACCGGCCTTGCGGCGGCGGGCCTGGTCGAACAGCGAGGTGCCGAGCATCAGCGCGACTCCGACGGTCGCCAGGATGTAGGCGCCGGCGACGTCGGAGTTCATGAAGTAGGAGTTCTGGTCCATGATCTTGATCGGGCCCTTGTCCGCGATCGAGATGCTGCCGGTCTTGCGGAGCAGCCACAGCATGTAGCCGTTCCAGCCGAGGAAGCCGGCGAGGGTGACCACGAACGCGGGAACGCCGACCTTGGCCAGGAAGAAGCCGTGGAAGGCTCCGATGAGCGCACCGATGACGAGGGTCAGCAGGGCCGCCAGCCACAGGTTCATCCCGTGGCTGGTGGTGAACACCGCGAAGATCGCGGCGGCCAGACCGCTGACCGAGGCGACCGACAGGTCGATCTCGCCGAGCAGCAGCACGAACACCAGGCCGATGGACAGCATGCCGGTGCCGGCCAGGTAGTAGCCGATGTTGCTGATGTTGTTGGCGCTCAGGAAGCGGTCGTTGGCCAGCTGGAAGACGATGACGATGATGATCAGGGCCGCGATGACGGGCATCGAGCCGAGTTCACCGCCCTTGATCCGGCGCCTGAACTCCGTCCAGTAGCCGGCGAGGCCCTGCTCGCGGACCAGCAGTCGGGGGTCGATCGCCGGCACGGCCGGCGGAGGGACCTCCTCCGTGGTGGAGGTGCCCGCGGTGGTCTTGTCGCTGCTCACTTGGCCGCCTCCGTGTTGCGCGCGCGCCGACGGGTCACCGCGTTGTCCGTGGCACCGGTGATAGCGGCGATGATCTCTTCGTTGGTGGTCGTCTTCACGTCGAAGGAACCGTTGTTGCGGCCCAGCCGCAGCACGCTCACGGTGTCCGCGACCGCCATCACGTCGGCCATGTTGTGGCTGATGAGGATGACGCCGAGGCCGCGCTCGCGCAGCCGCTCGACCAGGTCGAGGACCTGAGCGGTCTGCTCGACGCCGAGGGCGGCGGTGGGCTCGTCGAGGATGACGATCTTGGGCTCGCCGATGAGCGCGCGGGCGATCGCCACCACCTGGCGCTGACCGCCGGAGAGGCTGGCGATCGGGATGCGGACGCTGGGGATGCGGATGGAGAGGGTGTCGAGCAGCTCGCGGCTGCGCTTCTCCATCGTGACCTCGTCCAGGGCGCCCGCGCGGAGCAGCTCCCGGCCGAGGAAGAGGTTGCCGACTACATCGAGGTTGTCGCAGAGCGCGAGGTCCTGGTAGACGGTGGCGACACCGAGGTGCTGGGCGTCCTGCGGCCGGTTGATGTCGACCGGCTTGCCCTCCCACTCGATCTGGCCTTCGTCGATCGGGTGGACACCCGCGATCGTCTTGACAAGGGTGGACTTGCCGGCACCGTTGTCACCCACCAGGGCGACAACCTCTCCGGCATGGACCTCCAGTTCGACGTCGGTGAGGGCCTGGACCGCACCGAATCGCTTGGAGACTCCGCGCAACGCCAGCACGGGCGTAGCGGACACGTGAACCATCTCCTTCGCCGCCTGACCGGCGGGGATGCCGCGGCGTTCGTGAACAGCCGCGGAGGGGGCGCTGCTTGGGCAGCACACATGACAGAACTGTACGGGGAGGGGGCACGACGCCCCCGTTCCCCGGTGACCCGCCGGCCGGCTCCGACCAGCCGCCCTCGCAGCCGCCTTCCGTCCGGCGCCCCGCCCCGGCAGCGGGGTGGTGGTGGGGCGGGAGCGCCGGACAGGCTCTGCGGGAGGCGGCGGCCCTCACTCGGACCGCGGGTGACGCTTCATCAGCTGACGCTGATACCGGCCGCCTTGCACGCCGCGACGAACTCGGCGGAGCACAGGTCCGAGACCTTGTACAGGCCGTCCTTGATGACGGTGCTGTTGATGTTGGCCTTGGTCACCGAGGTGGCGCCGATCAGGTGGGCCGGCACGGACTGGCCCGAGCCGCTGGTGGCGGTGGTGTCCGTGATCGACTTGAAGTCCTTGCCCTCGATGAGGTCGACCGCGATCTCGGCGGTGGCGTTGGCCTCCGGCGCGTACGGCTTGTAGATGGTGGAGGTCTGCGTGCCCGTCAGAATCCGCTGGAGGCCGGTGAGTTCGGCGTCCTGACCGGTCAGCGGCGGGTTGATGCCGGCGCCCTTGAGCGCGGTGGCGATACCGCCGGCCATCGTGTCGTTGGCGGAGTACACGCCCGCGATGCTCTTCGCGCCCAGGGAGGTGATGGCCGCGGACATCTTCTTGTTGGCCTCGGTGTCCTTCCACAGGCCGGTCTGCTCGTAGGCGATGTTGACCTTGCCGTCCAGGGCCTTGTGCGCGCCGGCCTTGAACTGGGCGGCGTTCGGGTCGGACGGGTCGCCGTCGATCATGACGATCTTGCTCGACGGGGTGGCGGCGGGACCCATGGCGTCCAGCAGCGCCTGGCCCTGGAGTTCACCGATCTTCTCGTTGTCGTACGAGACGTAGGCCGAGACCGGGCCCTCGGCGAAGCGGTCGTAGGCGACGACCTTGACGCCCTTCTTCACCGCGTTCTCGACCGAGGACTTGATCGCCACGTAGTCCTGCGGGTCGAGGATCAGCACCTTGACACCCTTGGTGACCATGGTGTTGACCTGCTGCGCCTGCTTGTTGGGGTCACCGCCGGCGTCGTCGTAGGAGATGCTGCAGTCCGAGCAGAGCTCCTTGATCTTCTTCTCCATCAAGGGCTTGTCGAACTGGTTGTAACGGTTCGTCACGTTGTCCGGCAGGAGGATGCCGATGGACTTGTTATCCTTGCCGGAGCTGCTGCCACCCGCCTTGCCACACGCGGCCATGGTGAGCGCCATCGACACCGCTGCCGTGCCGATGACAATCCGACGCGTCATTGCGTTCATTGAGGTTGCCTCCCTGACAGGGCCGCAACACCGCGGCCGAGGTGCGAGTGAGTCAACTCCGGTTGACGGGTGTCGTCAAGAAGTAAACACTTAACGAGATGGCAACGGCACGTCTCGTTAGCTGCGTGAACGCTCGGTTACGCGGAGAATGCCGGAGTATCGACCGAGGTGTTCCCGTCGAGCAGGGTGGAGTCCCCCAACTCGCTGAGGACCAGGGCCAGTGCGCCCAGTACCTCGGCCCGCGCCCCGAGCGCCCCCGGCATCACCGACAGCCGCTGTGCGGCGCTGGGGATGGCGTAGCGCGACACCGACTCCCTGATCGGCCCCAGCACCAGCTCCCCCGCCTCCGCGAGGTCTCCGCCGAGCACCACCCGGCTCGGGTTGAGCAGGTTGCACATGCTGGCCACGCCCATTCCGATGTGCCGCCCGACGTCGCCGATCACCCGGCGGCATCCCGGGTCCCCCTCCCGTCCCAGCTGCACCATCTTGGGGATGGTGAGCTGGTCGCCGTGGCTGCCGCGGAGCAGTTCCAGCACGTAGCGGGCCGCGGTGAAGGTCTCCAGGCAGCCGCGGTTGCCGCAGCGGCAGACCGGCCCGGCCTCGTCCAGGGTGATGTGGCCGATCTCCCCGGCGGTGCCGCCGGGGCCGCGGTAGATCCGCCCGTCGACCACCAGGCCGGCGCCGACACCGCTGGCCACCTTGATGTACGCGAGGTCGCGCACCCCCCTCCCGGCGCCCCACACCAGCTCGCCGAGGGCGCCGAGGTTGGCGTCGTTGTCCACCTGGACGGGCACGCCGAGCCGGCCGGAGAGCTCCTGGCGCGGGTTGAGGCCGCTCCAGCCCGGCAGGATCGCCGTGGAGCCCAGGGTGCCGGACTCGACGTCGATCGGGCCGGGCACGCCCAGGCCCACGCCGAGCACCTTGTCCCGGCTGACCCCGGTGGACCGCACGAGCCGGTCCACCAGCTGCTCGGCCCGGTCGAAGCCCTCCGCCGCCGAGGCGTCCACGTCGATCGGCTCGGACTGCTCGGCCAGCACCTGGTGGGCGAGGTTGCCGACGGCCACCCGCAGGTGGGAGTGGCCGAAGTCGACGCCGACCACGATCCCGGCGTCCCCCGACAGCGCCACGCTGCGGGCCCGCCGACCACCCGAGGAGGTCGGCGTGACCTGCACCGTGCCGTTGTCCCGGAGCTCGCGGACGATGTTCGACACCGTCGCGGCCGACAGGCCGGTGGTACGCGCGATCTCCGCCTGGGTGAGCGATCCGGCCAGCCGGACGGCCCGCACCACCCGCTCCAGGTTGGCCCGGTGCAGCGACGACTGCGATCCCGGAGTCTCCACGTCATCCACTCCTGCCCGGCGGCCGGACCGAGGCCCGGCGGCCCGCACGGGACGAGGCCGGAAGGCCGATGCGGCTCTGCTCACACCGGCGAGACCCCGTCGTCTACAACATGTGAACTCTAAGTTGAGTGTTTCCGATGATGTCCCGTCAAGGGGCAGAGCCGCCCCATTACGGCCCGACACCCCGAACGCGGACCAGCGGCCCCGCGTGTGCGGGGCCGCTGGACGCGGGCGTACGGGCGGTGGGGGCCGCCCCTTCGTCACCTTCCCCCCGGGGCATTCCCCTCAAGGGTCGTTCCCATGCTCGCGCCGGTCACTTCATGGTGCCCGCGGTCAGGCCGGCCTGCACCTGCCGCTGGAACGAGAGGTAGACCACGAGGACCGGGATCATGGCGATGGTCATACCGGCGAAGAGGGCCGGCATGTCGCCGGCGTAGCCCTGCTGCAGCGCGAGGTTCATCAGGCCCTCGGTCAGCACCGACCGGTCGTGGTCGCTACCGGTCTGCTTCTGCATGAGGGTCAGCGGAAGGATGTACTGGTTCCACTGGCCGAGTACGTTGAAGATGCCGACGCTGATCAGGCCGGGCTTGGCCATGGGGAGCATGACCTGGAAGAACGCCCGGGAGTGCGAGCAGCCGTCGATCATGGCCGCCTCGTGAATCGCCGTCGGCAGCGTCCGGAAGAACGAGTGCAGGAAGAAGACGGTGAACGGCAGCGAGTAGGCGATGTAGACGAGGATCAGACCCTGGTAGGTGTTGAGCATGCCGAGGTTCTTCACCATGAAGAACAGCGGCACCAGGGCCAGGTACACCGGGAACATCGCGCCGGCGACGAACAGGTAGTAGAGGAAGCGGTTGCCCGGGAACTCGTAGCGCGAAAGGACGTAGGCGGCCATCGCGCCGAAGAGCATGGTGAGGGTCACCGAGAAGACCATCACGACCACGGTGTG
Source organism: Actinacidiphila yeochonensis CN732 (assembly GCF_000745345.1). Taxonomy (NCBI): domain Bacteria; kingdom Bacillati; phylum Actinomycetota; class Actinomycetes; order Kitasatosporales; family Streptomycetaceae; genus Actinacidiphila; species Actinacidiphila yeochonensis. The sequence continues at coordinate 3,535,898 of NZ_JQNR01000005.1, read as the reverse complement.
CAGCAGGAATCCGCCGATTCCCTTGTTCCAGGCCCGCTGGAAGACGTCGAACGACCAGTGGTGCGGCCAGGTCCAGGCGCTGCCGCCGATCTGACCGTCGGTCTTGAAGGAGCTGATCACGATCCACGCCAGCGGCAGCACGATCATGATCGCCCACAGGATCAGAAAGCCGTGGGAGAAGACGTTGAGGACCCTGCCGCTGTCGGCGAACCGAGCCTGCTTGGCCGCTGTCCGCTGCTGCGGCGCGACCGGCTCCTCGGGCAGTCCGGGTGCGGGGGACTCCATGGTGGGTGTGCTCATCTCGCGCCCCCGGTTCAGAACTCGATGCGCTCGCGCCGGGTGACCCGGAGCGTGACGATGGACAGGATCAGGGTGAGCAGGAGGATGATGACGCCCATGGCGCAGGCGTAACCGCTCTTCCCCGCGTAGAGGAAGTTGCGCATCAGGACGGTGGAGAGCACCTCGCTGTGGTGGTCCGGGCCGCCGCCGTAGGAGACGCCCGGGGTCAGCGCGGACACCAGCGCGAAGGCGTCCATGGCCGCGATGGCCAGATAGACCCAGGCCGTCTGGATGCTGTCCCACAGCAGGGGCATCGTGACCCTGAAGAAGGTCTGCCCGCGACCGGAGCCGTCCAGCAGCGCGGCTTCGTAGATCTCCTTCGGGATCGACTGCATCGCCGCCGAGAACAGCACCAGGTAGAACCCGACGCCGGACCAGACCAGGATGGCGAGAATGCACCAGAGCACCAGGCTCGGGTCGCTCAGCCACTCGATCGGTTTGTCGGCGTTCTCCAGGTGGAGTTTGATCAGGATGCCGTTGAGCAGTCCGCCGCTGTCGCTTCGGTAGACGGCCTCGAAGAGCACCACCAGGATGGCCACCGACAGCACCTGGGGGAAGAAGAAGACCACTTTGTAGAACGCGGAGCCGCGCACGCCGTGGATTCCGGCGGTGCCGCCACGCCCTCCGACGTTGAGCAGGAAGGCGAAGAACAGCGCCAGCAGGATCGTGATCACCGGCAGGAAGATCAGCAGCAGGATGTTGTGCCACAGCGCCTGCCGGAAGACGGTGTCGGAGAACAGCGTCGTGTAGTTCTTGAAACCGACGAAGTTCATCTTCTGCGACTCGCCCGACCAGTCGGTGAACGAGTAGCCGATCGTCTGGATGTACGGCCACAGCACGAGCGCTGCGTACAAGGCGACGGGGACGATGAGGAATCCCACGATAAAGGGGTACTTACTGTTTCTTCTCATTGCTGCCCCTGGTCTGCTCCGCTGCGAATCCGGGGTGGGCGGCGGCGCGGCCGGACGTGTGCTCCGGCCGCGCCGCCGCCCGACGATGTCAGGAACCCTTCTTGGCCTTCACGGTGGCCGCCTTGACCCGCTTCAGCCACTCGTCGGGCTTGATGCGGTTGGCCATCAGCTCCGAGCTGGCATTGCCCATGTCGACGTCCAGCGAGCTGGCGGTCTGCAGGTAGGTCGGGTTGAAGACGTTGGCGCCGGCCGCCTTCAGCGCGGTCACGGTGGACTTGGTGCCCGGCCGGAGCTGGACGTCGTCGCCGATGCCGTCCTTCACCACGGTCAGGGAGTTGGCGCTCTGCGCGAAGGAGGTGGCACCCGCCTTGCTGAGCATGACGCGCATGAACTCCATGCCGCCGGCCGCGTTCTTGGCCTTCTTCGGGACGATGAACGGCTCGTTGGCACCGCCGCGCAGGGCGTCGAAGGGCAGCTTGTCACCGGGGAGCGAGGGCATCGGCATGAAGGTCATCTCGAAGTCCGAGGGTGTGGCCTTCAGTTGCTCGTTCTCCAGCCAGGCGCCGCAGGGGATGAAGGCGGCCTTGTACTGGTTCCAGGCGGTCTGCGACTCGATGTGCGTCATACCGTTGGTGCCCGGCAGCAGGTAGTTCTTCTGCACGATCTCGTAGACCGCGTTGATGGCGGCCTTCGCCGCGGCGTCGTCCCAGACGGTCTCGTCGAGGTTGTCCAGGCGCGTCAGCCAGTCCATGCCACCGTTCTTGACGGCCAGGTCCACGATGGCGACGTTGATGTAGTACGGGTACTTGCCCTGGTGGGCGAAGGGGGAGATGCCGGCCTTCTTGATCTCCGCGCCCATCGAGATGAAGTCCGCCCAGGTCTTGGGGGCGGTCCAGCCGTGCTGCTTGAACAGCTTGCCCGAGTACCACAGGCCGAAGACGGTGTAGACGTACTGCAGGGTGACGAACTTGCCCCCGATGGTGCCCAGTTCGATGGTGCCCGGCATGAGGGTGTCGCGCACCTTCACGCTCGGGTCGTCGACCGAGGGCGCGTCCAGCAACGGCGTGAGGTCGGTGAGCTGGTCGGCCTTCTGCAGGACGTCCAGCTTGATCTGCGCGTTGCCGGAGTCGTCGACGACGTCCGGCGGAGTGCCGCCGTTCAGACGAGGCTGGAGCAACCCGGTGATGTTCTGGGTGGCGTTGTGCGAGATCTTCGCCTTCGGGTACTCCTTGCCGTACAGCTTCTCGAACTGCTTGGCGTAGTCGTCGCCGAAGCCGCCCTTGAAGATCAGCACGTCCAGCTCGGTGTTCGCCTCGACGCCGAACGGATTGCCCTTGCTGACGGCCGCCTTGGACGGGGTAGAGCTGCTGTCTCCGCCGCCGCTCGACGCGCACGCGCTCAGCAGCGACGCGCTCGGAATGGCCACAACGCCGATGGCAAGCGCCCGCTTGACTGCGTCACGCCGGTTGAACTCGGTTCCCATGCTCAAGTCCTCGCCCTCTCCAGGACTCATGCGGTGCAGCGGAACCCGCCGACGCCCGCGAACAGTTGAAGCGTGAGTGATGCTCTGCATCCAGTGAGGCGAGGAACGATAGCCGACGCCGTCTCAGGCAGCCGGTCCGAGTCCTCCGCCCGCTCCCGCGCTCCGCGGGCCCCTGGACGCGACAGGTATAGTCCACTTCGCTCGAACAGGGCAAGATCGAATGTAAGTTTGGACGGCAAGTTTTCCCGAGTTGAGACCTGCCCGAAACGTGGGGTCGGCGAACGTCCGGAACTTTGGCCGAAAGCTGTTTCCGCGGCCCAACACCTCCTCCCACCAGGCGTGTTCAAGTAGTGAACCAGCCGAGAGCGGCGGGGAACAGGCAAAACACCGGCAAAAGCGTACGGGCCGCACCTCCGGGTGACGGAGGTGCGGCCCGTACGGGGGACGCGGCGGCCGGGGTGCGGCCGCGGTGCGGTTACTTGCGCAGCAGCGAGCGGAGCACGTACTGCATGATGCCGCCGTTGCGGTAGTAGTCGGCCTCACCAGGGGTGTCGATGCGGACCACGGCGTCGAACTCGACGCCGGTGTCGGTCGTGACCTTGACCGTGCGCGGGGTGGTGCCCTCGTTGAGCGCGGTCACGCCGGTGAAGGTGAAGGTCTCCTCACCGGTCAGACCCAGGCTCTGCGCGGAGGCGCCCTCGGGGTACTGCAGCGGCAGCACGCCCATGCCGATCAGGTTCGAGCGGTGGATGCGCTCGTAGGACTCGGCGATGACGGCCTTCACGCCCAGCAGCGCGGTGCCCTTGGCCGCCCAGTCGCGCGACGAGCCGGAGCCGTACTCCTTGCCGGCCAGCACGACCAGCGGGATGCCCTGCTCGATGTAGTTGCGCGAGGCGTCGTAGATGAAGCCGACCGGTCCGCCGTCCTGGGTGAAGTCGCGGGTGAACCCGCCTTCGGTGCCCGGGGCGATCTGGTTGCGCAGCCGGATGTTGGCGAAGGTGCCGCGGATCATCACCTCGTGGTTGCCGCGCCGCGAGCCGTAGCTGTTGAAGTCGCGCCGCTCCACACCGTGCTCGGTGAGGTACGTGCCGGCCGGGGTGTCGGCCTTGATCGCGCCGGCCGGCGAGATGTGGTCGGTGGTGACCGAGTCGCCGAGCTTGGCCAGCACGCGGGCACCGGCGATGTCGGTGACCGGCGCCGGCTCCTGCGCCATGCCCTCGAAGTACGGGGGCTTGCGGACGTAGGTGGACTCGGTGTCCCACTCGAAGGTGTTGCCGGTGGGGATCGGCAGCGCCTGCCACTGGGCGTCGCCCGCGAAGACGTCCTTGTAGGACTGGCTGAACATGTCCTGGCCGATGGCGCCGGCGACCACGTCGTTGACCTCGGCCTCGGTCGGCCAGATGTCGGCGAGGTAGACGGGCTTGCCGTCGGTGTCGGTGCCCAGCGCGTCCTTGGTGACGTCCACCTTCATCGAGCCGGCGATGGCGTACGCGACGACCAGCGGCGGCGAGGCGAGGTAGTTCATCTTGACGTCCGGGTTGATCCGGCCCTCGAAGTTGCGGTTGCCGGAGAGCACCGAGGTGACGGCGAGGTCGGCCTCGTTGACCGCCTGGGAGACCTCCTCCGGCAGCGGGCCGGAGTTGCCGATGCAGGTGGTGCAGCCGTAGCCCACCAGGTTGAAGCCCAGCTTGTCCAGGTACGGGGTCAGGCCGGACTTGTCGAAGTAGTCGGTGACGACCTTCGAGCCCGGGGCCAGGGTGGTCTTGACCCACGGCTTGCGGGTCAGGCCGCGCTCGACGGCCTTCTTCGCCACCAGCGCGGCGGCCACCATCACGTACGGGTTCGAGGTGTTGGTGCACGAGGTGATCGCGGCGACGGTGACGGCGCCGTGGTCGATCTCGTACGTGTCGCCCTCGGGGGTGGTGACCGTGGTCGGCTTGGTCGGCACGCCGTTGTGGGTGGCCGGGACGTCGGAGGCCGGGAAGGACTCCTTGCCCGCCTCCTCGTCGTCCGTCACGTAGTTGCGCACGTCCACGGCGAACTGCTCGGCGGCGTTGGCCAGCACGATGCGGTCCTGCGGGCGCTTGGGGCCGGCGATGGAGGGGACGACCGTGGCCAGGTCGAGCTCCAGCTTCTCCGAGTAGTCCGGCTCGGCGGCCGGGTCCAGCCACAGGCCCTGGGCCTTGGCGTACGCCTCGACCAGCGCGACCTGCTGCTCGGAGCGGCCGGTCAGCTTGAGGTAGTTGATCGTCTCGTCGTCGATCGGGAAGATCGCGGCGGTGGAGCCGAACTCCGGCGACATGTTGCCGATGGTGGCGCGGTTGGCCAGGGAGGTGGCGGCCACGCCCTCGCCGTAGAACTCGACGAACTTGCCGACCACGCCGTGCTTGCGGAGCATCTCGGTGATGGTCAGCACCAGGTCGGTGGCGGTGGTGCCGGTGGGCAGCTGGCCGGTGAGCTTGAAGCCGACGACCCGCGGGATCAGCATCGACACCGGCTGGCCGAGCATGGCCGCCTCGGCCTCGATGCCGCCGACGCCCCAGCCGAGCACGCCCAGGCCGTTGACCATGGTGGTGTGGGAGTCGGTGCCGACCAGGGTGTCGGGGTACGCCTTGCCGTCGCGGACCATGACGACGCGGGCCAGGTGCTCGATGTTGACCTGGTGCACGATGCCGGTGCCGGGCGGGACGACCTTGAACTCGTCGAACGCGGTCTGGCCCCAGCGCAGGAACTGGTAGCGCTCCTTGTTGCGGCCGTACTCCAGCTCCACGTTGCGCCGGAAGGCGTCCGGGGCGCCGAAGACGTCGGCGATGACCGAGTGGTCGATGACCAGCTCGGCGGGGGCCAGCGGGTTGATCTTGGCCGGGTCGCCGCCCAGCTCCTTGACCGCCTCGCGCATGGTGGCCAGGTCCACCACGCAGGGCACGCCGGTGAAGTCCTGCATGATCACGCGGGCCGGCGTGAACTGGATCTCCTGGCTCGGCTGGGCCTGGGAGTCCCACCCGCCGACCGCGCGGATGTGGTCGGCCGTGATGTTGGCGCCGTCCTCGGTCCGCAGCAGGTTCTCCAGCAGCACCTTCAGGCTGTAGGGCAGGCGGGCGGAGCCCTCCACCTTGTCCAGCCGGAAGATCTCATACGATTCGCCGCCCACCTGCAGGGCGCTGCGGGCGTCGAAGCTGTTCGCCGACACGACAGTCTCCTTCATGGATGTTCTCGCGCGTACCACCGCGTGCTGCCGGTCTCAGGTACGCCTCGGCAGATATCTCGATGTCGAGATAACTCTAGTACACGGCGGCGCCCCGGACACCCCCGGCCCGCCCCGAACGCCCCCGGGCGTTCCCGCCGCGCCCGGCACCCGCCCGCGGCACCCCTCGACTACCCTCCCACCGCCCGCCCAGACAGGGCCGCGCACAGGATCGGCGCGGCCGGACGCGGGACCGCGGCGGCCGGTCGGGGCGGGAACCGCCGCGGCCGGTCGGGGCGGGAACCGCCGGGGCGCCGGCCGCGTCCGTCACCCATGGGGCCGCGGCCGTCCGGGTACCTCCGTTGCGCGTCCCGGGTGGCGCCCCGGACCCTCGGCAGTACGGTGAGGTCGGCGCGGCGGACCCCCGTCGACGGGCGGGTCACGGCTCGCCCACGAACGGACCAGCCCCTGTAGCCGTATCTCATATATGAGATAGCCTTCTTGGCATGACCGACGACTACCTCGTACGTATCGGCAGGCTCATCCGCGACGCTCGCCAGCATCGAGGCTGGACACAGGCGCAGTTGGCGGAGGCTCTGGGGACCAGCCAGAGCGCCGTGAACCGCATCGAGCGCGGTAATCAGAACATCAGTCTTGAGATGATCGCCCGGATCGGCGAGGCCCTGGACAGCGAGATCGTCGCGCTCGGCTACGCCGGTCCGATGCATCTGCGGGTCGTCGGCGGCCGCCGGCTGTCCGGCGCCATAGACGTCAAGACGAGCAAGAACGCGTGTGTCGCGCTGCTGTGCGCCTCGCTGCTCAACGCCGGCCGCACGACCCTGCGCCGGGTGGCGCGGATCGAGGAGGTCTACCGCATCCTGGAGGTGCTCGGCAGCATCGGGGTGCGCACCCGCTGGATCAACGACGGCAACGACCTGGAGATCGTGCCGCCGGCCGAACTGGACCTGGCCGCGATGGACACCGACGCCGCCCGCCGCACCCGCAGCGTGATCATGTTCCTCGGCCCGCTGCTGCACCGCGCCGACCGCTTCCGCATCCCCTACGCCGGCGGTTGCGACCTCGGCACCCGCACGGTGCAGCCGCACATGAACGCGCTGCGCCACTTCGGCCTGGACATCACGGCCACCGACGGCTCCTACCACGCCGAGGTGGACCGCGCCATCACGCCGAAGCGGGCCATCGTGCTGACCGAGCGCGGCGACACGGTCACCGAGAACGCACTGCTGGCCGCCGCCCGGTACGAGGGCGCCACCGTCATCCGCAACGCCAGCTCCAACTACATGGTCCAGGACCTCTGCTTCTTCCTTGAGGAGCTGGGGGTGCGGGTCGAGGGCATCGGCACCACCACCCTCACCGTGCACGGCGTCGCGACCATCGACCGGGACGTGGACTACGCGCCCTCCGAGGACCCGGTCGAGGCGATGAGCCTGCTGGCCGCGGCCGTGGTCACCGAGTCGGAGCTCACCATCCGCCGGGTGCCGATCGAGTTCATGGAGATCGAGCTCGCGGTGCTGGAGGAGATGGGCCTGGACCACGAGCTGACCCCGGAGTACCGGGCCGACAACGGCCGCACCCGCCTCGTCGACCTCACCGTGCGCCCGTCGAAGCTGACCTCGCCCATCGACAAGATCCACCCGATGCCGTTCCCCGGGCTCAACATCGACAACGTGCCGTTCTTCGCGGCCATCGCCGCCACCGCCATGGGGTCCACCCTCATCCACGACTGGGTCTACGACAACCGCGCGATCTACCTGACCGAGCTGACCCGGCTCGGCGCCCAGATCAAGCTGCTCGACCCGCACCGCGTCCTGGTCGAGGGCCCGACCCGCTGGCGCGCCGCCGAGATGATGTGCCCGCCCGCGCTGCGCCCGGCGGTGGTCGTCCTGCTGGCGATGATGGCGGCCGAGGGCACGTCGGTGCTGCGCAACGTCTACGTCATCAACCGGGGGTACGAGGACCTGGCGGAGCGGCTGAACACGATCGGCGCGCAGATCGAGATCTTCCGCGACATCTGACCGGCCGGCGCCGCCGCACCCCCTTCCACCGCTGCCCACAAGGGCCGCCAAAGGGTGCGGCGGCGCCGCTGCTCCGCCGGACCAACATGCTCCGGCAGGGCTTCTTCGGGCTCGCGTCCCGGTCATCCGCTATGCAAAGCGCACCGCGAACCTTTCGTCCAGTCCGAAGGACTCGTCCTGATCCATGACCCGGGTCAGCACCGACGAGATCCGTTCAAACGCTTCAATGCCCAGGAGAGCCCTGCTCAGCTCGGAGCGTTCCGTCATCATGAGGTTGATACCCAGGTCCGCCTCTCGCCAGGTGCGACCCGGCGCCCCAGGAACGAGACCATTCGCATTTTCGAAGACATCGCCACCTATCTGCCCACCAGGAATGCCGTTGCCTAGCACCTTTCCTGGTTTCCAGCCAGCCGCCTGCGCCTGTTCCTTGGTCATATAGTTTGACGGAAGCTCACCGGTTTACTGGAGGCTCTCAACGGTCCCGGAGAGGTTGTCGAGTGCCAGAGAGGCTGCAAATCCGCTGATCTCACGGGGAAGATCTATTCCAATATGTCAGAATAGCTTGACCGCCTAGCAGTGGCGGATTGCGAAAAATGTCGATGCCCCCAGCCGGAATGATGTTCCGGCGGGGGCCTTTTGGGTGTCTGACAGCAGCAACTGACGGCAACGTCGGCGAACGGGTGTTGCACAAAGTGGCAGGTCGTCACCGTCGCCAGGCTTGGCGGAACGAGCCATAGATGGTGCGGCGCGACTTAACCCTTCCTGCCGCAGGCACACCTGCTCCGAGAGTGAAGAATTCCTTTAGAATTCTGATCAGCATTTCGAGGAGTCCGACGGCAGCAGCTGACGGCAACGTCAGCGGACGGCGGCTGCGCAAAGCGGCGGGCCGTCGCCGTCGTCGGGGTTGGTGGCGGCCTCGGAGGTCTTGCCTCGGGTGCAGCGCAGGTGGGTGAGGCGCGTTGCGCCGACGAAGACAAGCTGCACAGCAGCCTGGACGCTCTTCAGCTCCCATTGGGGGTCGCTCGCCTCAGCGATCATGCGGAGCGCCTCTGTCACGTCGAACTTCCTGCCGTTCTTCTCCAGGCATTCCAGGATCAGCGTCGCCGCATGGGTCTCGCCCTTCGCGCACTCGGTGATCATGCCTCAGTTCGCCTCGTTGAAGGTGGTTCCGTGGGCGAGGAGTTCGCGCAGCAAGATCCGCACCCAATCAGAAATCAGGCAGGACCAGCAGGACTTCCATTGACCGCTTAACCACGCTACAGAATAGCGCTAATCAGACGATCCCGGGACGGTAAATCCAGATGTCTCGTCCCATGAAACTCCGTGCCACTCCGTCAGGGCGTAGGTCGTGATCCGATCATTGACCACAGGATCAATTACTCCGCTGAGAACAGTTGGCATCATGAGATCCCGCCCCTGAAGATCATCGTCGCTCAACACCCACGGGCACGCTCGAGGTAAATTTCCACGACCTCTCCGCCGACACTCACCTGAATATACTGCTCTAGAATCACTTCCCCAGGGCGGGCGACCTGGATTCTGCTGGCAGCCCAGCCCTCGCCTTCCTTGATCGAACCATGGGAGACGTCGGAATCTTGGGCCAGCAGGTGCACCAGAAGTTAATGCAAGCACTCCAGAGCAGTCTTGCCGCCAGAACGCCCGAGGGCACCACACTCAAATGCCATGATTGCTTACCTCTGAAACTCAGTGGCCGTCAAAAACATAGTTGACGCGGACGCCGCCGGTAGGAGTCGGCAATGTGATCGCGATAGGCATCTCCGACCAGCTTATTGAACTGCGGCTGAGTGATCCCAAGCAGCTTGCAGAGGTTCTTGTCGTCATTGTGGACCAGGACCGGCGTGGCCCCCGCCAGCACATAGTACTGTGCGGGCGGGATCTCCGTCAGCTGGAACTTCGCTGGTCAGGCTCCGATTTGACAGCCGTTCCATGTCCGTGCGTGTGCACTGAAGTCCGCCAGTGTTGCCGTCACTACTGCCGTCGAAGGTCTAGACCACCCGGGGAATTCTCGGGATTTGAGATCCCCGTCAAGCGGCCTCGTCGTGTGGAGTGAGACTGATGGTCAAGTCGGCCCCAAGGGCACGGGCCAGGCGGCGCAGCATCGGAAGGGTGGACACCGTTCTGCCGGCTTCGAAGCGGGAGATCTGCGGCTGTTTCATCCGGCACCGCTCGGCCAGCTCGGCCTGGGACAGCCCGAGGTCGGTGCGCCGGTCGCGGACGAGTCGGCCCAGCTCACGGGCGAGTGCTGTGGGGGCGTCACGCATGGCTCCTCCCGAGCTCAGGCGGCCGGGGTGACGATGGTGACGGTGGGCTCGTCCCCAGGGGCGAGGTGCATGTCGACGGTGAGGTCCAAGGCTCGGGCCAGGCGCATGATGACAGCGATGGGCGGCAGTTCGGTGGCGGTCTCGACCCTGTTCCTGGAACAGGGCGTCGAACTCGTCGTTATCAAGGAGCTCTTGGGCCACGCCCACATCGGCGTCACCGCCACCGTCTACGCACACGTCCGATTCCACCTCCAGCGCCAGGCCATCGACCTCCTCGGACACGCCCTCGGCAACCTCCCGGAGACCGCCGCCGAGCCCGACGACGGCGACGACCCACCGCTTGGTGCAGTACCTGTCCGCTGACGTTGCCGTCAACTACTGCCGTCAGACACCCCAGCGGCCCCGCCGGAAATGCATCCGGCGGGGCCGCTGCGTGAAATGATGAGCGGCCTACCGACGCCGACCTCTGCGCCGCAGAGGATATCCAGAGAACTGAACGTGCAAGCTCGGAAAACTGCGCGGGAAGATCTCGATCCGTCGCTCGCCAGAAAGAACGGAGACCAAGAACTCTACGATTCCACCGTCAAATACTGGCCATTTTACATTACGAGCCGCATTGACAGTGATCACCCACTCTTCAGGGGAGCCATCGGGCCGCTTCACCCAATAAATTACATCGCCATTGTCTGTCTTTCCAACTGGAAGAAGGTTCGAGATTTCAAAAGGAATTGTCTCGCCATTACTTGATACCTGCTCGAGAATTTGAGCAGCCCTGACTGCCGACTCCTCCAACCTCAGCGGCTCAAAAGGCGAGCTGGGCTGAAGAATATGGAGAAAGCCATCGAAAGAACCAGGCCCATAGCTTTCCACAAGCCACTTGTAGTCGCCAGGCAGCTCCGTACCGATCCGCTCTTCCAGTCGCAGCCAGTCCACCTCGACAGCTTGCAGATCAGCAGGGGGAGGGCAGAGCGAGCGGAGCTCGCTGGATTTACTCATCCCAGACCTCAACCGTCCATCCCGAACATGCCCGCCGGATTTTCCAGGTATCGCTTCAGATAAAAGCCTTGATTTCCAAATGCTTCGATCTCAAGCCCAATCGGAGGAACATCTCCATCTTCACCATAAATGGCTCTGACATTATACTGAACAGTCTCACCCAAATTCACCGCATCATACACCAGCCCCTCAACCTCATCGCGCATAATCGGTGAATTTGTCGGATCCTGCGTGAGAGTCACCAAATTCTCTTCCAGATCACCCGAGCCTCCGAGTCGATCCGCGAGCAGATGGCCGCGCGCTTCATTGTAGAGCGTGCCATTTCCACCCCAGCCAGATGGCTCAATTGCACCATTAGCTGCAGTGCCCGTATCTAGCATGCCCTTGGAGAGAGAAGCAGAAACACCAGTCGCGCGCCCATCCGCATCAAGCGGATGGTATCGAACGCTACCGCCTTGTTCATAGACCCCATTTCCACAGGTGTTATGCACCAAGATCGGGACGCCGCCCGCCAGCACATAGTACGTGTGGACATCGGAGACGGTGAGGTTGTAGCGGGTGGCGGTGCCGGGGGCTGGGTGAGGGGACTGGACGGTGGCGTGGTGGGCGGGGGTGGTGGTGAGCGAGGTGCCGGCGTGCAGTGCGGCCGCTGGGGTCCAGGTGTGGGTGGCGGGTGTCCAGAAGGGGTGGTTCGCGGTGGTGTGGAGGGTGGCCGTCCGGCCGTCGGCCTGGACGGAGAGGTCGACGAGGTCGGAGTCGCGGTGGACGAGCGTGGCGGTGACGGTCTCCGCGGTGGTGCGGCCGGTGGCGGGGTCGGTGGAGAGGACCTGGTCACCGGGGTGGATGTCCGCGATCGGCTCGTGAGTACCGTTGGCGAGCAGGACGGGGGTGTCAGCGCTGAAGCTGTCCTTCCCGCACGCCGCTCCGGAGTCGGCGGTGCCGGAGAAGCCCGCGGGCATGGGGGTGCAGGCGCCGCTTCCGCCGTCCGGTCCGCAGTAGACGGTGCCGGTTCCGGGGTGCATGAAGTTGCCGTCCCCCGTGCAGAGCAGGCCGTTTGCCAGGCCGACCGCCCGGCCCGGCTGTTCACCGCAGGGGTTGCCGCCGATGAGCGCGTCCGGTGGCAACGGGGCGCCGCGTTGCGTGGGGGCGCAGTCGGAGAGGCTGCCGCCGGAGGTACACGAGCCGGTGGGAGTGGTGGACGACGGCGGGGTGTCGACGCCCTCGCCGACCGCGGTGGGCAGCGTTCCGAGGTCGGCGGCCGGGTGGTCGAGGTCGATCAGCGGGGTGACGACGGTCCGGTAGAAGTCCTTCCACGACGTGCCGGTGATCTTGGAGTTCGACGAGCCGTCGGAGAAGTAGCTCCAGGTGTAGTAGGTCGTGTATGTGTAGTCGTCGGTGCGGTCGTAGCGGTTGGTGTCGTCCCACCAACTGCTCTGCGTGCTCCACGCCTTGGTGGACGAGCTGCTGCTGGTGCCGGTCAGGTGGACGGCGGGCGGGGCCGGGGGCTGGGGCTGGGTGACCGCCTGCCTGGCGGGTCCCTGGCTCATCGGCGGCGTCGTGGTGGCCGGCTGGCTCAGTTGGGTGCTGCCGGGAACGTTGACCGGTGACGTGGAACCGTCGGCGTTGACGATGTAGTAGACGAGCGTCGCCACGTCGATGCCGATCATGACCTCGCCGAGTCCGGGCACGAAGTGCAGTCCGACCCGGGCGGCCGCCTCCTCCGCGGCCTCGGTGCCGAGACGCTCAGCGAGTTGGTCGACCAGTTGGCCGCCCCCGCTCTCGGCGATCGCGGAACCGGCCGTCTCCGCCGCGTTCAGCGAGACCCTGCCGGCGTTCTTGACCGCGCTGGAGAGGTCGGAGAGGAGTCCGGCGGGGTTGATCGAGAAGTGGCCGGTCGGGTCGGAGTAGGTGGCGGGGTTCGCCGAACCGTACGCGTACGGGTTCACCGACGTGGCGTCGGCCACCGGTACGTCGGCGGAGTCCGGGGCGGTGAAGGTCCCGCTGTCGGGCGAGTACCAGCGGGCTTCGGCGTCGACCCGGCCTGAGTCCGGGTCGGTCCACGAGCCCTGGAAGCCGAGGTTCGACGGATCACCGGTGGTCTGGGTGACCGCGCCGAACGGGCCGTAGGAGCGTCCCGCTGTGATGGCCCCGCCGTCCGCGTCGCGCTGGGCGACCTGGTCGCCGTGGATGTTGTCGATCAGCAGCGAGGGCGTGCCGTCCGTGGTGGTCGGGACGCTGGCGAAAGCGGTGCCGTCCGGGTCGCGCGCGTAGGCGTAACTGCCGTCCGTGGCGGGTTCCTGGCTGAACCCGCCGTAGCCGAACTGCCTGCCGGTTCCGCCGCCGGCGTCCGAGCTGCCCAGCAGCCGTCCCAGCGCGTCGTACTGATAGGTGTTCTGGCCGTCGGCCGTCATCTCGTCGAGCGCGTCGAAGCCGGTGGCGCGGGAGACCGGGGTGCCGCCGCCGGCCGGGGTGGTGGCGGTTGAGGCGAGGGTGCCGCGCGGGGTGTAGCTGTAGGCGGTGGACGAGCCGTCGGCGGAGTCCGCCTCGGTGACCCGCTCCCGTTCGTCGTAGCTGGCCGAGGTGGTCGAGGTCTGCTTGGCGGGCTGGCCGTCGGGGCCGGCGGTCCAGTTCGTGGTGCGGGTCCGGTTGCCCGCCGGGTCCCAGGTGTAGTCGGTGCCTTCGCCGGTGGTGGTGTCCTGGGTGCGTGTCAGCCGTTCGGCTTCGTCGTAGGTGTAGGTCTGGGTGTGCGGGTCGGTGGCCGAGCCGTCGGTGGTGGCGGAGGCCAGGTTCCCCGCCGGGTCCCAGCTGTAGCTCTGGGAGAGGTTCTGGGTGCCGGTGGAGGTGTCCTTGGTCAGCCGGTCCAACTGGTCGAAGTCGAAGGTGCGGGTCTGCACGGTGTCGCCGGCGGAGTTCTGGGTCACCTCTCCGGCCGGCAGTTCCCGCATGTCGTACGCGTAGCTCGTGGTGGTGCCGGTCACGGAGTCGGTGCGTGACATGGGGCCGTGGCCCTGGTCGGTCCACGTGTAGCTGACCGAACCCGCGGGATCCTCCTGGGTGAGGGTGCGGCCGTCGCCGTCGTAGGTGTACGAGGACGAACCCGCCGGGCCCTGGCTGGAGATGAGCAGGCCGCGGTCGTCGTAGGTGAACGACTGCGCCTGCTGCCCTTCGTTGGCTGCGGAGGTGATCCGGCCGTCGAGGTCGTAGCCGTAGCCGCGCTGCACGTCGCCGTCGCCGCCGGTCGCCGCGACGGCGGTGGGCCGGCCCAGGTCGTCGTAGTGGGAGGTGCGGACGACGCCGCCGGGGGCGGTCTGCCGCACCGGGTCGCCCGCCGCGTCGTAGGCGGTGGTCGTGGTGCGGTCCGCCGGCGAGGACTGCGTGGACGTGGCGGGGAGGACGACGCTCTCGGCCAGGCCGAGGCTGTTGTAGGTGGTCGTGGTGGCGTGGTCGTCCGCGTCCGTGACCCGGGTGGGGTCGCCCAGCTCGTCGTAGCCGAACCGGGTCACCGCCGGGGGCTGTACGGCTCCGTCCGCGGCCGTGGTCTGCGGTCCGGTGAGCGTGGTGGGCTGGTTCAGCGCGTCATAGGTGATGGTCTGCTTGTGGCCGTCGGGGTCGGTGACACCGGTGACGTTGCCCGCCTTGTCGTAGCTGTACGTCTCCGCCGCCAGCGTGTGCTCCGTGCCGTCGGTGTACCGCTCGGCCGTGACCCGGCCGGTGGGGTCGCGGTCCCAGAAGCGGGTGGCCTGGTTCGGGTCGACCTCCTTGACCAGCCGACCGGCGATGTCGTAGTAGAAGAACGACACGTCACTGCCCTGCCACCGCTGCCACATGTCGCCGTTCTTGTCGTACATGTAGGAGGTGACCAGGCCGTCGGGCGGCGTCACGTGTGTGACCTCGCCGAAGTCGTCGTAGGCGTAGTACGTGGTGAACTGCTGCGCCGCCGCTCCGGCGCGGCGCACCACGTCGGTGACCGAGGTGGTCCGGCCGAGCACGTCGAAGGTCTGGAGGGTCTGGGCGAGCGTCGGGTCCACCACCGACAGCAGGTGGCCGCCGTCGTCGTAGCGGTAGGTCGTGGTGCCTCGCGGCGCGCCGTCGCCGGCCGAGGGCTGCGTCACGTGCGCGAGCCGGTCGCGGACGTCGTAGACGTAGTCGGTGGTCGCGCCGCGGAGGTCGGTGTGGGAGGTGACGTTGCCCGAGTCGTCGTACGTCCAGGACTCCGACGGGGTGACGGCGGTGTCGCCGGGTGCGGTGTAGGAGGGGTACACCGTCTTTACCAGGCGGCCGTGGACGTCGTACTCGTGCCGGGTGACCCGCCCGTCCGGGTCCTTCTCCTCGGTCAGGTCTCCGAAGGTGTCGTACCCGTAGACCGTGGTCGGCCGCTCGGTGTGCTGCGCCGCGTCGGTACCGTCATCGACGCTGACCGGCGGCTGGGCGATGCTGGAGAGCCGGCCGTAGGCGTCGTACGTCTGGTTGATGGTGTACGCCGGGTCCGTGTTCCCGAGGATCCCGTAGCTGGTGACCCCACGGGGGTCGGTGATGGCGAGCGGGCGGCCCTCCGCGTCGCGCCGGTACTCCGTGACCAGGGGATCTTCGAGCGCGGACACCCACTGATCCGTCTGCGCCAGCTGACCGTCGGGGCCGATGAGGGCGGCCGTCTCCTCGGTGGGGCTGCCGGCGCCGTAGAGAAGGGTCGAGATGACGTTGCCGTCGAAGTCGTAGGAGTACGAGGTCGTCCGGTCCTGGGCGTCGGGCGCCACCTCGACGAGACCGGGCCGGTGCTGCGCGTCGTACGCCGTCTTGATCGTGCGCGCCTCGTCGCCGGTGCCCGCGGTGTCGGTGAGCGCGTTGCCGGCGTTGTCGTAGGTGTAGGCGTGCAGGACGAGGTCGCCGCCGTCCTCGGCGGCGCCCAGGACGCTCTCCTGCTTCGTCAGGCCGTCGGGGGTGTAGTCGTACAGGACGGTGGCGCCCATCTCGTCGGTGGTCGCCGACAGCCGGCCCGCGTCGTCGTAGTCGTACCAGGCCAGCGGGACTGTGCGCGGGGTCGACTGGATCGTCGGATCGTCGGTGTAGTTCTCCAGCCGGACCTCGGAGAGCTGGTCTGCGTCCGTGTACCAGAACGTGTAGTGGCCGCCGGTCGGCGACCAGCTCTCCACCACGTTGCCCATGCCGTCGTAGCGCACGTGCTGGGTCTCGACGCCGTTCTCGGTGACGTCGGTGACGCGGTCGCGGCTGTCGTACCCGTAATCCACCGTCCGAGCGGGGTCGCCGCCCTGGTCCGCGGGCGTCAGGTCGCGGGTGACGGTCGACGTCAGCCGGTTGTAGCCGCTGTCATAGGAGTTGGCGACCTGCTTCTGGTGGACGGTGCCGGAGACCGGGTCCGTGACCGGGCTGTCGGTGACGGTGGACACCCGGCCGTCGGCGTCGTAGGCGGTCGTGCTGGTGGACACGGCCCCGTCCAGGGCGTCGGTGGTGACGGTCAGCGGGCGCCCCAGCACCCCGTCGTAGACGGTGTCGGTGACCAGCCCTGAGGCAGTGACGGTTCGGGTGCGGTCGCCGTGGGTGTTGTAGCCGTACCGGGTGTGCAGCCCTTCCGGGTCGGTGACGTCGATGAGCAGGCCGCACGGCACGGTCGAGCCCGCCGGAGCGTCGGCGTCGTCGACCGCCGCGGGCGGTGCGGCGCCGCCGTCGCAGCTGTAGGTGTAGCGGGTGGGCGGGGCCCAGCCGGTCTCGCTCTCGGTGCTCAACCGGCCGTCCGCGGTGTAGGTGTACGACGCGGTGGCGTGGTCGGGGTCCTGGACGGTGCGCGGCAGGCCGTTGCGCGGATCTCCGGGGGTGTACCAGTAGTAGTCGGTGTGGGTGGTGATCTGGGTGCTGTCGTCCCGCATCTGGATGACGTCGGAGACCTGCCCGGAGATGCTGTCCCACAAGTACTGGGTGACGTTGTCGTTCTCGTCCATCACCCCGCTGAGCCGGCCGCGCACGTCGTAGAACCAACTGCGGGTGCCGCCGTCGAAGGCGGCGCCGGCCCCGACCCAGCGGCTCCAGAGGTCGCCGTTGACCGCGTACTGGTACGAGAAGGCGTTGCCGCGCGGGTCGGTCACCACGACGATCCGCGAGCCGTCGTCCGGGTCCGTGCGGCGGGCGTAGCTCCAGCCGTTGTCCACGCCGGTGGACAGGTCGTCACCGAGGTCGACGTGGCTGACCAGGCCGTCGTCGTCGTAGCTGATCACCGCGCGCTGGGTCTCGTTCGCCCGCTCGACGCCCGACATACGGCTGCCGGGGCCCACGTACGCGTAGACGGTCCCACAGGGGGACGGGTCCATCGGGGCGCACACCTGCTGGAGCTGGTTCCCCTGGTAGCGGTAGGTGCGGCTCTGCACGTCCGACGCGGTGGAGCCGGCGGGCGCGGTGGCGACCCGGGTGATCAGCCCGCCGGTCACCGTCAGGTAGAGGGAGCGCCCCGAGCGGACGTCGTCCACCCGGTAGGGCACGCCGCCGCTGTAGTCGACCTTGAGGGAATCGCCGTCCGGTGAGCTGATCTCGTCGATCGTGCCGTCGCCGTTGAACTGGTAGCGGGTGCCGCCACGCAGCATGACGTGCGTGTAGTCCATGACGGAGACCGCGTCGCCGTCGCCGTACTGGGGGGCGTACGTGCCGTCGGGATTGCGCCCGAAGCGGATCTCCCGGCCGTCGGGGAAGCTGACGACGACGAAGTCGTCGCCCTCCTGGCGCGAGCGCATGTCGAGGAAGGACGTCCAGCCCAGGCCGAAGAGCCCGGCGGTGGTCTTGGCGCTGTTGTACGTCCGGCTGATCTCCAGCGGCAGGCCGATACCCGGCACGGTGAGGTCGGTCTCGGCGCGGGTGTAGTTGCCGTCACGGGCGTTGACACCGGCCGCGTCGATGGTGGACGCGTCCACTCCCCAGGCGGCCCCGGGGGCGGGCGGGATGACCGTGGTGAAGTGTGCTGTCGGGCTCTGCGGACGGACCGTACCCGCCTCGCGGATCGTGACGTGCCAGTCGTAGGCGGTGTTCCAGCGCATGGCCGAGGTCGGCGGATTCCAGGTGCTGGTGGTGCGGAACACCCCGGGGAGGACGTTCAGGGCCATCCAGCCGGAGGACGTGCAGCTCTCGCCGGTCTCCTGTTCCGCGCACAGGCTGTAGTCGATGTCCAGTGCCTTGGTGGCGTCGTGGGAGACGGTGACGAAGAGGCGGGGCTCCAGGTTCTCGACGACATCGTTGTCGAGTGGTTCCTCCATCTCCGTGCTGGGGGCGCTGTGCGGGACGGTGAAGGAGACCACGACCGCGGGGATGCCGTACCCGGTGCTGAACCACTCGTCCGTCGGCCCCTCCATCATGTCGAGTGCGAGCTTGTACGAGCCTGCGGCCAGCTCCTCGACGACCAACGGCACGTTCACGCACGCGTTGACGCCCAGGGCCGTCGGCAGGTCGGTGAAGCCGAAGGAGCTCTGCGTGGTGTCCCCGTTGGCGTAGAGGTGGTAGCCCAGCTCGTAGTCGCCCTTGGCCCAGGCGAAGTTGGACTTGTTGCAGACCGTGGTGTTCAGGGTGCCGAAACCGCCGTACCAGGGAGGCGTGCCGCCGAAGCCGGCCGTGGAGTACGTCACCCCGTAGGTCTTCGCCGAGGCGGTCTCCGCGCTGACGGTGCGTACCGGGGCAGTCCCCGCCCCGCCGGCGCCGCTCTTCGCCGCGGTCGGGGAGGCCGCGGGCGCGGGGTCGAGCAGCTGGTCCAGCGTCCGCTTCGGCTGGCTCTTCTCGTAGGTCCGATGGCGTGCGTCGCCGGGCAGTACGGCCTTCTCACGGGCCGCCTCGGCCTGCGGTGACCGCGCGGCCTTCCACCGCGCGGTCAGTGCTTTCGGCACGTCGGTGAGGCTGGTGGGCCGCGCGGTACGCCGCGCCGCGTCCTGCGCCTTGAGCCCGTCGACGAGCTCGGCCCGCTTCGAGCCCTTGGCGGGGCGGGGCTGCGTGGAGTGCTTGGCGTCCTGATGAGCCGCCGGGCTGACCTTGCCCGGCGGCAACGGCGCCGACAGCCGCGCGCTGTCCGCCACCGCCCGCGCCCCCTGCGGCCCCACTCCCAACAACCCGCTCAACACCGCGACAGCCGAGAGGACCGCGAGAACCGCGCGTACCCGCCACTTCGCCATGAGGTGATCCCCCTGTCCGTCGGACGCTGCCCGAACTCCCGCGCCCATCGTGATCCCGACGGCACGGCTCCGGTCCGGTCGGCGAGATCAATTCCCGTACGGGACAGGGGGAATTGACTCGTCCGCAGCGGAATCTTCAGTTCCCGGGCGGGGAGTTCGACTCGGGGACTTCCCAGGGACCTCTCGGGGGACGCACAGGGGCTTGAGCGGGCGGCGGGGGGCGGGGGCCCGGGCGGCTGTTCCGTAGCAGGGCCGGGGGTCGCCGGCACGGGGGGTAGCCCCCGGTGGCGGGACGGGGTGGCCACCGGCGGGGTCGGGTGGTGGTGCCATGGCCCGGCGCGGCGGCGGTTTCTAGCGTGAGGGGTGCGGTCGGAGAGCGGCCGCCACCGTCCTTTCCGGCCTGCCGTCGTCCGGCGGCCGCCTCTGCCTGCCCGAGGAGCGTCTTCGATGGCCGCCACCAGCAGCACCCTGACCGCAGCTCCACCTGTCCCGGGCCTGCCGGACGTCCCCGCGGAGGGCGCGGGCAGCGAGTTCGCGCCCCTGTTGCGGCAGGTGCGGCAGGCGGGGCTGCTCCGACGGAGGCGGCGGCACTACGCGGTGTCCATCGCGGTGAACCTGCTGGCCACTGCGGCCCTTTGCGCCGGCGTGGCGGTGGTGGGCGCGACCGGGTCGTGGTGGGTGCTCGCGCTGGCGGTGCCGGCGGCGGTGCTGTCGGCCCGTGCGGGGTTCTTCGGGCATGACGCCGGCCACCAGCAGGTGGCCGCGGGCCGCCGGGCCAACCGGGCCCTCGCGCTGCTGCACGGCAACCTCCTGCTGGGTATGGGCGCGTCCTGGTGGACGGACAAGCACAACCGGCACCACGCCAACCCCAACCACGTCGGCAAGGACCCCGACGTGGAGGTCGGCGCACTGGTGTGGACCAGGGCCCAGGCGGTCGAACGCGTCGGCTTCGCACACTTTCTGACAAAACATCAGGCTGGACTGTTCTTCCCGATGCTGCTTCTGGAGGGCCTCGCGCTGAAGGTGGCGAGCGTGCGCGACCTGCGCCGGCTGCGCGGCGCCGACCGGCTGGTGGAAGGCGGCCTCCTGCTGGCCCATCTGGCGGGTTACACGGCCCTGTTGCTCACGCTGCTGACGCCGGGGCAGGCGCTGGCCTTCGCGGCGGTGCACCACGCGCTGACCGGTGTGCACCTCGGGTGCGCGTTCGCCCCCAACCACAAGGGGATGGCCATGCCGGAGGAGGGCACGCGCTGGGGCCACCTGCGGCGCCAGGTGCTCACCTCCCGCAACGTCCGCGGCAACCCGGTGGTCGACTTCCTGCTCGGCGGCCTCAACTACCAGGTCGAGCACCACCTCTTCCCGAGCATGCCCCGCCCCCACCTGCGCCGGGCGCAGCCCCTGGTCCGCGCGCACTGCGCCCGTATCGGCATCCCGTACACCGAGACCGGCCTGTTCGCCTCCTATCGCCAGGCGCTCGGCCACATGCACGCGGTGGGCGAGCCCCTGCGCTGAGCGGGTGCTCCCCCGAGCCGCCCGAGCCGCCCGAGCCGCTACTGGCATGACGGGGTCAAAGATTCCCCGAACGGGGACGACCGGGGCGGAAACCGGGCTAGTCTCCGGCCGAGGCTGTCCGGTCGGGCAGCCGCCATGACGCACGCACCAGAGGGGATCTGATGCGCAGCACAAGGGGGTTGGCCGCCACGGTGACGTGCGCGGTCCTGACAGCGATAGGCACCGCGGTGGCGCCGGCACCGGCGGGGGCGCTCACACCGCCGGTGGCCATGACCGCGGACGACCTGGCGACGTGGCAGACCAACGGGGTGGTGTGGGCGCTGGCCCAGGCCCAGGGCGTGGTCTTCGCCGGGGGGACCTTCTCGACCGTACGGCCGCCCGGGGCGGCGGCCGGCACGAGCGAACAACCCGCCCTCAACTTCCAGGCGTTCGACGCCGCCACCGGTGCTCCGACCTCGTGCAAGCTGTCCTTCACCGTCGGGTCGGGCACGGCGACGGTACGGGCGCTGGCCGTCTCCCCCGACCAGGGCACCCTCTACGCCGGAGGCACCTTCGGCGCGGTGAACGGGGTGCCGGCCAGCAACATCGCGGCGATCGACATCGCCACCTGCTCGGTGAAGTCCTCGTTCGGGGTGTCGGTCTCCGCGCAGGTGCGGGGTCTCGCGGTGACCTCGGACACCGTCTACATGGCGGGCAACTTCACCACGGTGGCCGGGGAGCCGAGGCAGCACTTCGCGGCGGTGTCCACCACCGGCGCGCTCAAGCCCTTCACGGCCGACGCCGACGACGCCGGCAAGTCACTGGCGGTGAGCCCGGACGGCACCGAACTCGCGATCGGCGGCGACTTCGCCACCGTGAACGGCGCCTCCTCGCACGCGCTGGCCGTGGTCGACGCCACCACCGGTGCGAACGTGAAGACGTACCCGGGCTTCATTCCGGCGACCTCCACCGTCCAGAACATCACCAGCGACGGCACGAGCTTCTACACCGGCAACGAGGGCACCGGAAGCGGGGTGTTCGACGGCCGCATCGCCATCAGCTGGAGCAGCCTCGGCCAGCGGTGGCGCGACACCTGCCTGGGCGCGACGCAGGCGGTCATCGTCTACAAGTCCGTCCTCTACAGCGCCTCCCACGCCCACGACTGCTCCAGCATGGGGCAGTTCCCGCAGATGAACGACCGTCAGCACCTGCTCGCCGAGTCGGTGGACAACCCGAAGCCGCTGCTCGGCTGGTTCCCGGACACCGACGACGGCCCCGCCGGCACCGAGCAGATCGGCCCGCGCGCCCTCACGGTCGCCTCCAGCGGCGGCACCGACTACCTGTGGGTGGGCGGCGAGTTCACCCGTATCGCGAGCAACGGAAACCGTCCCCAGCAGGGCCTGGTCCGGTTCGCCAACACCCCCGACACGCGGTCCCCCTCCGTGCCGCTCCAGGCGCTGGCCGCCAACGCGACCGGCGGACGGGTCCTGCTGCGGTGGCAGGCCGGCCTCGACCTCGACGACACCACGCTGACCTACACCGTCTACCGCGACGGCACCAAGATCGGCGCCGTGACCGGCGACTCCACGTTCTGGCAGCTCCCGACCCTGTCCTTCTCCGACGCGAGCGCGCAGCCCGGCACCACCTACACGTACCAGGTCACCGCCTCGGACCCGGCCGGCAACACCAGCGCCAAGTCGGAGGCGACGAGCGTCACCACGCCCGGAACGCCGACCTCGGCCACCACCGTCGTGTCGGACGGCGCGGACGCCTACGTCAACGAGGCGGCCCAGACCACCAACTACGGCGCCGACCAGCAGCTGGCGGTACGCGGCACGACCGGGTACACCGCCTACCTCCGGTTCGACCTGCCCCAGGCGCCGTCCGGAATGGTCCTCAAGAGCGCCGAGTTGACCGTGCGCACCAGCTCGCTCAGTACCGGCGGCTCCACCGACGACCTCGCGGTGCAACCGGTCACCGGCAGTTGGACCGAGACCGGGGTCACCTGGTCCACGAAGCCCGCCCTCGACTCCACCGTGCTCGGCACCCTCCACGCGCCGTCGGCGCTCCAGACCGACTACTCGGCGGCTCTCACCGCCTCCGCCCTCAGCGACCACCTCGGCCAGAGCTACGACCTGGCGCTGACCGACACGGGTGCGGACTCGGCGTGGCTGTGGTCCCGCGACGCCCCGGGGACGTCGGGCCACCCGCAGCTCACCCTGGTCTTCGGCCAGCCGTGACCGGGAGCCCCGCGCGCGTCGCCGCAGCCGCCGTGTTCATGGCGGCTGCGGCGGCGCTGGCCGGCTGCGGCAGCGCCCACCACACGGAGGCCGCGCGGCCCACCGCGGCCGCCTCCTCCACCGCCTCCTCCTCCGCCACGGCTGCAACCCCCACCGCGACCGCGCCCCCTGCCGAGCGGTCCCCCTCGGTCGGTCCGGACGGCACCGCCGAAAGCGTCCAGCCGAGCCCCGGCCCCACGGTGCCCGCGGCTCGCCTGACCCCGGCCACCGGCACGTTCACCGGGCGGCAGAAGGACTACCTGGCCGGCAAGGTGCACGTCGGCCAGGACCCGTCCTCCGTCCTCGAAGACGGCCAGGACGTGTGCGAGCGCATCGCCCTGACCGCGCGAACCAGCCCGTCCGACGCCAAGGCCGCCATCTCCTCCGGCGAACTCCCCTCGGCAAAGGACGCGATCACCTACCTGTGCCCGAGGTACGCCTACCTGCTGAAGTGACCGCGCCACCGTGACGGCGGCGGTGGAACCGCCAACGCCGTCGGGGAGCCCCGGTCACGGCCGCGCCTGCCCGCCCCCTCCGGTGGGGGCCGGCGCCGGTTCGGTGGCGGCCCAGGTGGCGAGGAGGCGCAGGCCGTCGGCGGAGGGGGTGCCGGGGGCGGCGCTGTAGCTGGTGAGGGTGAGACCGGGGTCGGCGGGCAGGGCCATGGCCTCGAAGTCGAGGGCGAGGTCGCCGACGGCGGGGTGGTGGAAGCGCTTCGTGCCGGTGTGGTGCAGGCGGACGTCGTGCTTGGCCCACGCGGTGCGGAACACGTCGCTGCGGGTGACGAGTTCACCGACGAGGTCGGTGAGGTTCCGGTCGTAGGGGGCGCGGCCGGCCTCGGTCCGCAGCAGGGCGACGGTGGTGTCGACGGAGGTGTCCCAGTCGGGGAAGAAGTCCGCGCCGCCGGGGTGGAGGAACTGGAAGCGGGCGATGTTGACCGGCCGGTCGGGAGCGTCGAACAGCGGTGAGTACAGGGCGCGGCCGAGAACGTTGACCGCGAGGACGTCCAGGCGGCCGTTGCGGATGAAGGCCGGGGCGTCGGTCATGGAGTCCAGGACCCGCTGCATGGTGGGGCGGATCCGCGGACGGGCCGGGCGGGCGGAGCGAGGCGGGCCGGCGTTGGCGGTGCGGGCGAGGTCCCACAGGTGGGAGCGCTCGGCTTCGTCGAGCTGGAGGGCGCGGGCGACCGCGTCGAGGACGCTGTCGGAGACCCCGGCGAGGTTGCCGCGCTCCAGGCGGACGTAGTAGTCGATGCTGACGCCGGCCAGCAGCGCGACCTCCTCGCGCCGCAGCCCCGGCACACGGCGGTTGCTGCCGTAGGCGGGCAGGCCCGCCTGCTGCGGGGTGATCCGGGCGCGACGGGTGGCCAGGAACTCCCTGACGTCGCTCCTGCTGGTCCTGCTGTCCATGCCCTCCAGGCTACGGTCGGCCCGGACGGACTGGGGGGTACTGTCGTTACCCGGGACGGCAGGCCCTTCTCCACGGCTGTGGCCTGCGGTTTCGTTGCTGACGGAACCGAGCGGGTCGGGCGGGCCGACCGGACCGGGCGGACCGGGCGGACCGGGCGGACCGGGCGGACCGGGCGGACCGGGCGGACCGGGCGGACCGGGCGGACCGGTATACCTCAAGGCCGGCGCCCCCGCACGGAGCCGGGACCGCCGCCTGCCACCGGGAACGGTGGGCGCCGCGCCTGGGAGCGCGCCGGGGACCGCTCCCCGAAGGCCCGGAACCGGCGGTGACCACCTCGACGCGAGGAGTACGCGATGCCCGGACAGACCGCCCCCGACACCTGGCTCCCGTGGGGCCGAATCGGGTCGAGCTGACCGACGACGTGCTGTTCGGCGACGTGCGGGAGCGGCCCGGCCTGTCGCAACGGCACCGCGGCCTGGTCACGGTGGGCGTGCTGGCCGCGCTCTACCGCCCCGGGCCCGAGCAGCTCGGCCTCCACCTCAGGCCGGCCCTGGACGACGGCCTCTCCCCCGCAGAGCTGGGCGAGGCCGTGACCCGCCTGGCCTTCCAGGCGGGGTGGCCGAGCGCGATGACGGCGGCGGGCCAGTTGCACGCCCTCGTCGCGGACGCGGACGCGGACCCGGCCCCGGACGCGGACGCGGACACCGCCGGCGGTGCCGCCGACGCCACCCAGGACACCTGACCGGCGCGGGGCGGCACCGCCGCCCCGCCTCGCGCGGTCGCGGGCCGTCAGGCCCGCGGGCCGCGGCTGTCGGGGGCTGCCGGCCGCCGGAGGCGAGCGCCCCGGGTCACCACGACCCGACGATGCTGGGCGGCACGAACAGGTGCCGCGCCCGGTGCCGCAGCACCAGCGAGGCGGGCAACCGGGCGTCGCCCACGTCGGAGACACAGGTGGCGCAGGCCTCGTCCACGGCGGGCACGTCGTCCGGGTGGCGGGCGGCGATGTGCTCCGCGAGCCGGATCTGCGTCGAGAGGATGCTGTCCATCGGATCGCAGTCGACCCCGGGCCCGAGTTCCCGCCGGGCGGCGTCGACGATCTCCGGCGCGCGCTTCATCGCCTTGTACAGCACGACGCAGTCCCGGCACTCCCACATCCAGACCGGCGGAAGCGGCCACTCGTCAGCCGGATCGGCATCCTTGGCGTCCATACCCGCCACGCTATCCCCCTCCCCCGCCCCGCCGCGGGCTTTCCCGACGGGAACAGCCCGCCGATACGCGGCAGGGAGCGCGTTCCTGTCCCGTGCCGCGACGGAAGGCTCAACATCCCTGTGTTCCGGGGTATATGGGGCACCCGCGGTGCGGGCAGCGCGGAGCGGCACCGCGTAGGCAACGGCACCACCGGCGGAAGGTGCGCGACACCCGGCCGATGCGACCCGCGGGCGCGCCCCGACCGCCCAGACCGTCCCGACCGCTCCGACCGCTCCGACCGGCGCTTCGCCCGAACGGGTCAGGTGAACCGGCGCCGCGGCCCGGGTCGGGCGAAAGGAGGTGCGTCGGGCAGCGCGGTGTCGGCAGGATGCCGGGGTGACCGAGCAGCCGCGCGACACGACCCCGCCCCCTTCTGTCCTCGATGCCTTCGGCGTGCGGGGCACAGCGGTCCCGCTGGCCGGCGGGCAGGGACGCAGCGTCCTCGTCGGCGGGTTCGTGTTCAAGCCCGTCGAGGACGCCGAGGACGCCGAGGAGGAGGCCGAGTGGGCGGCCTCCCTGTTCGAGAGGCTGGTGCCGGGCAGCGGCTTCCGCGTCCCCCTGCCGCTCCGCTCCGGCGACGGCCGCAGCCTCGTGGACGGCTGGACGGCCTGGGAGTTCCTGCCCGGCGAGCCCGGACCGCAGGGCCACTGGGCCGAGGTGCTCCGCGCCGGGCGGGCCTTCCACGCCGCGCTGCGGGACCACCCCCGGCCCGGCTTCCTCGACCGGCGCACCCATCCCTGGGCGGTGGGCGACCGGGTCGCGTGGGGCGAGCAGGACGTCGAGGTGGTCGACGACCTCGCCGGGCCGTTCTCGACCCTCCTGGAGCTGCGGCGCCCCGTGCTGCGGGAGGCCGCCCAGCTCGTCCACGGCGACCTCGCCGGCAACGTGCTCCTCGCCGCGGACGAGGCCCCGGCGGTGATCGACTTCTCCCCGTACTGGCGGCCCCCGGCGTTCGCCGACGCGGTCGTGGTCGCCGACGGCCTGCTCTGGTACGGCCTCCCGCCCGGCCTGCTGACGGGCCCGGGCGACGGCGGTCACGCCGACTGGCCGCAGATGCTGGTCCGCGCGCTGATCTTCCGGCTCGTCGCGGACAGCGAGAACGCGGGGCCGTCGGGACGGAGCCGGCCCGGCGAGCCGGACCGGTACGCGAGGGCAGTGGACGCGGTCCTCCGCGCCATGACGTCCCGTCAGCAGTAGGAACTGGCCGTGCTCCAGCCGATCGCGCGCCCCGTTTCCTCGTACCGCGTCGCTCGTTGGGCGGGGTGGTCGGTGCCGAGCCCGTGGCGTTCGGCCGCCACGGACGGAGAGGGGCGCCGGGTGACGGGTCGCACGGAGTCGGACGGGCGTGCCGGGTCCGCCGAGTCGGTCGAATCGATGGAGCAACTCGCCTCGGTCTGGCGGGATATGGTGCTCGACCGCGACCCGGGGGCGGACGTGCGCGACCTTCCCGGGATCGCCGTCCGCTGGGCCGACTGCCGGTTCGCCTTCTGGAACTGCGTCACCCTGACCGACGTCGGCGCCGGCGGCCCGCTCCTGGAGCGGCGCCTCGGCGAGGCCGCGGACATCATGCGCTCCAAGGCGCGGCCGGGGTTCCTGTGGGTCTTCGAGGACCTCCTCGCCCCAGAGGCCCGTCGGGTCCTGGACGGGGCGGCCGAGCGGGCCGGACTGGCCTACGCCTTCCCCGGCACCGGCATGGCGGGGGACCTGCTCCCCGTCCCGGAACCCGCCCACCCCGACCTCATGTTCGTCCGTGTCACCACCGACGAGCAGCTGCTGGAGTACGCCGACCTCAACTCGCGCGCCTACGGCTTCCCCCTGGAGGACGGCCGGGACGGGCTCGCCGGGTCCGCGCTCTGGAAGGAGCGGGTCCACGCCTATCTGGGGATGCGCGGCGACACCGCGGTGACCTGCGCCGGGACGGTGGAGGCGGACGGGCGGCTCTTCGTCGTCCTGGTCGCCACCGATCCGCGGTGGGAGCGCAGGGGCTACGGCGAGGCGGTGACCCGCAAGGCCCTCCACGAGGGTGCCCGGGCCACCGGGCTCACCCGGGCCACCCTCCACGCGACGGCGGCCGGGGCGCCGGTCTACCCGCGGATCGGCTTCGTCCCGAACTCACCGATGCGCTTCTACGGCCTGAAGGGCTGACCCCGGCCCGCGGCCGCGCCCGCCCCGGCCCGGTGCTCCCTCCCGCGCTCCTTCCCGCGCCCCCTCCGAAGTCGGCCGACCGCCGGGGAGGGCGTCTCGCTGCTTGCCCGGATCAGGCGTGTTCGCCCGCGGACTCCCCCCGGCCGGACCGGACGGCAACCCGGGAGGTGCGGCCCGCCGGCTCCCGCACCACGATGCGTTAGGGAACGACAGGGAAGAACACCTCCGCACCGCATGCCAGGGAATGGGAGAAGTCATGACCACCGGAGTCCCGACCGCGCCGACCGCCGAGGACCGATCAGGCGTGGCCGACGTCCCGCGCCGCATGATGACGGCCTGGGCCGCCAACGACGCGTCCGCCTTCGCCGAGCTCTTCACCGAGGACGGCACCATGGTGCTGCCCGGCGACATCTTCAAGAAGGGCCGTACCACCATCCAGGAGTTCATGGCGGCCGGCTACGCCGGTCCGTACAAGGGCACATCGGTGTTCGGCGCCCCGCTGGACCTCAAGTTCCTCGGCGCCGACGCGGCGGTGATCGTCACCGAGGGCGGAGTGCTGGCCCCCGGGGAGTCGACGGTCGCGCCCGAGCGGCAGATCCGGGCGACGTGGGTGCTCAGCAGGCAGAACGGTGTCTGGTCGATCGCCGCCTACCACAACAGCCCCGTCCAGGTGGCCTGACACCCGTCCCCGGCGATCAGGCGGCGGCACTCAGGGAGTAGACCCGGCGCACGGTCATGCCCGACGATGGCGTCCGTCCGAACCGGCCGACTCCGTGGAGAACGTATGCCGTACATCCGGATCACCAACGACCTGCCGGGCATCAGCGGCCTGATGGTCCAGCGGCCCGACACAGCCGCCCCGCTGAACCAGCTCGTCGAGACGCTGCTGCGCGCCCCGAACTCGCTCAGCCCCGGCGAGCGGGAACTGATCGCGGCGTACACCTCCGACCTCAACGAGACGCCGTTCTGCTCGGGTTCGCACGGCGCGTTCGCCGCCGCGCAGCTCGAAGGCGGCCATGACCTGGTGAAGGCGGTTCTGCACGATCCCGACGAGGCGCCGATCACCCCCCGGCTGCGTGCCCTGCTGCGGATCGCGGCCGAGGTGCGCGGGCCGGTGTCGGCCGTGTCGCCGGAGGCGGTGGCCGCGGCTCGGGCCGAGGGCGCGGACGACGACCAGATCCACGACACCGTCCTGATCGCGGCGGCGTTCTGCATGTACAACCGGTACGTCAGCTGCCTCGACACCGTGCTGCCGGCCGACTCCTCCTACTACGACGAGGGGGCGCGCCGGATCGTCGAGCGCGGCTACACCGGAGCTCGCTGAACACGGGGAAGCCGGGGGGCCGTTGACTCCCCCCGGCTTTCTCCCTTCCCCCGACGCCGTCTCGACGCCTGACGCCCGCCCGACCGCCAACGTCCGCTCGACGGCTTGACGGCTCGACGGCTCGGCAACGCCGCCCGCACAGGCTGGTCCGCGCCGGGACCTCCCCGACGTCCCCGGCGCGCTGCCGCGTCCATGAGTTGGACAGCAGTCCAGGGGTGACTGGGGTCTTCCGCGAAACCCCTTCCCAGGAAGGGGGTTTCGCCGGACCGGACGTCCGGCTCGGCGGCCGTCGGGTTCCCCGGGCGCAGCCGTACGCGTCGCCGGCGGCGACAACGCCGCTCGCCGCGCCCCGCGCCACGCGCCACGCGCCACGAGACGGCGGCGCGCCAGCCCGGCTCCTCCGCGAACTGCCGTCTCAGCCGCGGCTGGTGGCCGAGGGAGCGGGCCACGGCCTCCGTCCCGTCGCCGGCCCCGTCAGCGGAGCCGCCGACCTCGGACTCGCCGGCCGACGGCTCGCCGCGGTCGCGGGCGGGTGACGACCCTCGCCTTCGCGGCCGTGCCCGCGCGGTGGCGCGGATATCGGCTGCCCGCCCAGGAGGCCGCTCCCGCGTGGGGACGGCCGGCTCACCGGTACGCCTCCGCCTGGATGGCGAACAGCTCGGCGTACAGGCCCGAGCCGCCGACCAGTTCGGCGTGGCTGCCCGCCTCGACGACCCGCCCGCCCTGCACCACGATGATCAGATCCGCCATCCGCACCGTGGAGAAGCGGTGCGACACGAAGAGCGTGATCGCGCCGGTCTCCCGGCCCACCCGCCCGGCCTGTTCGGTGTAGCGCTCGAAGAGGGCGTGCTCGGCCTCCGGGTCCAGCGCGGACGTCGGTTCGTCCAGGACCAGCAGCAGCGGCGCGTCACGCATCATCGCCCGGCCCAGCGCGAACTTCTGCCACTGCCCGCCGGACAGCTCGGCGCCGTCCGTGAAGCTCTTGCCGAGCTGGGTGTCCAGCCCGTCCGCCAGGTGCTCCAGGACGCTCGCCGCGTGTGCCCGGTCCAGCGCCGTACGGACGGCGGGCTCGCTGGAGACGCGCGGCAGGTCGCCCACGCCGACCGCCTCGCGGGCCTGGAACTCGTACTGGACGAAGTCCTGGAACCCCGCGGCGATCCGCTGCCGCCAGCCGTCGACCGGGATGGCGCTCAGGTCCGTCCCGTCGACGAGGATGCGGCCCGCCGACGGCTGGTAGAAGCCGCAGAGCAGCTTGACCAGCGTCGACTTGCCCGCCCCGTTCTCTCCGACGACGGCGACCGTGCCGCCCGCCGGAAGGGTGAGCCGGACATCGCGCAGCGCCGGCGCGTCGTTGCCCGGGTAGATGAAGTCCACGCCGTCCAGCGTGATCCCCTGCCGCAGCAGGTCCGGCGGCGGCTGGTCCGCCGTCTTCTGCTCGGACGCCTTCAGGACGGCGCGCACTCCGGCCAGCCGCCGGTAGGCGCTCGCCATCCGCTGGAGGTTCTGGAGCAGCGTGACGGCCGTCGTGACCTGCTGGTTGACCTGCGCGGCGAGGGCCACCACCAGCACCACGTCGCCGACGGCCCGGTGCCCGGTGATGGCGTCCCGGATCACCAGCAGGACGGCGCCGACGTAGGCCAGCGCGAAGACGACCTGCCCGGCCGCGCGCACCCAGGTCGCGGTCACCTGGGCGCGCCACAGGGTGCGGGTGGCCGAGGCCCAGTGCACGGCGTGCCGGCGGCGCATCTCCTCCTGGAGCCGGAAGACGCGCATCTCGGCGGCGGCCGAGGCGGAGGTGGACAGGTGGAACAGGTTCAGCGCGAGCCGGGTCTGCTCCGCGGAGGCCGTCTGGGCGCGGTCCGAGATCCGCTCGGCCGCCCGGCCGGCCAGCAGCGGCGGCAGCGCCGCGACCGGCAGCAGCAGGAGCAGCGGGCTCTGCCGGGCGAGCAGTACCGCGGTGAGCACCATGGCCAGCCCGAGGCCCAGCCCGTTCAGCAGCGCCTCCAGGTTCATCTGGAAGCGGCGGCCCTCCTGCTGCAGGACGGTCAGTGTGTCGGCGAACTCGGCCCGCTCGTGGTGCTCGATGCCGGCCGAGCCGTTCGACAGCTCGATCAGCTCCTCGTCGAAGTCGAGCTCGGCCAGCTCCGAGAGCTCGAAGTACGCGACGTGTGCGAAGTGGGCGAGGGTGAGCGAGGCCATCGCCAGCAGGGCCGCCACGACGCCGGCCAGTACGGCGTCGGAGCGGTGGCCCCCGACGACCTCGTCGGTCATCCAACCCAGCGCGGCGGCCAGCAGGGGGGCGGCCACGGCGCCGGTCACCATCAGGACCACCGACAGCGCGGTCTTGCCGCGGTTGATCCGCCAGGACGTGGCGAGCATCGTCCACGCCCCGGTGAGCACGTCCTTCATCGCAACGCCCCCTCGGGCCGCTCGTGGTCGGTGAACCGGTCCGCCTGGAGGCGGAACAGCGAGGCGTACCGTCCGCCCTGGGAGAGGAGCTCCTCGTGGTTCCCCTCCTCGACGACCCGGCCGTTCTCCAGCACCGCGATCAGGTCGGCGTGCCGGACGGTGGAGAAGCGGTGGGAGATCAGCACCTTGGTCGCCCCGGCGCTGATCTCGGCGAACTCGTCGAAGAAGTTCGCCTCGGCGCGCACGTCCATGCTCGCCGTCGGCTCGTCCAGGACCAGGACGGGCGAGCCGTGGCGCAGCGCGAACAGCGACCGCGCCAGGGCCACCCGCTGCCACTGGCCGCCCGACAGCTCGGCTCCGCCGGACAGGTGCCGGGCCAGCGGCGTGTCCAGGCCCAGCGGAAGTCCGTCCAGGGCGGCGGTGAGTCCGACGGCGTCCGCGGCGTCCCGGATACCGGACCGGTCGGTCATCGCGGCCGGCGCGCCGAAGGCGATGTTGTCCGCCGCCGACGCCTCGTACCGGATGAAGTTCTGGAAGATCACGCCGAGTTTGGCCCGCCACTCGTCGACCGGGTAGGAGCGGATGTCGACCCCGTCGGCCAGCACCCTGCCGCCGGTCGGCTCGTACAGCCGGGCGAGCAGCTTGACCAGCGTGGTCTTGCCGGCGCCGTTGACCCCGACGACGGCGGTGCACTGTCCCACCGGGATGGTGAGGTTCAGTCCGTCGAAGATCGCCCGGTCCTCACCGGGATAGTGGAAGGAGACGTCCTCGAAGCGGATCGACTCGACCAGTTCGGGTACCGCGGGGCGGGGCTCCGCGGGGCGGGGCTCCGCGGCGCCCGCTGCCGGCCCGGGACCGGTGCCCGGATACGCCTCGACGGCCGCGGCGAACCGCTGCACCGCCTGGTAGGCGTGCATCCCGATCCCGGTCTGCACATCGGACTCCGGGTAGTACTCGCTGAGCCGCAGCGCACCCAGCATGGCCTGGGCGACCAGCACGAAGCTGGTGAGCTTCACGGTCCGGTCCGGGTCCCCCGCGGACGCGCCGAGCGCGCCGAAGGTCACGGCCATGACCACGAGGCCCCAGGCGCCGAACCAGATGAACGGCCACAGGTAGACCCGCCGCCGCTCGGTCCAGATCGGCTTCAGCGTGGCCAGGTACTCCGTCCTGAGCAGGCCCCGCAGCCAGTCGGCGAGGCCGAAGATCCGGATCTCCTTGCCGGCTCGGGCCTCGATGGACAGCTGGCGCAGGTATCCGATCTTGCGGTCGCTGCTCATCAGCCGGAACCGGACCGCCGCGTACTTGCGCAGGCCGCCGCGCTGTCCGTAGCGGTGCACCATCACCGCCACCACGAGGCCGACGGCGGCCCACCAGGAGAACTCCACGCCCACCACCACGGCGTACCCGGCGAGTTGGGTGTACCTGGCGATCAGCGCGACCAGCCCGGCGCACGCCTGGCCGGGCCCCTGGACGCCGAACTCCATCTCGCTGGCGGCCCCCCGCAGGTGTTCGAGCGTCCGCTGGTCCTCCAGCGGGCCGATCTGCGCGCTGCTCAGGGACGCGGCCATCAGCTCCTGGAACACCGTGCCGTCGACGTTCCGCGCCATGAGCTCGCCCAGCGACCGCACCAGCGGCGTCACGATCTGCTGGGCGACGAACGCCGCCGCGGCCACCAGGAAGACCCGCACCAGGGAGTCCCACTCGGCCGAGCCCACACCGGCCCGCACCGTCGCCGGGACCCGGCCCAGCACGACGCCGGTGGCGATGAGGAACACCACCGGCAGCAGCCCGAGCAGCACGTTGAGCACGACCAGCACCGCGACCAGGCCCCGGCCGGCCCGGGGCAGCAGCAGCACGATCCGCCACCGGTCCATGAACAGCTCCCGGGGGGAGGTCCAGGACCGGCCCACGGCCTCACCGCTCATCGGGCGGCTCCCCTCTGGGCGAGGTAGTCGGCGCACGCCGGCAGGCCGCGTTCCCGGATGACCGCGTTGACGTTGAACGAGTGCAGCTCCGGGCCGAAGAAGGGCAGCAGCCGGGTGATCGGGGTGTCGTACTTCCGCGCCATGTAACGGTAGTTGGTGTTGGCCTGGGCCTCGTTGGCCTCGAAGCTCTTCTCGTGCGGATAGTGGACGGCGCAGGCCGACCGGTTCAGCACGAAGCGGGCTCCGTCCCGGTGCAGCCGGTAGCCCACGTCGAGGTCCTCACCGCCCCAGCACTGGAACGCCTCGTCGAATCCGCCGACGGCCCGGAGCTGGGCCGTGGACGCCGACACGTTGCACGTCCAGTAGACGGCCCAGGGGGCCGGGAGGTCGTTGAACTCGTCGGTGTTCTCCGCGTAGAAGATCTCCCGGATGTCGAGCCACTGCCCGGCACTCCGCAGCTTCTCGATGCCGGCGTCCGGTTCTGCGAAGTCCACGGCTTCCAGGAGCAGTTCGGGGCTCTTCTCCCGCACGTCGAAGCCGTAGACGTAGCCGACCACCGCGACCGGCCCGTCCGCCCTGTCGTGGCTCTCCACGTGCGCCTGGACGCAGCCGGAGTGCGGGACCACGCCGGAGTCCAGGAAGACGCACACGTCGCCGGCGGCGTTGGCGATGCCCACGTTCCGCGCCTTGGCGACCCGCCAGCCCTGGTCCTCCTGGAAGAAGTAGCGCACCGGCAGCCGGTCCCGGTAGCTCTCGACGACCTCCGCTGTCGAGTCGCTGGACCCGTCGTCGACGACCAGTACCTCGAACTCCGTTGTGGGCACGCTCTGTCGGCAGAGCGCGTCGAGTGTGAGACGAAGCAACTCGGCCCGGTTGTAGGTGGGGATGATGACACTGCACCTCGGCACGGTTCCCATGGCTCCTCCTGGCGTTCGCTCAGTTGTAGGTGCTCAGGTCGGCGGACGGTCGCGCTGCGGCGGGCTCGATCTGTCGGCTACGGCTACGGCTACGACGATCGGAAGGGGCCCGAATCGACAACCTACCCTCGCGGGCACGCGGGTTCGACGAATCCGGCGAGCGGGACGGGCGACTGCGCAATCCGGAACAAGCGGGCCGCCGCGGCGGCGCCCGCGACGGCCGGGGCCCCGCCGGCCGGTCCTCCTCACCCGGCGGAGGGGACCTGGGCCAGGCGGCGGGTGAGGAAGCGGCGTTCGGCGTCCGTGGCGGCCAGCGCGAGGGCTTCGCGGTAGCTGGCGGCCGCCTCGTCCCAGCGGCCGAGGCGGCGCAGCAGGTCGGCCCGGATGGCCGGCAGCAGGTGGTAGTCGACGAGCGCGCCGGTGGCGGTCAGGCGGTCCAGCAGGGCCAGCCCCGCCACCGGACCCTCGGCCATGGCCACCGCGACCGCCCGGTTCAGCTCCACCACCGGGCCGGGCGCCAGACGGCACAGCTCCCCGTACAGCAGGGCGATCTGGGGCCAGTCGGTGGCCGAAGCCGCGGCGGCGGTGGCGTGGCAGGCGGCGATGGCGGCCTGCACCTGGTAGGGGCCGGGCCGGCGGTGGCGCAGCGCCCTGTCGAGGACGGCCAGGCCCTCGGCGGTCTGCTCGCCGTTCCACAGCGAACGGTCCTGGTCCTCCAGCAGGACCAGGTCGCCGTCGGGGTCGGTGCGGGCGGCCCGCCGGGCATCGTGCAGCAGCATCAGCGCGAGCAGTCCGTGCGCCTCCGGCTCGTGCGGGACGAGGGCGGCGAGCATGCGGGCCAGCTGGATCGCCTCGCCGGTCAGGTCCTTGCGCAGCAGGTCGGAGCCGGTACTGGCCGCGTAGCCCTCGTTGAACAGCAGGTAGAGCACGGCCATGACGCCCGCGGTGCGCTCGGCCAGCAGGTGGTCGGGCGGGACCCGGAACGGGATGGCCGCGTGGCGGATCTTGTTCTTCGCCCGGACCAGGCGCTGCCCCATGGTGCGTTCCGAGACCAGGAAGGCGTGGGCGATCTCGCTGGTGCTCAGTCCGGTCACGGTGCGCAGCGTGAGCGCCACCCGGGCCTGCATCGGCAGGGCCGGGTGGCAGCAGGTGAAGATCAGCCGCAACCGGTCGTCGTGCTCCGCCCCGCCGGGGCCGGGGGGCTCCTCGTCGCGCGCCGCGAGGGCCACCTCACGCAGTTTGGCCGACTCGGTGGCGCTGCGGCGCAGCCGGTCCAGGGCCCGGTGGCGCGCGGTGGTGGTGAGCCACGCCCCGGGACGGTGCGGTACACCGTCCCGGGGCCAGCGCTCCAGGGCGCGCGCGAAGGCGTCCTGGGTGCACTCCTCGGCCAGGTCCCAGTCGCCGGTGAGACGTATCAGGGTCGCGACGATGCGCACCCGCTCCTCGGCGTACGCGGTGGCGACGGCCTCTTTCACGTCGTCCAGAACGGCCTCACCTCGATCATGCCGAAGCGGGCCATGGGGTGCAGGGAGGCGATCTCGATGGCCTCGTCCAGATCCGCGCACTCGATCACGTCGAAGCCTCCCATCTGCTCCTTCGTCTCGGCGAACGGCCCGTCACTGACCAGCAGTTCACCGTCGCGGACCCGGACCGTGGTGGCGTCCTCGGCCGGCCGCAGCCGCTCGCCGAACAGCCTGACGCCGCGCCGTCCGGTCTCCTCCACCCACGCGGTGGGGTCGAGTTCGCCCTCGGCGGCGTCGACTGGTCCGTCGGTGCAGACCAGCATCAGGTACTTCATCGTTCCTCCACGGTGTGAGGCCGTCGTCGCGGCCCTTTGTCGTCGCGGCGAGGCGGTCGGCGGGGGATCGCGCGGCGCGGTCCGGGCCTGCCGGACCGGCCGGAGCGGCCGGAGCGGCCGGAGCGGCCGAGCCGCCCGCTCCCGCGCTCACCCCCGCCCGTACGACGAACGGGCCTGGATGATTTCTACCGCCCCGGGACGAGAGATCGCCGGTTCCTCGGCCCGGCACGGCGGCCGCGCGCCGCGCGACCGAGAGCCGTGCCGGCGTTTCGAGGCGCGGGGTCCGGAGCAGGAGGACGCGGTCGTCCAGCAGAAGGCGCGCCCGTGGGCGGCCGGTTCCGGCGTTCCGGCGTTCCGGCGTTCCGGCGTTAGAGGTTTCCGGCGTTAGAGGTTTCCGGCGTTCCGGCAGCAGAGGTTTCCGGCGTACTCGTGGACGTCGTCCTCGTGGCCGCGCTCGATTGCCGCGTCGTCCGTTCGCAGGACCGGGCCGCGGTGGCGCGCCCTGCCAGGGCCCGCCTGCCAGGCTCACGTGCCGGCGCTCACCTGCCGGGGCTCAGCAGAACCAGCCGTTCTGCACCCAGCCGTGGCGGTTGATGTCGCCGTAGGCGAAGCCGTAGACCCAGGAGCCGTCGAGCTCCTCCACCAGGAAGGTCTGGCCCTTGTAGAGGGTGCCCTGCCAGGCGCCGAGAGGCGCGGTGCGCAGGTCGAGGTCCTGTGCGCAGACCGTCTCGCGCACGCCGAGGGTGCCGTCGGCGGCCGAGGCCGGGGAGGTGAGGGCGAGCAGGGCCGCCGTGGCGAGGACGGCGGCGGTGGCGGGCAGGGCGAGGACGCGCGGCAGTGCGGGCATGGTGGCTCCCTCGGGTTCGGAGGCGGTTGGGGACGGATGGCCGCTCACCAGGAGTCGTAGCCGCCGACGCACTCGATCCGCAGGTAGCCCCAGTCGTTGGGGCCGTAGTCGAAGGTGGCCGCCCAGCCGTTGTAGACGGGGTGCGCGCCCGGGGTGTGGCCGATCTTGTCGCCGTAGCCGAGGACCCGCTTGAGGCCGACCGGGCCGCTCGCGCTGTCGTAGTTGGCGTAGAAGCTGGCGCTCTGGCAGACCACGACGGCGTGCTCGGGCGGTACGGCCGCCTCGGCCGCGGGCATGAGGGCGGCCGCCAGGGGGAGGGCCAGCAGGCCGGCGGCGATGAGGGTGCGGCGGCGTCGCGTCATGTCAGGTCCAGAGGGGAAAGGGGGCCGGACGGGGCGGTGGTGCCTGGAGCTACGCGCGTCACCCTATGGCCTTGACGCGACCCCGACAAGGCACGCCGGGTGAACGGACCCGGAGCGCCAGGGGTCCCGCCGGCCAACGCGCCCGGCGGAGCATCCGACGCCGCGGCGGGCCTGGGCCCGGACCCCGTGGTGCGGGGTCCGGGCCCAGGTGCCGCCGACGGCCGGTGGCGGCGCACCACCCCGGGCGGGCGGCGGTCCGGCCGCGCGGCGCCGGGCGAGTCGAAGACGGACGACTCCCGTCAGATCAGGTCTGACCCGGTCAGATCCGGTCGGCGACGATCATGAGGTACTGGAAGCTGCCGTTCTTGTACGCGCCGAGGAACGTTTCCTCAATACCGGTGACCAGGTGCTCGGCCTCCTTGCGCATCTCCCAGTACGGGATGGTGGCCTGCGTGAGGTCCTCGACGTGGACCGGGACCAGCCGGTTCTTGGCCATGGCGCTGAAGTACGCCGACCGGGGGTGGATGTCGCAGATGTAGTGGGCGTTGATGAGGGACACCTCGCGCGAGGCCCGGCCGTAGGTGTCGTTGTAGCAGCCGGTGATCACCACGTAGCGGCCGCCGCGGCGCAGCAGCCGCGCGTGCTCGGCGAAGAGCAGGTCCAACTCGACGTACATGGTGGACTCGTTGTTCCACGAGGCCGCGTACGCGCCGCTCTCGAAGCCGGTGTCCAGCATGTTGCGGTGGTGGTAGCGCACCTTGCCGTCGATCCCCCGGGCGCGGGCCTGCTCGTTGGCGAAGTCCGCCTGCTTGGCCGAGAGCGTCACACCGTCCGCGTGGCAGCCGTAGCGCAGGTGCGCCACGACACTCCCGCCGCCGCGCCCGCAGCCCGCGTCGAACACGCGGTCGGTGGCGGAGAGCTTCCCGAGGTGGGAGGCGAGGAGTTCGGCCTGAGCCTGCTCCAGCCGGTGCAGTTCCGCCGTGACGCGCTCCTGGCGCTTGGCGGGGTCGGTCTCGTCGAACACGGACCACTCGGCCTCACCGACGCCGTAGTGGTGGTGGTACAGGTCGTCGATCTTTCCGAGTTCGAGGTTGACCGGGTTCTGCTCGGCGTTCCAGTAGTCCGCGACGCGGGTCTGGTAGGTGGACTGGGCCGGCACCGGAATGGTGGCGACGGGCTGGGTGATGGCCAAAGGTAACTCCTCGTGGTGCTTGTGCTGTGCTGTCCCCCCGCGTCGACTGGACGCGGCGGGTCGTCTTCTCGTGGGCGCGTGCGCGTCACCAGTAGTTGGGCAGGTGGTACCGGTGGGTGTTGGTCGCGTGCCACTCGTGGTTGCCGGCCACCCAGTCCGAAAGGCCCTGGGCGTAGCGGGCGACCAGCGGCGAGGCGGCCGACAGCGCCGCCGCCTCCTCCTCGAAG
Source organism: Actinacidiphila yeochonensis CN732 (assembly GCF_000745345.1). Taxonomy (NCBI): domain Bacteria; kingdom Bacillati; phylum Actinomycetota; class Actinomycetes; order Kitasatosporales; family Streptomycetaceae; genus Actinacidiphila; species Actinacidiphila yeochonensis. The sequence goes on along the minus strand of NZ_JQNR01000005.1, from coordinate 3,496,940 downwards.
GCCGTCATGACCTCGTTGTGGATCTCGACGCTCCTGAGGTAGGCCGCCTTCAGCCCGCGCCCTTCCTCGGCGGCCACCACCTGCGGCAGGTTGAGGTGCGTGGGGTCGCTCGCCAGCTCCTTGGCGAAGGAGTACAGGTCGTTGACGATGGTCGTCGCGTTGCAGGCCAGTGCCGTGATCCGCTGGACCTCGGGGCGGGCGTAGAGCACCTCGGGCAGTTCGTAGCCGTCGACCGCGTCGACGATCGAGAGGCACGGGCGGAAGTTGTTGAACTGCCGCATGACCAGGTACTCCCACACCTTCGGCACGTGCCGGGTCTCGGCCCACGCGGCCTCGGCGAGGTAGCCCAGGTGGAGGCGGGCGATGTCGTGCACGAAGCGGGTGGTCTGGCTGGGCGTGGCGAAGCCGGCGTAGTCCGCCATGGCCCAGTGGTAGGAGCGCAGCGGGCCGTCGGTCTGCACGCCCTCCCGCCACCGCGCCTCCAGCGCGGGGGTGCCGTGGAAGGGGTCGATCGCGGACTGGGCCAGCACCAGCGGGCCGCCGAGTCCGCGGTGCGAGGCGCCGCGCCCCTCGTCCTCCTCGCAGTAGCAGCTGTCGACGAGGTTCTCGGCGAGCAGCAGCTTGCCCGCGCAGGTCAGCCGGTCCAGGTCCAGCGCGCCCGGGTGCTGGAGCACCACGGCCCGGCCGAACTGGAACCCCGCGAAGTCCCCGTTCCAGGCCGGCGGGAAGAGGTCCAGGCCGCGGGCCCACTCCTCCAGCCTGCGGTCCACCTCCTCGGCCTTCCCCGGATCGGCGGGGGCGACGGGCCGGTATCTGAGCCCCGGGACCGGACCGCCGCGCCGGGGGCGGGGACCGGCGATGGTCGGCGGCCCGGGCAGCAGGCGCGGGGCGGCGGCGGTGGGGGCTGCGCTCATTGCGGACTTCCCGTCGTTCACTCGGCCGTCCGGCCGATCAGGACGTTCTCCAGGATTCCGGCCGCGTCGGGGACCAGGACGGCCAGCGAGTAGTAGGCGGTGACGAGGTAGCTGGCGACCGCGGTGGCGTCGACGCCCATGAACCGCACGTTGAGGCCCGGCTCGCGCTCCTCGGGCAGACCGGTCCGGTGGAGGCCGACCACCCCCTGGTCCGCCTCTCCGGTGCGCAGCGCGATGATGCTGCTGGTGTGCCGCGGGCCGATCGGGATCTTGCCGCACGGGAAGATCGGGACGCCGCGCCAGGCCGGCACCTGGTGGCCGTTGACGGTGGCGGTGCCGGGCAGCAGGCCCCGCTTGTTGCACTGCCGGAAGAAGGCGGTGATGGCCTTGGGGTGGGCGAGGAGGAGTCCGGTCTTGCGCCGCATCGACAGCAGCTCGTCGAGGTCGTCCGGGGTGGGCGGACCGGAGGAGGTGCTGACGCGCTGGCCGTAGTCGACGGTGTGCAGCAGCCCGAACTCCCGGTTGTTGACCATCTCCCACTCCTGGCGTTCGCGGATCGCCTCCACGGTGAGCCGGAGTTGCTGCTCGGTCTGGTCCATCGGGTCGCTGAAGACGTCGCCGACCCTGCTGTGGACGCGCAGCACCGTCTGGGTGAGGGAGAGCTCGTACTCGCGCGGCGCCAGCTCGTAGTCGACGAACCCGCGGGCGAGTTCCGGTTCGCCGGTGTGGCCGGAGCTCAGCGGGACGTCCGCCTCGCCCTTGCGGTTCACCGGCAGCCGCTCCCGCTCGGCGTACGCGGCCAGGTGCGCGGCGAAGGAGGGCACGCGGTCGGCGAACTCCGCGAACTCCCGCAGCGGCAGCGCCAGCAGCACCCCCGCGGTGTCGGCCCGCGCCGAGGTCGGCCACAGCGGATCGGACCGGCCGATGGCCTCGTCCCCCAGCTGGTCGCCGTCGGTGGCCGTGCCGACGACGGCCTCCTCGCCGTACCTCCCCGCGGCGTACCGGGTGACACGGCCGTGGACGACCAGGTACGCCTCGGTGGCCGGCTGCCCCGCCTCGAACAGCACCTGGCCGGGCCGCACCTCCCGGACCTGGAACCGGGCGGCGAGCTCGCGGAGGACGCCGGTGTCGGAGTAGCCGCTCAGGACGGGCAGTTCGGCGAGCGTCTCGGGGACGACCCGGATGTCGTCGGCGGTGTTCTGCTCGAACCGCACGCGGCCCCGGCCGACCTGGAGCTGGAGCCGGCGGTTGACGCGGTAGGTGCCGCCGCCGATGTCCAGCCACGGCAGCATCCTGATCAGCCACCGCGAACTGATGGCCTGCATCTGGGGTTCGGACTTGGTGGTGGTGGCGAGCTGGCGCGCGGCCGGGATGCCGAGGCTGGTGCGCGGTCCCCCGAGGGCGGCCTCGGGGGACGGTCCGCCGGCGGCGGGGCCGACGGTGCCAGTGGGGCCTTCCGGTGTGGACACGTTTCCTCCCGGCCGATGGACACAGAACGCGAACGGCCCCGAGCTGGCTCGCCGGCCGTCCGCGTGGATCAGCCAACCAGCGGACGGCACGGGCCGGTACGGCGTGTGCGCGCGCGGGGTTGTGCAAACATCCGGATGAGGCAGTGAGGGGCGCGCGGCACGTCCCGCGCGCTGGGTCGGCCCACCCCGCGCCCGCGTGAACGGCCACGCCTCCGTCCCGTTTCCCGGGAAGCGGCCCGGGGCGGACCGCCGCAGGTCCCGGGGCCGCTCCGGAGCCTGGCCGGCGGCGACCCTCCCGTGCGGTCCGCCGCCGGCCGGCCGCCGGTCCGCCGAAAGGCGGGGCCCGGCGGGGCCCGGTCGGCCGCCGCTCCGCACGACCGTACGAATCCGGCGGACGGGCTCACGGCACCGGTCCGAGCCCCGTACGCTGGGAGGTGCGGCTGGCTCGCCCCGTCCGCCAGGCGGGACGCTTCGCGGGAGGGAACCCGGTGCGGTTCCGACAGCGCCCGGCGGTGGTGAGCGGGAACGGCCGCCGTCGTACGCGCCGGGCCCGAGGTGAGGGGCCCGGGAAGCGGCGGCCGGCAGGTGTCCGTCCCGGACCTGCCGGAAACGGCCTGCCCGAGCGCCCGAAGACCTGCCCGCCGTCGGCGCACGAGACGTGGCGTACGGGACACGCGTACCCGGATGCCCCCGGCGTCCCGGTCGCCCCCGATGTCCTGGACGTCCCGGGTCGGTACGCCTGGCGGGTGGTCGGCGGCCGCGCCCGGCGGACCAGGACCGCGCGGTACCCCGCCGCGCGGCCCCGGACGGCACCGCGCAGCGCCCGTCCGAGTCCGCCCGGGTCCGTCACCCTGCGCTTCCTCACCCGGCCCGGGATCCCAGGGAATCGTCTCGCGAGGGAGATCTCCGTGACAGCGAAGTCCGCGACCGCGACGACACGGTCCACCGTGTACGGCCACCCCCGCCAGGGCCCCGGCAGGGAGCTGAAGAAGGCGGTCGAGGGCTACTGGAAGGGCCGGGTGACGGCAGACGGGCTGCGGGCCACCGCCGCCGGGCTGCGCCGCGCCGCCTGGCTGCGGCTGGCCGCCGCCGGCGTCGACGAGGTCCCCACGGGCGACTTCTCGCTCTACGACCATGTGCTGGACACGACCGTCATGGTGGGGGCGGTCCCCGGACGCCACCGTGCCGCGGTCGCCGCCGACCCGCTCGACGGCTACTTCGCCATGGCCCGCGGCACCCGGGACGTGGCGCCGCTGGAGATGACCAAGTGGTTCGACACCAATTACCACTACCTGGTCCCGGAGCTCGGTCCCGACACGGTGTTCACCTCGGACGCCGCCAAGCAGGTCGCCGAGCTCACCGAGGCCCTGGCCCTCGTGCCGGCGGCGCGTCCCGTCCTCGTCGGGCCGGTCACCTACCTGCTCCTGGCCAGGCCGGCGCCCGGCGCGCCGGCCGGCTTCGACCCGCTGACGCTGCTGGACCGGCTGCTGCCGGTGTACGGGAGCGTCCTGGCCGACCTGCGCGCCGCGGGCGCCGAGTGGGCGCAGCTCGACGAGCCGGCCCTCGTCCAGGACCGCACGCCGGCCGAGCTGGAGGCCGCCCGGCACGCCTACCAGGAGCTGGGTGGCCGCGCCGACCGGCCGAAGCTGCTGGTCGCCTCGTACTTCGACCGCCTGGGCGAGGCGCTGGCGGTGCTGGCCAAGGCCCCGGTCGAGGGTCTGGCCATGGACTTCACGGGCCCGGCGGCCGGCAACCTGGAGGCGCTCGCGGCCGTCGGCGGCCTGCCCGGCAGGCGCCTGGTCGCCGGCGTCGTCGACGGCCGCAACGTCTGGGTCAACGACCTGGACAGGTCGCTGTCCACCCTGCGCGCCCTGCTGGGGCTGGCCGGCCGGGTCGACGTCTCCGCCTCCTGCTCGCTGCTGCACGTCCCGCTCGACGCCTCCGCCGAACGGGACATCGAGCCGCGGATCCTGCGCTGGCTGGCCTTCGCGGCCCAGAAGACGGCCGAGATCGCCACCCTGGCCAAGGGGCTCTCGCACGGCGCCGCCGCCATCGGCGGCGAGCTGGCCGCCAACCGCGCCGCACTGGCCTCCCGCGCGGCCTCCCCCATCACACGCGACCCGGCCGTCCGCTCCCGTGCCGCGGCCGTCACCGGGGCCGACGCCCGCCGGGCCCAGCCCTACGGCGAGCGGGCCGCCGCCCAGCGGGACCGGCTCGGCCTGCCGGTGCTGCCGACCACCACCGTCGGCTCCTTCCCGCAGACCGGCGAGCTGCGCGCGGCCCGCGCGGACCTGCGCGCCGGCCGGATCGGCACCGCCGGCTACGAGGAGCGCGTCCGGGCGGAGATCGCGGCGGTGGTCTCCTTCCAGGAAGCCGCCGGCCTGGACGTCCTGGTCCACGGCGAGCCCGAACGCGACGACATGGTGCGGTACTTCGCCGAGCGGCTGACCGGCTACCTGGCGACCGGGCAGGGCTGGGTGCAGTCCTACGGCACCCGGTACGTCCGGCCGCCGATCCTGGCCGGGGACGTCTCCCGCCCCGAGCCGATGACGGTGCGCTGGACGGCCTACGCGCAGTCCCTCACCGACCGTCCGGTCAAGGGCGTGCTCACCGGGCCGGTCACCATGCTGGCCTGGTCCTTCGTCCGCGACGACCAGCCCCCGGGCGAGACCGCCCGGCAGGTGGCCCTGGCCCTGCGCGACGAGGTGCGGGACCTGGAGGAGGCCGGTACGTCCGTCATCCAGGTGGACGAGCCCGCGCTGCGCGAGACCCTGCCGCTGCGCGCCGCCGACCGCCCCGGTTACCTGGCCTGGGCCACCGAGGCGTTCCGCCTCACCACCGGCGGCGTCCGCGCGGCCACACAGGTCCACACCCACATGTGCTACGCCGAGTTCGGCGACATCGTGCAGGCCATCGACGACCTCGACGCCGACGTCATCAGCCTGGAGGCGGCCCGCTCGCGTATGCGGGTCGCCCACGAACTCGCCGCCCACGGCTACCCCCGCGAGGCCGGGCCGGGCGTCTACGACATCCACTCGCCGCGCGTTCCGAGCGCCGAGGAGGCCGCCGACCTGCTGCGCACCGGCCTCAGGGCGATCCCCGCCGAACGGCTGTGGGTGAACCCCGACTGCGGCCTGAAGACCCGCGGCTGGCCCGAGGCCCGCGCCTCGCTGGAGAACCTCGTCACGGCCGCCCGCGCGGTCCGCGCCGAGTTGGCCGCCCCCTGACCCGGGCGGTCCCGGTGGGCGCCGGGCGCGACGCCTCCTGACCCGGGCGGTCCCCGTTGGCGCCGGGCGCGACGCCTCCTGACCCGGGCGGTCCGGCTCCGCGCGTACCGAACGGACGGGCGCGCGTTCGCCGCCGGCGCGGCCCGGCCCCGCACCTTCCGTGGTCCGGAAGAGGGCGGGGCCGGGCGGAGGCGGGGGGCCGGGTCAGGCGCGCTTGCGGGCCACGCCGCCGTAGAAGCCGATCCCCTCGGACCCGGCCGGGACCGGGCCGTCGGGGCGCCAGAAGGGGACCTGCACCAGGCCGGGCTCCACGAAGTCGAGGCCGGTGAAGAACGCCTCCACCTCGGTCTTCGTCCGGAGGTTGGCGGTCGCGGTGGCCTGCTCGTAGACGGCCTTGGTCGCCTCGGCCTTGCCGCTGGTGGCGTAGTAGTCGGCCGTCACGTGGGACAGGGCCAGGAAGCTGCCGGCGGGCAGCGCGTCGCACAGGGTGCGGACGATGCGGCCGGGCTCCTCGTCGTCCCGGATGAAGTGGAGGATGGCCACCAGCAGCAGGGCCACCGGCTGGTCGAAGTCGATCACCCGGCGGACGTCGGGGTGTTCGAGGATCACCTCCGGTTCGCGCAGGTCCGCGAGGACGATGCTCGTGGCGGCCGAGCGGTTGAGCAGGATGTTCGCGTGCGTGTTGACGATCGGGTCGTTGTCGACGTAGGCGATGCGCACGTCCGGGGCCGTCTCGGCGGCGACCTCGTGCACGTTCGGCGAGGTCGGCAGGCCGGTCCCGATGTCGAGTATCTGGTGGACGCCCTCGCCGACGATGTAGCGGACGGCGCGGTTCATGAAGGCGCGGTTGGCCTGGACCCCGGGCCGCGCCTCGGGCGCCACCTGTGCGAGCCGGTCACCCGCCTCCCGGTCGACCTCGTAGTTGTCCTTGCCGCCCAACAGGTAGTCGTAGATCCTCGCGGGGTGCGGCCTGCTGGTGTCGATCTGGTCGGCTCGGAAGCCGTTCTGCGTCACGTCGCGCTCCGTTTCTCGACCTCTGCGCTGCCGTCAACTCGCACTGGCGCACGAGCCGGTGACTGGTCGTCGCCAGCTTCCCACACCCGACCGCCGGACGCGCCGCCGCCCGCCCCTCACCAGCGGTTCCCCCGCTCCGGAGCCGCGGAGCGGCGGGACGGGAGGGGTCTGGAGGGGCGGGCGGGAACGCATGGGGAACAGGTGGGGGAAGGGATCATCCGGGCCAGGAGGCGGACCGGCGGGGAAGGAGCGGGAGGCGGCGCGGCCGGAGCCGGGCGCGACGGGCGTCCCGGCGTCAGCCGAGGGTGGCGACCATGATCGCCTTGATGGTGTGCATGCGGTTCTCCGCCTGGTCGAAGACCACCGACTGCTCGGACTCGAAGACCTCGTCGGAGACCTCCAGGTAGTCCAGGCCGTGCCGGGCGTGGATGTCCCGGCCGACCGTCGTACCGAGGTCGTGGAAAGCGGGCAGGCAGTGCAGGAAGCGGGCCTCGGGCTTTCCGGTGGCGCGCATCACCTCGGCGGTGACGGCGTACGGCTTGAGGAGGGAGATCCGCTCGTCCCAGATCTCCTTGGCCTCGCCCATGGAGACCCACACGTCGGTGTGGACGTGGTCGGCGCCGCGCACGCCCTCCTCGACGTCCTCGGTGAGCGTGACCCGGGCACCCGACCGCTCGGCCAGGGCCTGCGCCTGCTGGATGATCTCGGTGTGCGGCCACATCGCCCGGGGGGCGGCGATCCGCACGTCCATGCCGAGCAGCGCGCCCGTCACCAGCAGCGAGTTGCCCATGTTGGAGCGGGCGTCGCCGAGGTAGACGTAGGAGATCTCCGACAGCGGCTTGGTGCTGTGCTCGGACATGGTCAGGACGTCGGCGAGCATCTGGGTGGGGTGCCACTCGTCGGTGAGGCCGTTCCAGACCGGGACCCCGGCGTGCGCGGCCAGCTCCTCGACCACCGTCTGGCCGTGGCCGCGGTACTCGATGCCGTCGAACATCCGGCCCAGGACGCGCGCGGTGTCCTTGATGGACTCCTTGTGGCCGATCTGCGAGCCGGACGGGTCGAGGTAGGTGGTGGACGCGCCCTGGTCGGCCGCCGCGACCTCGAAGGAGCAGCGGGTACGGGTGGAGGTCTTCTCGAAGATCAGCGCGATGTTCCGCCCGCGCAGCCGCTGCTGCTCCGTACCGGCCTTCTTCGCCGCCTTGAGGTCGGCCGCGAGCTCGACGAAGTGGCGGAACTCCTCAGCGGTGAAGTCCAGCTCCTTGAGGAAGTGCCGGCCCTTGAGGTCGACGGGCATGCGCGGTCTCCTTGGGTCGTGTCGGCGGTCGGGCGGGTCACGCGGGGGGCAACCACCCTTAATGGAACTCTATACGATGAGCAGCATTGTTATACAGCCCCGTTTTCGGCAGCCTCGCGCCCCGTCCCCGGCACCGGGACCCTCGCAGGGAGGTCTCCCTGGACCCTCCCTGGAGCCCCCTGGAGACCTCCCTGGAGACCTCCCTGGGCCGCTCGCCAGCCCTCCCGCCCAGGTCCGCCGCGCCCTCCCGTCCGTGTCCGCCGCGCCGCTCCCGTCCGATCCGGTTCCCTCCCGGCCGCCGCCGTTCGCTTCCGGCCGATCCCGGCCGCTCCCGCCGAGGTGGGACTGGTCACACCGGATCGCGCTGAACGGGACAGCTCATGCAGCGCGGGCCGCCCCGGCCCCGGCCCAGCTCGCTGCCGGGGATCTCGATCACCTCGACGCCGCGCTTGCGCAGGAACGTGTTGGTGGTCGCGTTCCGCTCGTAGGCCACCACCACGCCCGGCTCGACGGCCAGCACGTTGCACCCGTCGTCCCACTGCTCGCGCTCCGCGGAGTGGACGTCCTGGGTAGCGGTGAGCACCGTGACGGCGTCCAGGCCGAGAGCGGCGGCGATGGCCCGGTGCATGTGCTCGGGCGGGTGGTCGGTCACCTTCAGTCCGCCCTCCTCGGCACCCGGCTCGATCGTGTAGGAGCGCAGCATGCCCAGGCCCGCGTACTGCGTGAAGGTGTCACCGTCGACCATCGTCATCACCGTGTCGAGGTGCATGAAGGCGCGGCCCTTGGGCATGTCGAGGGCCACGATGGTGTGGGCCGAGCCGGCCGTGAACAGGCCGCGGGCCAGCATCTCGACGGCTTGCGGGGTGGTCCGCTCGCTCATCCCGATCAGCACCGCGCCGCGGCCCAGGACGAGGACGTCGCCGCCCTCGATGGTCGACGGGTAGGCGCTCTGCCCCTCCGACCACACGTGGAAGCCGGCGTCGGCGAAGAGGGGATGGTGCCGGTAGATCGCCTCGAAGTGCACGGTCTCGCGGCGGCGGGCGGGCCAGCGCATCGCGTTGATGCTCACCCCGTCGTAGATCCAGGCGGAGGTGTCGCGGGTGAAGAGGTGGTTGGGCAGCGGGCTGAGCAGGAAGTCGTCGAGTTCCATGGCGTGGAAGAGCACCGAGACCGGCTCGGCGAAGCCGTCCAGGAACTCCCGCTTGGTCATACCGCCGACCAGCGCCCCGGTCAGCTCGGCGGCACCGAGGCCCTCGAAGGAACTCCGGAGGTGGCCGGTGGCCAGGGGCCCGTACTGCTTCTCGTCGAAGACCCGGTCCAGCACCAGGGCGCGCGCCTCGGGCAGTTCCAGGGTCTCGCGGAGCAGGTCGCCGAAGAGGTGGACCCGCACGCCCCGGTCGCGCAGCACGTCGGCGAACCCGTCGTGCTCGGCCCGCGCACGGCGCACCCACAGAAGGTCGTCGAAGAGCAGCGCGTCCTTGTTGCTCGGGGTCAGGCGCTTCAGTTCGAGGTCGGGCCGGTGCAGGATGACGCCGCGCAGTCGGCCGGTCTCGGAGTCGACGTGGAAAGCAGGGGAAGCCATAGGGGGACTCGTTCCCCCGCCGGCCCTGCGGATCACCTCCACGACGCGGCGCCCCTGCCACTGTCGACGCCCCGTCCTCTTCCCGCTCCTCCCTCCCCGCTCCCCGGTGAGCGCCGGGAGCGGGGAGGGAGGCGAGGGGCGAACGGTGGCACCGCCGGGTCCCGGCGGAGACCTGGCCGGGCCCTGGCCGAGACCTCGCCGGCCCCGGATCGACGCCCGGCCGGGTCGTCAGAGGCGGGGGTCGACCGGCTCGGACTCCAGGGCCAGCACGGCGAACACCGGCTCGTGCACGCGCCACAGCGGCTCGCCCGCCGCGAGGCGGTCCAGCGCCTCCAGCCCGAGGCCGTACTCGCGCAGGGCGAGCGAGCGCTTGTGGCCGAGCGAACGCTGCCGCAGCCGCTCCAGGTGCTCGGGGCGGGTGTACTCCGGGCCGTAGATGATCCGAAGGTACTCCCGGCCACGGCACTTGACGCCGGGCTGGACCAGCCGCCCGGCCGGGTTCCGCGCCAGCGCGGCGAGCGGCTTGACGACCATGCCCTCGCCGCCGGCCCCGGTCAGCTCCAGCCACCAGCGGACGCCGGCCGCCACCGACTCCTCGTCGCCGGTGTCGACCCGCAGCCGCCGGGTGCCCTGGAGCAGCCCGCCGGTGTCGGCCGCGACCACGCGGTCGAGGAGGGCGAGCTGCTGGTCGTGGGGCAGCCCGGCCAGGCTCCGCCCCTCGGCCGCCAGCAGCTGGAAGGGCGCGAAACGCACCCCGTCCAGACCGTCGGTGCTCCAGCAGTACGGACGGTACGCGTCGGTGAACGCCCGCGCGTCCGACTCCCGTTCACGTTGCCGGGCCAGCAGGCCGGCCACGTCGACGCCGCGCATGGCCGCCGCCTCCAGCGCCGCTACCGCAGGCGGGAAGGCCGTCCGCGCCGCGGCGCCGACGGAGGCGTACTGCCGCCGCAGCAGGCCGGTGGCCTTCAGCGACCAGGGCATCAGCTCACCGTCGAGCAGCAGCCAGTCGGTGTCCAGCTCCTCCCACAGCCCGGCCGCGGTGACGGCCGCCCGTATCCGGGCCAGGACCTCCTCCGTGACCGCCGGGTCGTCGAAGAACGGCCGGCCCGTGCGGGTGTGCAGCGCCCCGCTGACCCCCTGCGCGAGCACCCCGAACCGGTTCCTGGCCGCGGCCTCGTCGCGGCACACCAGGGCGACCGCGCGTGAGCCCATGTGCTTCTCCTCGCACAGCACCTCGGCCACACCGTCCGCGCGGTAGGCCGCGAACGCCTCGGCCGGGTGCTCCAGGTATCCGTCGAGGCGGGAGGTCGGGCACGGCGACATGGTCGGCGGGAGGTACCCGAGCAGCCTCGGGTCCACCGCGAACCGGGTCATCACCTCCAGAGCCGCGGCCGCGTTCTCCTCCCGGACCGCCACCGCCCCCACCCAGGAGGTCTCCACCGTCCGCCGTCCGACCACGTCGCCGATGTCCAGCGGGCGCCCGTCGGCGCCGCCGGGCGCCGACACGGCCAGCGGCTTCGCCGGCTCGTACCAGACCCGTTCGGCCGCCACGTCGACGATCTCCCGCTCGGGCCAGCGCAGCGCCGTCAGCCGACCGCCGAAGACAACCCCGGTGTCCAGGCAGATCGTGTTGTTCAGCCACGACGCCTTCGGCACCGGGGTGTGCCCGTAGACGACGGCCGCCCGGCCGCGGTAGTCCTCCGCCCACGGGTAGCGCACCGGCAGCCCGAACTCGTCGGTCTCGCCGGTGGTGTCCCCGTACATCGCGTGCGAGCGGACCCGGCCGGAGGTGCGGCCGTGGTACTTCTCGGGCAGGCCGGCGTGGCTGACCACCAGCCGTCCGCCGTCGAGCAGGTAGTGGCTGACCAGCCCGTCGACGAACGCCCGCACCCGGCCGCGGAGCTCCGGGTCCGCCGCGTCGGCACGCTCCAGCTGCTCGACGGTCTCGGCCAGGCCGTGCGAGATCTGGACCTTGCGGCCCTTCAGGTAGCGGCCGAGCTTGTTCTCGTGGTTGCCCGACACGCACAGGGCGCTGCCCGCGGCCACCATGCCCATCACCCGGCGCAGCACGGCGGGGCTGTCCGGGCCGCGGTCGACCAGGTCTCCGAGGAAGACGGCGGTGCGGCCGGCGGGGTGCACGCCGTCCACGTAGCCGAGTTCGGCCAGCAGCGTCTCCAACTCGCGGGCGCAGCCGTGCACGTCGCCGATGACGTCGAACGGTCCGGCCAGGTGGCGCAGGTCGTTGTAGCGGCGCTCGGTCACCACCCGCGCGGCCTCGACCTCCGCCACCCCGCGCAGCACGTGCACCTTGCGGAAGCCCTCGCGCTCCAGGCCGCGCAGCGACCTGCGCAGCTCCCGCTGGTGGCGCTGGACGACGTGCCGGGGCAGCCCGACCCGGTCCGGCCGGGTGGAGTTCCGCTCCACGCACACCTGCTCGGGGACGTCCAGCACGATCGCGATGGGCAGCACGTCGTACTCCCGGGCGAGCGCGACCAGCGCCCGGCGGGCGTCCGGCTGCACGCTGGTGGCGTCCACGACCGTACGGCGGCCGGCGGCCAGCCGCTTGCCGGCGATGTAGTGGAGGACGTCGAACGCGTCGCCGGTGGCGCTCTGGTCGTTCTCGTCGTCGCTGACCAGGCCCCGGCAGAAGTCGGAAGAGATCACCTCGGTGGGCTTGAAGTGGCGTGCGGCGAAGGTCGACTTGCCCGATCCGGTGGCTCCGACGAGGACGACCAGGGACAGGTCGGTGACGGCCAGCTCCCGTCCTCCCGCGCTCGGCCGCACGCCCGGCCCGGTTGCCTCGTCGTGCGGCTGGCCGGCCGCGCCGGTGCCGGTGACGGGGGCGGGGGCGGGGGCGGGGCTCCGCCGGTGGAGCGCCCGCCGCTGTCGGCCATGCCCTCGACGGCGGGTGCGTCCCCGTGCGGCGGCGCGACGTCCTGCGGGGCCGGGGCACCTGCCTGGACGCCCCCGCCGGCCGGGACGGACGCGTGCGCGGACGGCGCTTCCCGCGAGCCGTCGAGGGACTCGTGCTCCTGGGTCATACGTGGACCTCCTTCTCCTGCTCGGTGCCCTGGACGTCGTGGGCCCCCTGGGCGTTCTGGGTGCCCTGGACGTTCTGGGCGGGCTGGGCGGGCTGGGTGTCCGCTGCGGGCTGCTCTCCTCGGTACGGCTCCTCGGCGGGCCGCCGCTCCTCCGCGGACTGCTCGCCGACCGCCCGCACCCCTGCCGCCGACGGCTCCGGGGCCTGAGGGACCGCTTCCGTGCGCCCGGCGTTCCCCGCGGCCCGGTCCGTCGGGATCGCCGCACCGTCCGTCCGGGTGAAGACGGCCATCTGCGTGGGCGCGCCCACTTCCGGGTCCTCGTCGCCGACGGGCACGAAACGCACCGCGTAGCCGTTGCGCCCGGCCACCCCCTCGGCCCAGTCCGCGAACTCGGCCCGGCGCCACTCGAACCGGTGGTCCGCGTGGCGCACGTGCCCGGCGGGCAGCGTCTCCCAGCGCACGTTGTACTCGGCGTTCGGCGTGGTGACCACGACCGTGCCCGGCCGTGCGGCGCCGAAGACCGCGTACTCCAGCGCCGGCAGCCGGGGCGGGTCGACGTGCTCGACCACCTCGCTGAGCACTGCGGCGTCGTACCCGGCGAGCCGGTCGTCGCGATAGGTCAGCGATCCCTGGAACAGGGCCACCCGCTCGGCCTGCCGCTCCCCCATCCGGTCCAGCCGCAACCGGCGCGCCGCGATGCCCAGGGCGCGCATCGAGACGTCCGACCCGACGACCCTGGTGAACCGCGCCTCCTTCAGCAGCGCGGCCATCAGGTGCCCTTCGCCGCAGCCCAGGTCCAGCACCCGTGCCGCGCCGGCCGACCGCAGCGCGTCCAGGATCGCCTCCCGGCGCCGCACCGCCAGCGGCGTGGGCCGCTCCTCGACCTCCTCCGGCACCTCCTCGGCCACCGCGTTGTCCAGGTCCTCGGCCGCGACGTCGTCCCGGTCGGCCAGCCTCGCCAGCTCCAGCCGCTGCGCCGCCTGCCGGGTGAGCGACCACCGCCTCGCCAGGTACCGCCCGGTGATCAGCCGCTGCTCGGGATGGTTCGGCAGCCATCCCTCGCCGAACCTCAGCAGCTTGTCCACCTCGTCGGCCGACACCCAGTAGTGCTTCGCGTCGTCCAGCACCGGCAGCAGCACGTAGAGGTGGCGGAGGGCGTGCGCGAGCCGCACCTCGCCCTCCAGGACGAGCCGCACGTAACGCGACGCGCCCCACTCCGGGAAGACGGGGTCCAACTCGACCGGCTCCGCCGCCACGCGCCACCCCAGCGGCTCGAACAGCCGGGCCACCAGGGCCGCCCCGCCCTTCGCTGGCAGGACCGGCACCTCGATCCGCAACGGCAGCGCGGCCGCCGCCCGCTCCGGACGTGTCCGGCACTCGCCGCGCAGCGCGGTCGCGAACACCGTCCGCAGCGCCACCGCCATCAGCGAAGAGGCCGCGTAGGGACGGTCGTTCACGTACTGCGCGAGCGCGGTGTCCGCCGAGCCGCCGCGACCGCCGCCGCCCTTGCCCCGGCGCGCCAGCGCGGGCGGATCGACCTCCAGGAGGAGAGCGGCCGTCGTCCGCTCGACCGTCGCCTCGGGGTAGAGGACATGCGCCGTGCCGTAGGCCGTCGAGAAGACCTGTGCCTTGTCAGGGTGCTTGTGCAGCAGGAAGCCCAGGTCAGTGGCCGGAGCCTCCGCCTTGCCAGTGAGGGTGATCGTCAGGAACACCTGTCCGAGTATTCACGGCGCCGTCCCGCTCCGCACCGGTTTATCCACTGCCCCGCGTCCATCCCGTCGCCCGTCCGACCCACCTCCCGTCTCCCATCCCGCCGCGCCACCCACGCATCCTGCGCCCGCAGCCGTACCTTCATGTGAGCGGGCACCTCACACCGCTCTCCTCGCCCCACACCTCAGATCCGCACCTCGTATCTCGGTATCCCGCGCCCAGCACCTTGCACCCCGCTCCTCGCCCGGGACCTGTCATGCCGTTCCGTCCCGACTCTCCCTCCCCCCGTGCCGACGCGCCGACGCGGGACCGGGAGCCGCTCAGCCCTCGCACCGCAGCGCCCGGCTGATCGCGCTGATCCCGTCGGGCCCCACCCGGCAGCAGCCGCCGATGAGCCGGGCGCCGGCCCGGCGCCACTCCGTCACCACCGCCGGGTCGAAGGCCGAACCGCCGGTGAACCGGCGGCTGTCGGCGTCCCACCGCTCGCCGCTGTTCGGGTACGCCACGACCGGCTTGGAGCTGACCTCCGCGGCCAGCCGCACCGCCGCCGCGACGTCCCCGGGAGCACAGCAGTTGACCCCGACCGCCAGCACCTCGGCCCGCCCCGCGGCCAGGGCGAACGCCTCCTCAAGCGGCTGGCCCGCGCGGGTCCGCCGTCCTTCCACGGTGAACGACAGCCAGACCGGCACACCCGTGCCCTCGGCCGCTCTGAGCATCGCCTCCCCTTCGTCGGTGTCGGGCACCGTCTCCAGTGCCAGCATGTCCGGCCCCGCTTCCGCGAGAGCCTCGATCCTCGGCCGGTGGAACCTCTCCAGCTCCCGCACGGTGAGGCCGTACCGGCCCCGGTACTCGCTGCCGTCGGCGAGCATCGCCCCGTACGGCCCGACCGACGCGGCCACCCGGACCGCCGCGCTGTCCGCGCCGCCCGCCATGGCGGCCCGACGGGCGAGCTGGACGCTGCGCCGCATCAGCTCGGCCGCCCGAGCCCGGCCCAGACCCCGCCGCGCGAACCCCTGGAAGGTCGCCTGGTAGCTGGCCGTGGTCAGCACCTGGGCGCCCGCCCGCACATAGGCGAGGTGAGCCGCGTGGACCTGCCCCGGCTGGTCCGCCAGCAGCCGGGCCGTCCACAGCGGATCGGACAGGTCGCACCCCTGGACTTCGAGCTGGTTGGACAGCCCGCCGTCCAGCACCAGGGCGCGGCTTCCGCACCCCTGTGCCGTGAACGGGGCCGGCGTCGGGGGCGGACCGGAAGCCGCGGCCTGATCCATCGGGCCTCAGCCCAGCTGCGGCTTGACCTGCGAGGCGATCAGCTCCAGGTGGTCCAGGTCGCCCAGGTCGAGGATCTGGAGGTAGACGCGGGTGGCGCCCGCCTCGGCGTACCGGCCGATCTTGTCGACCACCTCGGCGGGCGAGCCCGCGAGCCCGTTCTCCTTCAGTTCGTCGACCTCACGGCCGATCGCCCCCGCCCGCCTGGCGACCTCGGCGTCGTCCTTGCCCACCGCCGCCACGAGGGCGTTGGAGTACACCAGATCGCCCTCGGCCTGACCGGCGGCCCTGACCGCGGCGCGCACCCGGTCGAACTGCTTGGCGCTGTCCTCCACCGACGCGAACGGCGCGTTGAACTCCGCCGCGTACCGTGCCGCCAGCTCCGGTGTGCGCTTCGCGCCCATCCCGCCCACCAGCACCGGCACCTTGGCCTGTGCCGGCTTGGGCAGTGCCGGCGAATCCTTCAGCTGGTAGAACTTCCCGTCGAAGTCGAACGTCTCACCGACCCGCGTCTCCCACAGACCGGTGATGACGGCCAGCTGCTCCTCCAGCCGTCCGAACTTCTCCTTCGGGAAGGGGATGCCGTAGGCGGTGTGCTCCGCCTCGTACCATCCCGCGCCGAGCCCGAACTCGACGCGTCCACCCGACATCTGGTCGACCTGCGCCACCTGGATGGCCAGGACGCCGGGCAGCCGGAAGGTGCCCGCGGTCATCAGGGTGCCGAGCCTGATGCGCTTCGTCTCCCGGGCCAGGCCCGCGAGCGTGATCCATGCGTCCGTCGGGCCGGGCAGCCCGTCACCACCCATGGTCAGGTAGTGGTCCGATCGGAAAAAGGCGTCGTAGGAGAGCTCCTCTGCCGCTTTGGCCACCGCCAGTAGCGTGTCGTAGCTCGCCCCCTGCTGAGGCTCAGTGAAGATACGAAGATCCATATCTCCATCCTGCACCAGCCCACCCTCATCCCGGGCCGCCACGCCCCAGGGAGCGGAGCTGGTCATTGGCCTCCTCCACCGCGTCCAGGGCTTCGACGCACTGCCAATAGGCCTGTTCGTCGGCGGCCGTGCCGATCAGGCCGATCAGCGCCCGCCCGATCCCTACGAGCAGCGCGTCCAGAGCCGCCAGTGCGCGTTCGGGGTGACGCACCGTGGTCAGCTGTGCCACCCGGGAAGCTCCCGCCCCGGTGAGGACCGCCGTCCGCCCCCCGCCGAAGGTCTCGGCCGGCGGCAGCAGCTCCGCCAGTGACGGCGGCACACCCCCGACCCGCCCGGCGGGCTGCCCCGGGATGGACACCGAGTCCTCTCCGCGGACACCGCGGGCCCCAGCGACGCTTTCTCGCAGATAGGGGGCCTGCCGGCCGCGCACCATCCGTACGACCGCCTCCGTCAGCTCGTACGCGTGCCACGCCTCCGCGATGACCTCCTCGGGCTGCGGATCGCCGCCCAACACTCGCTCCGCCTGTGCAACCAGTCGCGTCGCGTCCATGGCCCGCACCTTCCACCTCTGTGCGACGGCCCGTTGCCGTCGCGATCTCCGTGACTCACGGTGACAGAGATCGGACGGCCCGTGGGGGGCTGCGCGAAAATCAGCGGAAATCTGTGGATAACTCCGCCGACTGATGCTCAGCGCACTCCAGATCTCCCCGGCACCTGTGGATAACCCGTCACTCGACCGGGTGATCCCGGCGGGGAAAGCGCAGCTCGTTGCGGTCGATCTTCGCGTCAAGAGCCGCCAGCACGTCGATGTCGAGTACGGCGCAGAACTGGAGCAGGTACGCGAGCACGTCCGCGACCTCGTCCTCGACCCGAAAGGCGGTGGCGGCGTCGGCCATGACGGAGGCGGACTGCTCCGGGGTCAGCCACTGGAAGATCTCCAGCAGTTCGGATGCCTCCACGCTGAGCGCGGCGGCGAGGTTCTTCGGCGTGTGGAAGGGCTGCCAGCGACGCGCGGCGGCGAATTCCACCAGGCGCCGCTGGAGTGCGGTGAGATCGGGTGCGTCGGTCACACCGACCGGTCTACCGCACCGCCAGGTGTGCCGACGACCCGGGTGGATCCGAAGCCGCCGCGTTCTTCGGCTTCCTTCCCGCCGGCCGCCCCGCGCGGCCCCGCGCGGTGGCCGTCGGAAGCGGCCCCGGCCGGCGCGGCCACCGGGGCAGCGGCGCCGTCCGCCTCCCACCACGGAAGCTCCCACGCCTGGGCCTCCTGGGTCGGAGCCGCGGCTCCGACACGGCCCGGGCGGTCGGAGGCGGGCCGTTCCTCCACGGGCATGTCGACGTCCGCACCCCGCGCGGTGCCTTCCCCGTCCACCTCCCGCACCGCCGACCGCGGTTCCGCGCCTTCTCGGGCGGGTGGTCGTCCACCGCCGCCGGTCTCTCCGCCCGCCGCGACGACGCCGGACCGCGCGGCCGGCAGGGTGGCCGCGGGCGCCGAACCAGCCGGCGTCGTGGTGTCGGGCGCCCCGCGACCGGAGGCGTCCAGGCCGTTCGGCCTCGCTTGGACCGGTACCCGGTGCTCGCCGCCACGCCGCAGCCCGGTCGGTGTCCCGACCGCGTCCTCACCGACGACCTCCAGCGACACCCCCTCCTCGTCACCCGCGCACTCCGGGTCCTGGACCGTGGCGAGCAGGCGGATGTGGCCGCGCGCCGCCGCGACCCGGGCCAGCCGGAGCAGTTCGGCCGCCTGCCGGCGGTCGACACCGAGGTCCAGGCCGTCCGCCACGACCGTCAGAACCTGCCCGGCCGGCAGGAGTTCCGTGCTCGTGTCGACGTCGAGCACACCGGGGCCGGTGAGAAGGACGAGCGCGAGCGCGAGAAAGCGCAGCTCGCCGTCGCCGAGCCGGTCGATCGGGACCTTGCCCTCCGCACCGCGGTCCACGGCCGCGATCACCCCGTCGACGGTGGGCTGCCGGGCCGCGGACGCGAGGCGCGCCGGGATGGCGGTCAGTCCCTCGACGGGGCCGGCGCAGACCGCGCGCATCGCGTTGACCAGCATGCCGTGGCGGATTCCGCACTCGCCCTCGGTCCTGGCGAGCACCGCGGACAGGTTGTCGCACGCGCTGCGCAGCCGTCCGTCGCCGAGTTGGACCGGGCCGCGCATCAGCTCCGGCCGGGGCGCGATGGGGAAGACGCCGCGCAGGGCGACGACGGTCTGCTCGACCGCGGCGAGGACGAGCCGCTGGCCCTCGGTCCGGCCGGACACCCGCAGCGGGAGGAGAGAGGTCGCCAGCCGGTTGTCGGGCAGCGGGGCCCGCGTGACCGGGACGGCGCCGGCGGTGTGCCACGCGGCCTGGACCATGGGCCGGGCGGGGTCGCGCAGGGCCGTGGTGAGCAGTGTCTCGCCGATGCCGGTCAGCCGCTCTCCGACGATCCGCAGGGTGGGTTCGACCTGGACCGCCAGATCCAGGCGGACCGGGCCCAGCGGACCGTTGGTGGTGCAGCCGAGCCGGAATCCGCGCCGGCCCTGCCCGTCGGGGCGGGCGCCCTGCGGCACACACGCCGCGGCCCCGCCCCGGACGACGGCCCTGCCGCGCGGCGCGGAGAAGATCTCCTGCAACTCGGCGCCGGAGGCGAGCCTGCCCAGCAGCGCGAGCCCTTCCAGAGCACTGGACTTGCCTGTCCCGCTCGCACCGGTGAGGAGGGTGATCGGCTCCAGTGCGAAGGTGGCGCCCCGATGCGATTTGAAGGCCGAAAGGCGCAGTTCGGTGACGATGGGGCGCTGCTGGCTGCTGCTCATGGGCGCGAAGGTAACCACCTCTTGCCTCGCCGAACCGTTCCACCTGTCGATTCGTCATTCGAAAGAGGGATCTCCGGCGTGATCCGCATGGAATCAGGAAAAGCAGAAGGACAGAATGACAGCGGATCGGATCGCCGGTGCCCGAACCCGGCGGTCGGACCGCTCCCCCGCTCCGCGTGCCCGCCCCGCCGCACCCGCCCCCGGTGACGCGGCGCACACGACGGCCCTTGTCCGGTACCACCCCCGCAGGAGGCAACGCTCGCCCTGGATATCGTGAAGCGCGCCGGTCGACGGCTGCTGTCGGCCGAGGTGTTCGAGGAACCGGCTGCCGGGGCCCCCGGCCAAGGCGGGCGAGCGCGCCCGCCGACGACCCCTGGTCTGCACGAGTACCGCGACCGGGCACACCCGGCCGGGAGAGGCACTAGCTTTGCTCAGATGACGAAACCCAGCACGGCAACGAGGTACGTCGCGCTGCTGCGCGGCATCAACGTCGGGGGCCATGCCCGGCTCCCCATGGACACTCTGCGAGGGCTGCTCGCCGCCATGGGCGGCACCGAGGTGCGAACACACCTGCAGAGCGGCAACGCCGTCTTCACGCACGCGAAGGAGGACCCGGACGTGCTGGCGGCGGAGCTGGAGCGCCGGATCGCCGACGACTCGGGCCTCGATGTCGCGTGCCTGGTCCGGACGGGGACGGACCTGCGGCGGGTCGTGGAGTCCAACCCGTTCCCGATGGACGGCGTCGACGGTTCCCGGTTCCTGGTCGTCTTCCTCTCGGGGCCCCCGCCCCTGGACAAGCTGGCCACCCTCGACCAGGACAGCTACGCCCCGGACGAGTTCCGCCCCGGCGAGCGGGAGATCTACGCCCACCTCCCGGGCTCGATCCGCAACTCGAAGCTCGCCGCGCGGTTCACCGACCGCTGGCTCGGTATGACCGCCACCGCCCGCAACTGGAACACCGTCGCCAGACTGCTGGAGCTGAGCGAGGCCTGACCGCCTCCGTGCCCCCGGCACCCGGGGGCGCTCAGAACAGGCGGCTCAGCTCCGCCGCGTTCTCCCGCGTCACCCGCCAGAGCTCGTCCTGCCGGCCCAGCACGTCCGCGACCGCCGCCGGGTGGTCGTCCAGCACGGCGACGGCCCGCTCGGTGAGGATGTCGGCCAGGTGCCGCTCGTGCACCGAGACTCCCCACTCGGCGCGGTCGACGTCCGCCAGGAAGTACGCCATCTTCGGGTGCGAGACCAGGCTGATGATCGGAGTGCCGCAGCCGAACGGGATCATGCCCGCGTGGCCGCGCATGCCGATGACCAGCCGAGTCCGGGCGTAGACGTCCAGGATCTCCGCGGTCCCGTAGTCGTACATCGGGATCACCGGCAGGCTCACCCCGTGGTCACGGCGCAGGTCGACGGCGATCCGGTCGTCCTCGGGCGTGTGCGCGGCGCAGCGGACCTCGGCGTGCCGGCCGATCCGCCGTACGGCCTCGGCCAGTTGGGCCAGGAAGTGCCCGTAGTCGTGCCCGAAGCGCATGCCGGACCGGTCGTAGGCGGCGTTGAGCAGGACGGTGTCCTCGCGTTCGGCCGGGTCGCGCCAGCCGGGCACCAGGTGGCGGGTGACCGTGGTCGGGCACGGCTGGTAGCGGACGCGGTCCTGCAGCCCCGGCGGCAGCAGCCGGCGCACCTGGGCTATCGAACCGTGGTTGCGCAGCCCGAAGAACGCCGATTTCTCGACCAGTTTGCGCACCGCTGTGGCGAACCGCTCCTGCCGGTAGGACTGGCCGTCGAAGGTGTTGAAGCCGACCGCGTACACCGCCAGCGGTACGGTGATCCGCTCCAGCAGGTCGTCCGGCACGTTCCACTGCCAGGCGCTGTTGCCGTTCGGCGCGGTGTCCGGCAGGAAGAGCCCGCCGCCGCCGACCACCACCCCGCGCCGGGCGTTGACCTGCCGCAGCGCGGCCTCGTCGAAGAGCCGGTGGGCGTGGACGGAGTGCCAGTTGCGCGGGCCGGTCTCCGGGTCGAAGGCCAGTCGCACCGACTCCGGCAGCACCCGGTCGCCGGCGTTGCCGCGCATCGGCATGTAGAAGGCGACGTGGGCGAGCTGCTTGCGGGCCGGGCCCTCCCGCACCGGTTCCGGACCGCGGGTGCCGGGCAGGTCCAGGTCGAGGCGGAGCAGGGCGTTCCGGCTGGGGGTGTGCGTCGGGTCGACGGACAGCCCGGCCAGGGCGTATCGCCTGGACTCGGCGTCCTCGCCGCGCACCCAGGTCAGCTGCGCGAGGCGGGAGAACGCGGAGGCCGCGCGGCCCGGGTCGGCGGTGGCCAGCAGCAGGTGGGCCTGTGCCTCGTCGTAGCGGGAGACGCTCGTCAGCGCGAGCCCGAGCACCTCGTGCGGCCACGCGTCGTCCAACGGGACCGGCAGGGCGGAGAGCAGGTCCACGGCCTCCTGGTACTCGCCCGCCTCGATCTGGGCGGCGGCCACCCGGCGGGCGGTGGCCAGATCCCCGGTCCGCGCCACATGCGGCAGGCCGAAGTGGGCCAGCAGGTCGTGGTGGACGGCACCGGGCAGGGCCAGGAACTCCGCGTGGAAGGCGGCGTCGCCGTCCGCACCGCCGTCCGCGTCCGCGGCCTCGGCCTCGGCCTGGGCGGGTGCCAGGGGGCTGCCGGCGCCGATCGCGTCCAGCTGGACCGGCTTCCCGCCCCGCGCGTGCAGGACCGCCGCCAGGACGTCGGCCCCGTCGCGGGCGGTGCCGGTGCGCGCCTCGGCGTCGAGCCGGGCGCAGAAGTCGTCGGTGAGGTGGTCCTGCTGGACGACGAGCAGCCGGCCGTCCAGCGCCGGAACCCCGTCCGCGCCGCCCCCGCCGCCGGGGACCGAGGGCGCGGCCAGTCCGTCGCGCAGCCGCAGCAGCCGTGTCAGCCGCCCCCGGACGGTCAGTTCCGCGTCCAGGACCAGGAGGGTGCCGTACTCGCGTATCCGGAACGCCTCCAGGGGCGCGAACCGCGCGACCCGGGCCGGATCGCCGCCGGCGTGGGCCAGCAGCCGTTCCGTGTCGACCGGGCGGAGTACGGTGCGCGGGCGCAGCGCGCGGATGCGTTCGACGGCGGCGTCCGGCAGCCCGTCGTGCAGGACGAGGTAGTCCTCGCACACGGTGGGGTTGGACAGTGCCAGGCTGCGCAGCAGCGCGAGGAAGCCGGGCAGCCGGGGACCGTCGACGTACGTGGCGAAGGCCACCCGGCGGCGGCCGGTGAGGGCCGCGGTGGCGGCGTCGGCCGTGCCGGCGGGGGCGGGGCTCTGGTCGGCGGTGCTCATCGCAGCGATGTCACCAGGCCGTTGACGTGCTGGGCGCGTTCCATGACCCACGCTTTCTCGTCCGAGTGGTCGGCGGGGGATGATGCCGGCTGTCCCATCGCCTCGGGCAGCCGGTAGGCGCCGGATTCGAGGAAGTCGAAGCCGATCAGGTCGAAGCGCGGGCTGACGTCCAGGAAGTCGATCAGCCACATCAGGTTGAAGCCGGTGGTGGGCGTCTGCGGCCAGACCTCCGACCAGACCCGGCCGAGGTCGCGCACCGGCCAGCGCAGCGAGTTGTCGCCGACCCGCTCCTGCGCGCCCGGGACCAGGCGCTCGCGCACGGCCGCCCGGTACGTCTCGGGCTTCTGGGTCACGATGACGCGGGTGCCCGCCCGGACTCCCCAGTTGTGCGGGTTGCGGCTGCTGGTGACGTGCACGTCGGTCCGGGTGCCGGTGGCGGCGGCGTCGATCCGGAAGGCGTTGAAGCGCACCACGACGTCGTAGGAGTCGATCTGCGGGCCGAGCGACCCCGCCCCCAGCGAACCGGAGTTCGCGACAAGGCAGATCGAGCGCCCGGCTATCAGGTCACGCAGGCCGCCGGCGCTCACCCACTCGACGCCGCCCAGGGTGGGGTCGGGCTGCGGCAGCCCGTGCCGGACACGACGCAGGCCGGCCCAGTGCTCGGCCGCGCCGGTCAGCACCGCCGGATCGTAGGAGGGCACGCCGGACGCGAGCGCCGCGAACTGCTCCTCGACCAGCGCCGCCGCCTCCGCCTCCACGTCCTGTGGCGGCTCGCCCAGCACCGGAACCGGTCGGCCGGCCCTGGCCAGCGCCTGGGCGATCCCCTGCTCGTGCCGTGCCCGCGCCGCCATCGGAGCGAGCTGCTCGGCCAGGCCGAAGGGGTCCTTGTCGGTCTGCGCGAGGTACCGCTCGTAGGCGTCGACGGCACCGGCGGTGTCCCCGGCCGCTTCCAGCACCCGGCCGCGCAGCAGCCACCCGGCGCGGGACTCGGAGCGCTCGGTGAGCACCCACGCGCTGACCACCAGTGCGGTCGGCAGCGCGGCGGGACCGTGGTCCACCGCCTTGCGGCCGACGTCGAGCAGGGCGTCCAGCAGGCCCGCGGCGTCGCCGCCACCCTTCGCCGGCAGCGCGTCCAGCGCGGCCGACAGCCCGCCGTCCCGCCCCTCGTGCAGCCGGGCGCGAAGGTCGGCGCAGGCGCGCAGGCACGAAGACGTCGAGGTCCGGGGCACGGGCGTGACGGGCTGGGACCGACCGGCTCCGGACGTGTCCGCTTCCTCCCGATCGCGCGACCGGAACCAGCGGCCGCGAGTCTTCGTCATGGTGCTCCCACCGTTCTCGCCCTGGCTGCCGACGTTGCGGGCACAGGCTAGGAGCACCCGATGGCCCCCTGGTTAACCCCTGCGGGCCAACGAGCGAACGCGAGTTCGCCCATCGAGCCGGGACGCCGACTGCCCGCCGAGGAGAAGAGGCCCCAGCACCGACGAGCTGGGCAGCCGCCCCCGGTCGGGGCTCTTCGTCCCGGGCGCCGTGCCACGGGGGCACCCGTTGCAGCGAGCCGCTCCGGGTTCGCTCCTGCGCGCGGACGCGTTACCCCACGCCTCCGGACGACGCCTCCGCGTGGCCCGGGCCGGCTCCCGTTGCCAGGTCGCTCGGACGGAAGCTGCCGAGCAGGCGGCCCCGGGGCCTCGGCGCCGTGGGACGAACGAGCGGGGGTGGAGGAACCGGGGAAGGGCGGGGCGGCACAGTCTGCGGCAGCAGCAGGGACGGCAGGGGGCCGTCGTCGAGTTCGGGAGGGAGGTGCGCGCCGACGTGGTCCCCTACCGCTCGCAGTGCGGACAGGACGTCCGTGGCGTCGGGACGGGCGGTGCGGTGTCGTTCCGTCGCGTCCCAGAAGTGGTGCGGCCCGGTGGCTCGGAGAGTGGCGGGTGCGCCCGGTTCGAACTGCTCGCGCGGCTGCCCGTTCTCCCAGTAGCTCAGCAGGTGGAAGGCGTTGGCACCGAAGTGGACGGCGATGGTCCGGGTGCCCTCGGAGAGATCCGCGAGGGTGGCGGAGGCACTGCCCCGGGAGCCGGGGATCTCGATGGCGAACGCCCAGCCGTTGAGCGTGCCCGCCCTGACCACGGCCTCGGCCGGACCAGGCCGGAGGGCCGCGTCGATGCCCGCGAACGGCACGAGGCGGGCCGCCCCCGGATCGAGGCCGTAGCGGCGCAGGAGTTCCCCGGGTGTCACCGCGTGGGTGAAGGTGAGGGTGAATCCCAGGTAGCGGCCCCGGACGAGCCACTCCCAGCCGGCGGGTTCCGGGTCGTTCGCCTCGAACTCCAGCTGCACCGCACCCTCCACCTCGGACGACAGGGCGATCCCCCCAGGGACGGCTCCCCCGGACTCCCCTGCCTGAGCATCCCGGTGGAAAGCGGACTCGGGGGCGCCGAGGCCGTGCCGTCGAACGTCGGAGCCGACCGTCCCCGACAGCGGTCGGCCCAGGGGCGGCAACGGAGGTCGGCGTGGCGTCAGTCGCCCCAGATCCGCTCGGCGTAGGCGACGAAGTTGCCGCCCATGACCTTGGCGATCCGCCCCTCGGACCAGCCGCGCCGCTCCAGCAGTCCGATGAGCTTGCGGAACTGGTCGACGCCGCGCAGGTCCACCACGAACGGGTAGGTGTCGGCGCGCTCGCCGGCCGCGCCGACACCTGCCCGCCGGCGCTCCGCCACGTGCTCGGCGAGCGCGACCCGGTAGGCGTCCAGGTCGTCGATGGCGGTGACCGGGCCGTCCGTGCCGATGCCGACCGCGTCCTCGCCGCACACGTCCACCGCGTGGACCAGGTGCTCCACCACGTCGTCCGCGGTGGGGTGGCCGGAGGCGGCCAGGAACGGCATGAAGTAGATCCCGACGAAGCCGCCCCGCTCGGCGACCAGGCGCAGTTCCTCGTCGGTCTTGTTGCGCGGCAGGTCGCACAGCGCCCGGCAGCCGGTGTGGTTGACCGAGATCGGCGCCTTCGCGATCCGGGCCGCCTCCAGGCAGGTGTTCTCACCGCTGTGGGAGAGGTCCACCATCAGCCGGTGCTCGCCGAGCCGCTCGACCAGCTCGCGCCCGAAGGGGGTGAGCCCGCGGTTCTCCGGCGCCATGGAGCCGTCGCCGACGTGGTTGGCCTGGTTGTAGGTGAGCTGCACCACCCGGACGCCGAGGCGCGCGAACTCCCCCACCCGGTCCAGGTCCTGGCCGACCGCAACGGAGTTCTGGAACCCGTAGACCACGCCGATCCGGCCCTCCTCACGGGCGCGGAGGATGTCCTTGGCGGTGCGGACCTTCAGCAGGTCCGCCGGGTGTTCGCGCACGATCCGGTCCCACACCCCGATCTCGGCGAGGGTGTGCGGGTAGGGCTCCATGTCGCCGATGGTGTAGCCGAGGGTGATGTTCACCGCGGTCAGCCCGGAGGCGCGGGCGTCGGCGATGGTCCGCTCGTCCACCCGGATGTCGCTGCTGCTCTGGACCAGTGAACCGGCCGTGTCGGCGGACGCGTTGGGGTTCTGGAGCTCGCCGAGGGCGTTGACGATCAGAGGGGTCGGGATGCTCACTTCGTCTCCTCCGTCCCAGCGGCGCCCGTCGCTCCCGCCGACGCCGTGCCCGTCGCTCCCGCCCGCTCCCCGGCGGTGGCGGCCGGGCCCTCGAAGTCCGAACGGTGGTGGCGGTGCCCGCGCTTGACGACCGTACGGACGGTGCGCAGCGCGGCCGCCAGGTCGGTCTCCGGGTCGGCGTCGAGTACGACCAGGTCGGCGAGCTTGCCCTCCTCGACGGTGCCGCGCTCGTCCTCGGCGCCCAGGCTGCGCGCGCCGACCAGGGTGGCGCTGCGGATGACCTGCGAAGGGGTCATGCCGCAGCGCTCGTTGAGGAAGACCAGCTCGTCGTGGAGCGGCGGCCAGGCCAGCGAGAGGTCCGGGTCGCTGTCGGTGCCGGTGCAGATCTCCACCCCGGCGCGGTGGGCCTGGGCGGTCAGCGCGGCGGAGACGGTGTCGTTGGCGAGGGCCCGTTCACGCGGCTCCCCGGCGTCCCCGCTGCTGTCGGCTATCCGGCGCCACATGGAGGCGGTGGCGTCCAGGATCGTGCCGCGGTCGCGCATCGCGGCGAACAGGGCCTCGATCACCGGGTCGTCACCGCCCGCGAACCGGGCCGCGTCGACCGGTGGCTTCGTCTTGTAGCGGACCAGCGGACCCTCGGCGGTCTCGTGGACCAGCAGGCTGACGTGCGAGACGCTGTCGGCCCCGGCCGCGACCACCTCGCCGGGCCGGGCCGGGAAGACGGCGGCGTGCGCCCAGACCAGCATCCCCTGCCGGTGCGCCTCCGCGGCGATGTCGGCGACCAGGTCGCCGGGAAGGTCGGCGTAGATCTTGACGGCGGTGGCGGAGGTGCCGCGGGCCATGGCGACGGCGAGCGGGAGGTCGGTGTCCTCGTCCACCGCCTGCATCCACGGGTTCTTCCCCGGCACCGCGCCCTGGGAGACCTGCCAGGTGCGCGGGTCGTCGAAGAAGGTCGGGCCGGCCATCAGCGCCGCGTAGTACAGGTCCGGGGCGGCGATCTCGCCGATCCGGGAGGCGCGGGCCAGGTCGCCGACCTGGCGCAGGTCGTCGGCCATGTCGCGGGCGGTGGTGACGCCGCCGAACAGGTCGCGGCGGAGCACCGCCTCGGCGACCGGCCGGTTGGGCGGGGTGGCCACGTGCTGGTGCGAGTCGATCAGGCCGGGGATGACGAACGCGCCTGCCAGGTCGACGAGTTCGGCGCCGTCGAAGTCGGCCGGGTCGATCTCGGCGTCGGCGGCGACGCGGACGATGCGCTCGCCGTCGACCACGACCGTGGTCCCGGCGCGGGCGGGTGCGCCGGTGCCGTCGACGACGGTCGCGCCGCGGTAGACCACCACCGCACCGGCGGGCGCCGGGGCGAACGGCGTCAGGGCGGCGACGGGCTCGTCACTCATGGGTTCTCCCTCCAGACCCGCACTGTTACATTGCTCGCAACAGGTGGTCCGCTCTGCGGAATGGCGCCCACCCTATCCGCCACCGGCGACGGCCGACAGGCCCCGGCCGGAGACGGGGCCGGAGACAGCGCCGGCGGCAGGACCTCACGCCGAGAACGAGAGGACGTGCTCCATGCCCGCGTCCGGCAACTCCGCCGTGGACAAGGCCCTGGACCTGGTGGAGGCGGTCACCCGGTCCGACCGGCCGCTGCGGCTCAGCGAGCTCGCCGACGCCCTGGGCCTGCAACGGCCCACCGCGCACCGGGTTCTGGCGGACCTGGTCCGACGCGGCTGGATCATGCGCGTCGGCGACCGCTACCTGCCGGGCGCCGTCGTGCTCCAGCTCTCCAGGGCGGCCGCCGCGCACTCCCTGGCCGGCATCGCCCGTCCCGTGCTGGAGCGCCTTTCCGCGGCCACGTCGATGATGGTCAACCTCCAGGTACCCGAGGAGGAGCGGTCACGCGTCGTCGACGTGGTCCGACCCGAGCGGCTGGAGATGATCAGCGACCTGCGCGACGAACTCCTGCCGGTGCACCGGTTCGCCGGCCCGCTCGCCCTGGTCGCCGCCATGGACGAGCGGACGCGCGCGCCCTACCTGGCGGCCGCGGCCGCCGCCGGGCACCCTCTGGAGGGCCGCGACGGCCTCCTCGCCGATCTGGACCGCACGGCCCGCACCGGCTGGGGTGTCCAGATCGGCCGCACCCAGCGGATGGTGGCCTCCGTCAGCCGTGCCGTCCACGCCCCGGACGGGCGTCCCGTCTGCGCGCTGACCCTGGTCGGCCCGGCCCCGGAGTTCGAGGAGCCGAACATGTCCCGGCTGCGGACCGAACTGCGGGCGGCCGCCGAGGAGGTGGCCGCCGCGCTGGGCACGCCGGGAGGCGGACGGCGACCGTGACGAGCCCACGCCGTACGTCCTCAACTCCTCTGTATCGTCGCCCGTCTGAATGCCCATCACACCGCTCGCGACCCGCATCCGACCGCCGCCTGCCCCGCCCCGCGCCGACCGCGCCGATAGCGCCGCGTCTTCCGGCCTTCGGGTCCAGCGCCCCTCGCCCGCCGCGCCGCGGCCCGCACACCACGCCGACGCCCCCTCTGGAGTCCCATGTCCGAGCTGACCGTCCTCGACCACGACGCCACACTGGCGGCGCTCGACCCGCTGCGGCTCCTCGAAGCGGTCAGCACGGCGCTGACCGCCGTCGCCGCGGGGACCGTCTCCGCGCCGCCCCGGATCGCCGCGTCCGGACCGCACGGTCTGCTCGGGACGATGCCCGCCTACGTGCCCGGGCTCGGGCTGGCCGCCAAGCTGGTCAGCGTCTTCAACGACCCGGCCCGCCCCGGACGCACGGCCCACCAGGGTGTCGTCGCCCTGTTCGACGAGACGGACGGCCGTCCGCTCGCCCTGGTCGACGCCGAGCCGCTGACCGCCCTGCGCACCGCCGCCACCGCGACCGCCGCCCTGCTGGCCCTGGCCCGCCCGGACACCGCCCGCATCACGGTGATCGGCACCGGCGCCCAGGCCGACGCCCAACTCACCCTGCTCTCGGCCGTGTTCAGTGCCCCGAGGGCTCCCCCGCAGCCCGCCGCCGCCCCTGGCCGACCGCCGCGACACCGACCGCCGCGACGCCGACCGCAGCCGCGGCACCGCTGGTCACCGTCGCCGGGCGGGACCCGGGCCGCACCCGCGCGCTGGCCGAGCGCCACGGCGTCACCGCGGTCACGTCGATCGAGGAGGCCGTCCGCGCGGCCGACGCCGTCCTGTGCTGCACCGCCGCCCGCGAGCCCGTCCTCGACCGCGCCTGGCTCCGTTCCGGCGCCCACGTCAGCTCCGTCGGCGGCTCCCACGGTCCGGAGGTGGACGCGGCCACCGTCCGCGACGCGACCCTCTTCGCCGAGTGGGAGGGCGCCGCCTCCTCGCCGCCGCCGGCCGGCGCCCACGAGCTGCGGGGGATCGCTCCCGCCCGGGTCACCCTGCTCGGCGCCGTACTCGCCGGCTCGCACCCGGGGCGCCGCGACGCCTCCGAGCTGACCCTGTTCAAGTCCACCGGCCACGCCGCCCTCGACGTCGCCGCCGCCCGGGTCGTACGGGACGCCACCACGCCCGCCGAACCCCTCGGAGCTCCGGCGGGCGAGCCGGGCGGTACTCGTTTGTGATCCCGGCCCGCCATGCCGTAGGCTGAGATCACAACGACGCGGGGTGGAGCAGCTCGGTAGCTCGCTGGGCTCATAACCCAGAGGTCGCAGGTTCAAATCCTGTCCCCGCTACTCACACGAAGAATCCCCCCGGCGCACTCGCGCCGGGGGGATTCTTCGTTGCGGGAATACCCGGGATGTCCACGATCCCGGGGTGTCCGTACACCGGCCCGCCATGCCGTAGACTGACACCACAACGACGCGGGGTGGAGCAGCTCGGTAGCTCGCTGGGCTCATAACCCAGAGGTCGCAGGTTCAAATCCTGTCCCCGCTACTCACACGGAAAATCCCCCCGGCGCACTCGCGCCGGGGGGATTTCTCGTTGCGGGGCATTCCGCGACCGCCCGCGATGTCGCTGACACCTCCACGCGCAGCCGTCCCGGACCGGCGCGTGCTTCCCGGCCGGCCGCCGGACCACCGCCGCGGAGCCCGCACACGGAATCCGGCCGGTTTCCGGGGCGGCCCGAAGGTCCGACGGGACGGTGCCGGCGCCCGAAGCACGGTGAGAGGACAACCCCTCCGCCCGTTCCACGCCACCCGGGCGACCGTCAGCCGTCGGCCGCCGTCGAGCGGCTGTCGAGCAGCGGACGGCCCGGCGGGCGGACCGGTGGACCGGCGGAGGCGTGGTTGTAGAGCCGGGGTTCTTCCGGGCGTTGCCTGGCAGTGGTCTGCCGCTCACCAGGCCGGGCGAAGTTGGCTGTACAACTTTCGAGCGGAAGATGCTGGGCGAACGATGAAGAGTGCTGTGGGTACTGGATCGGTCGAAGCGGTGGAGGCCGTCGCGGCACCGGAGGTCACGCCGACCGCCGGGGTCGGGAGGGTCACGGAAGCGCCGGCCGCGTGGCTGCGGGACAACTGCCCGTGCGAGGAGTGCCGGGACCCGCGGTCCGGACAGAAGCTGTTCCAGATCACGGAGTTGCCGGCCGGGCTGGCGGTGGGGGCGGTGGCCGAGGCCGACGACGAGGGGACGCCGTCGGTGGAGGTCCGGTGGGAGCCGGACGGCCATGTGTCGCTGTTCTCCGTGGCCTGGCTGGACGCCAACCGGCCCGGGCTGTCCGGCGGCGCCGGGGACCGGCGGACCGAGGCGGGCAAGGAGCTGTGGCGGGCGGCGGATCTGGCGGGGCGCGTACCGGAGGCCGACTGGGCGGCCTACCGCACCGATCCGGTGGAGCGGGCCCGGATGCTGGAGGCGGTGCTGCGGCTGGGGTTCGCACTGCTGCGGGACGTGCCCCGGCAGGAGGGCCAGGTGGTGGCGGTCGCCGAGACGTTCGGCTTCGTCCGGGAGACCAACTACGGCACGGTCTTCGACGTCAGGGTCGAGCCCGATCCGAACAACCTCGCCTTCACCTCGGCGCGGATCACCCCGCACACGGACAACCCCTACCGGGACCCGGTTCCCACCCTCCAGCTGCTGCACTGCCTGGAGAACTCCGCGTCGGGCGGCGACTCGGGGCTCGTCGACGGGTTCGCGGCGGCGGCGCTGCTGCGGGAGGAGGACCCGGCGGCGTTCGAGGTGCTGGCCCGCACGCCCGTACCGTTCGTCTTCCGCGACGACCGGACCGAACTGCGCGCGGACCGGCCGCTGATCGAGGTCGACCCGCACGGGCGGATCCGCGAGGTCCGGTTCAACAACCGCTCGATCGGCACGCTGCGGCTGCCCGCGGCCGAACTCGACGCGTTCTACGCCGCCTACCGCGCCTTCGGTGAACTCCTGCTCCGTCCCGGGCTCCAGCTCGACTTCCGGCTCGCCCCGGGCGACTGCCTGGTCTTCGACAACACCCGCCTGCTGCACGCCCGTACGGAGTTCGAGCAGAACGGCTCCCGGCATCTGCAGGGCGCGTACGCGGACCTGGACGGACTGGCGAGTTCGCTCGCCGTGCTGCGGCGGGCCGACCCGCTGGACCTCCTGGCGGAGCTGTTCGAGGGGCCCGGGGCGGAGGCGTACCTGGGTGAACAGGTCACCATGGCCGAGCACATGCTCCAGGCCGGCGCGCTCGCCCGGGACGCCGGCGCCCCGCCGCACCTGGTGGCCGCCGCGCTCCTGCACGACGTCGGGCACTTCAGCGGTCCGGTGACGGGCGAGGAGCTGATGGCCGGCACCGACAACCGGCACAGCCACACCGGCGCGGACCTGCTGGCCCGCTGGTTCGGCCCGGACGTCACCGAGCCGGTGCGGCTGCACGTGGCCGCGAAGCGCTACCTCTGCGCGGTCGAGCC
The DNA here is from genome assembly GCF_000745345.1 of Actinacidiphila yeochonensis CN732. Taxonomy (NCBI): domain Bacteria; kingdom Bacillati; phylum Actinomycetota; class Actinomycetes; order Kitasatosporales; family Streptomycetaceae; genus Actinacidiphila; species Actinacidiphila yeochonensis. The sequence continues at coordinate 3,464,987 of NZ_JQNR01000005.1, read as the reverse complement.
CGACTACCGCGCGGGCCTGTCCGCCGCGTCGGAGCACACCCTCCAGGTGCAGGGCGGCCCGATGACCGCCGCGGAGGCCGCCACCTTCGCCCGCCTCCCGTACGCGGCCGACGCGGTCGCCGTACGCCGCTGGGACGAGCAGGCCAAGGAACTCGGCGCCGACACCGGTGACTTCGCGAGCTTCCTCCCGCTGCTCACCTCGCTCGCGCGCGGTTAGCGGCACGGGACGCGCCGCGCCGGAGCTGCGGTCTCCGGCGCGGCGCGTCCGCGTGAACCCCCCGCGTCCGCGTCAGCTCCGCGCGTCCGCGTCAGCTCCGCGCGTCCGCGTGAACCCCCCGCGTCCGCGGCCCTCTCACCGAACACCGCGGATCGGGGGCCCGCCTCGTTCAGGGGGCGCGGCGGTGGCGGCGTCCCAGGGCGGAGGCGGCGATCGAGTTGTGCACGGTGAAGGCCACCGTGCCGCGCAGGTAGCGGTCCTCGGACCACTCGACGGGGGCGCCGACGGGGTCGGTGGAGCGGCGGCGTTCGCGCAGCAGGGCCTCGCCGGCGGCGCAGCCGAGCAGGCGGGCGTCGTCGTCGTCGGCCAGGACCAGGTCGATGGTGTGGTCGGCGTCGGCGAACACGACGCCCTGCTCCTGCAGCGGTTCGGTGTGCGAGACCGCGTCGGCGGGTATGCGGGCGACCAACTCCCCCACCCACACCGGGTAGACGCTGCGCTCGACCATCACCGGCCGGCCGGACAGGGTCCGCACCCGCAGTACGGTGACGACCTCCGCGCCGGGTTCCAGCCGCAGTTGGTCGCCCTCCCTGGGGGTGGCCGGGCGGCGGTCGACGCGTTCGACCCGGCCGCCGGGCTCCTCGCCCACGGACCGCGCCCAGCTGGTGAAGCTCAGCAGTTCGGAGAAGCTCTGCACCCGCGCCGTGCCGAGCACCACGCGCCGCGTGCCGCGCCGGGAGGTGACCAGTCCGTCGGCGCGCAGCACGGCCAGGGCCTGCCGTATGGTGCCGCGCGAGACGCCGTACCGCTCGGCCAGGGCGCTCTCGGCCGGAAGCTTGCCGCCCGAGCCGTACGCGCCCGCGGCGATGGCCTCGCGGAGGTCTGCCGCGACCTTGCGGTAGAGCGTGCCCGTCGGCGGCCGCGCGCCGTCGTCCGCCGTCATCCTGCGAGTCCCCTCCTCGGTCCGCCGGCCGGTCACCACACCGCGGCCGGCCTGTTCCGCCCCGCTGGACCCTATCCGTTCCACCTGTACCCGGCAGCACCACCCGCGCCCGGCGATCGGGCGGGCCGGCAACAGGACGCCGACATTCCGCCGCCATCCCCCGAAGGTCCTCGGTCCGTTCACCTCGCGGATACCGGGGTCGTGCGTACTGGCGAAAGTTGTACAGCCAACACAGGCGCCGAGTAGGCGGCCGTCCTGGCCGTCCCGCCGTTCGCTGTCGTCTCACCAGGAGGAAGACCCCCGTGACAGTCCACCGCGCCCGCGTAGCCATCGCAGCTGCCGGGCTCACCGCCGCGGCGCTCGCCCTGACCGCCTGCGGCTCCTCCTCCGAGTCCTCGTCGGCCGGCTCGGCCGGGGGCAAGAGCGCGGCGACCGCCACCTCGGCCGCCGGCTTCGGCGGGATGAACGCCCTGGTCGCCGCCGCCAAGAAGGAGGGAACGCTCAACGCCATCGCGCTTCCCCCGGACTGGTCCAACTACGGCGCCGTCATCGCCGCCTTCGAGAAGAAGTACGGCATCAAGGTCTCGGACGAGAACCCCGACGGCGCCAGCCAGGACGAGATCTCCGCGATCACCTCCCGCAAGGGCCAGAACCGCGCCCCCGACGTCGTCGACCTGGGCAACTCCTTCGCGCTGAGCGCCGCCTCGCAGGGCATCCTCGCCCCGTACAAGGTCGCCACCTGGGACAGCATCCCGGACGCGCAGAAGGACGCGAGCGGTCTGCGCTACGACGACTACGGCGGCTACGTCTCCATCGGCTGCGACGCCAAGGCCGTCAAGGAGTGCCCGACCACCTTCGCCGACCTCCTGAAGCCCGAGTACAAGGGCAAGGTCGCGATGAACGGCAACCCGACCAAGTCGGGTTCGGCGTTCGGCGGCGTCTTCGCGGCGGCGCTCGCCAACGGTGGTTCGCTGGACGACATCCAGCCCGGCCTGGACTTCTTCCACAAGCTCAAGGCGAACGGCAACTTCAACCCGGTCGAGTCCACCCCGGCGACCGTGGAGAAGGGCGAGACGCCGATCAGCATCGACTGGGACTACCTGAACGCCGGCTACGCCAAGGAGTTCGCGGCCAAGGGCCTGGACTGGAAGGTCTCCGTGCCCTCCGACGGCCAGTACGCGCAGTACTACAGCCAGGCGGTCAACAAGTACGCGCCGCACCCGGCCGCCGCGCGGCTGTGGGAGGAGTTCCTCTACAGCCCCGAGGGCCAGAACCTGTGGCTCAAGGGCTTCTCCCGCCCGTCCGAGCTGCCGGCCATGACGCAGGACGGCACCGTCGACAAGGCGGCCGCGGCCGCGCTGCCCGCGGTCACCGGCACTCCTCAGTTCCCGAGCCCCGCCCAGGTCGACGCGGCGCAGAAGACCGTGCTCGCCGGCTGGTCCAAGGCCGTGAGCTGACCGGCGCCATGACCACGGCTCACGCCGCGGCCCCCACCCCCGCTGCCGGCCCCTCCTCGGAGCAGGCCGGCAGCGGGGCGGCTGCCGCCCCCACACCGCGCACCGGCGGCTCGCGCCGCCGGCCCCGCGCCACCGGATGGCTCGCCGTCCTGCCCCTGATCGTCTTCGTCCTGGTGGTCTTCGGACTGCCCGCCTTCGCCATCGCCACCAATGCCTTCAAGACCGCCGCGGGCTCACCCGGCGGGCAGCGGTGGACGACCGGCAACCTCGACCAGTCGGTGCACGGCGCCTACCTCACCGCGCTGTGGGGCAGCGTCAAGCTCTCCGCCCTCACCGCCGCCATCGGCGTGCTGCTCGGCCTGCCGCTCGCCCACGCCGTGGTGACCTCGCGGTTCCGGGCGCTGCGCGAAGGGGTGCTGGCCGCCTCCGGGGTGCTGGCGAACTTCGGCGGTGTGCCGCTCGCCTTCGCCTTCGTCGCCACCCTCGGCAACTCCGGTGAGCTCACCCGTGCCCTCGGCCTGGGCAAGCACGGCTGGAGCCTGTACTCCTTCACCGGCCTGACGATCGTCTACCTGTACTTCCTGGTGCCGCTGATGGTGCTCACCATCACCCCCGCGCTGGACGGTCTGCGCGCGCAGTGGCGTGAGGCCGCGCAGAACAACGGCGCGACCACCCGCCAGTACTGGCTGCACGTCGCGCTGCCGATCCTGGCGCCCTCGCTGCTGGGCGGATTCGTCCTGCTCTTCGGCAGCGCCTTCGCCGCCTACGCCACCGCCGCCGCGATCGTGGGCAGCTCGGTGCCGCTGATCACGCTCCAGATCTCCAACGCGCTGTCCGGCAACGTGCTCGCCGGGCAGGGCAACGTGGCCCTGGCGCTGAGCCTCGACATGATCGTGATCGCCGGCGTGGTGATGGCCCTGTACATCCCCCTCCAGCGCAGGAGCGCACGATGGCTGCACTGACCCCGTCCGCCGCCCGCGCCGGCCGGCCGGCCCCGGGACCCGCCGGCCGACGGCGCCGGCCGCGGGTGTGGCGCGGCGTCGTCGGACTGGTCGCCGCGCTGTACTTCCTCGGCCCCATGGTCTTCTCGGTGATCTTCACCGTGGACGTGCCGGGCCAGGGCTTCACGCTCAGCTCCTACAGCGGCATCCTCGACGCCCCCGGCTTCGGGAGCAGCCTGCGGCTGACGCTGGAGCTGGCCGCCGCCACCATCGCGGCGACGCTGCTGCTGCTCGTGCCCGCGCTGGTCGCGGTACGGCTGGCCGCTCCCCGGCTGCGGGTCCTGGTGGAGGTGCTGTGCTCGCTGCCGCTGGTGGTGCCCGCGGTGGCGCTGACGGCGGGCATCAGCTCGGTGCTCCAGTGGGGCCCGGACGACTTCGCCGACACCCCGCTGTTCCAGACCTTCAACGAGATCCAGAACCCCGGCTTCCCGGTGGTGCTGCTGCTCGCGTACGTCCTGATGGCCCTGCCGCTGGCGTACCGGACGCTCGACGCCGGGCTGCGCGCCCTCGACCTCGGCACGCTGGTGGAGGCCGCCCGCAACTGCGGGGCGAACTGGCCGCGGACCGTCGTCCAGGTCGTGCTGCCCAACCTGCGCGGCGCCCTGCTGAACACGGTGTTCCTCACCCTGGCCCTGGTGCTCGGCGAGTACACCGTCGCCTCGATCCTCGGATACCAGCCGTTCGCGGTGTGGATCGTCTCCGTCGGCGGCAGCAACGCCCAGATGTCGGTCGCGGTGTCGGTGCTCAGCCTGGTCCTCACCTGGGTCCTGCTGCTGCTGCTCGCCGCCGCCGGACGCGGGCGCTCGACCCGCCCCCAGCGCGGTACCCGCCGGAGCGCCGCCACGACCGCGGCGACCACCGTTCAGGAGAACTCATGACCCCGACCACCGCAGGAACCACCTTGGGAACGGCCGGTACCGGCCGCGGCAGCGGCGGCGCGACCGTCGAGTTCCGCGGCCTGCGCCGGGCGTTCGGCGCCACGGTCGCGCTGGACGGCCTGGACCTGGCCGCCCGGCCGGGCGAACTCCTCGCGCTGCTGGGGCCGTCGGGCTGCGGCAAGACGACCGCGCTGCGGATGCTGGCGGGCTTCGAGCACCCGGACTCCGGGGAGGTGCTGGTCGACGGCGAGGACGTCACCGGTGTGCCCGCCCACCGGCGCGGCGCGGGCATGGTGTTCCAGTCGTACAGCCTCTTCCCGCACCTGACCGCCGTGGAGAACGTCGCCTTCGGCATGCGCATGCGGGGCGCCGGGAAGGCCGAGCGGAAGCGCCGCTCCGAGGAGTTGCTGGACCTGGTGGGACTGGGCCGGCTCGCGGGCCGGTTCCCGCACCAGATGTCCGGCGGGCAGCAGCAGCGGGTCGCGCTGGCCCGGGCGCTGGGCCTGGAGCCGCGGGTGCTGCTGCTCGACGAGCCGCTGTCCGCGCTCGACGCGAAGGTGCGCCTCACGCTGCGGGAGGAGATCCGCCGGCTCCAGCAGGACCTGGGCATCACCACCCTGTTCGTCACGCACGACCAGGAGGAGGCCCTGTCGATGGCCGACCGGGTCGCCGTGCTGCGCGCCGGGCGGCTCGAACAGGTCGCGGCGCCGGCCGAGTTGTACACCCGCCCGGCCACCGCGTTCGTCGCGGAGTTCGTCGGCACCATGAGCCGCCTCCCCGCGGCACGCGCCGGGGACGGCCGACGGGTCGAGGTGCTGGGGAGCAGCCTGCCCGTCGAGGGCGAGCTGCCCGCCGACGGCGAACTGGACGTCCTGGTACGGCCCGAGGCCGTCCGGGTCGCGGCCGATCCGCGGGGCGGCGCCCTGGTGGCGGCTGCCTCCTTCCTCGGCGCGATCACCCGGATCACGCTGCGGCTGTCCGACGGCACCGAGGTCAAGGCCGACGTGCCCACCGAGAAGGCGGCGGACCTGCCCGTAGGCTCGACGGCGGCGCTGACGCTGCCCGACCGCCCGGTCCTGGTCGACCGCCGGGTCGCCTGACCGCGGCCGTCCCGCCCCGGGGCCCCGCCCCCGGCCCCGGCCTGCCCGCGGCCGTTCGCCGGATCACCGGATCACCGGATTCCGGCTCGCGGCGCCGTCCGAAACCACCTACCAGGAAGGGCATTCGTGCACTCCCGTACCGCCCCGGTTCCTCCTCCCGCCGCCGTCCTGTTCGACATGGACGGCACCCTCGTCGACACCGAACACCTGTGGTGGCGGGCCGTGGCCGAGGTCGCGGAGCGGCTGGGGTACCGGCTGTCCGACGCCGACCTGCCGGAGGTGCTCGGCTGCCCGGTCGCGCACACCGCCGGGTACCTGTGCCGCACCACCGGCGCGGCGGTGCCCGAGGCGCGGATCGCCCGGGGACTGGACGACGCCTTCGCCTCGCGGGTGGCGGGGGACGTGACGCCGAGGCCGGGGGTGCTGCGGCTGCTGGCGGGGCTGCGGGCCGCCGCGGTGCCCACCGGCCTGGTCACGGCGTCGCCGCGGCGGATCGTCGACCTGGTGCTGGACAGGCTCGGGGCCGACTGGTTCACGCTGACGGTGGCAGCCGAGGACACGGCCCGCGCCAAGCCCGCGCCCGATCCCTACCTGACCGCGGCCGAGCGGCTCGGGGTCGAGCCGGGCGACTGCGTCGCGGTGGAGGACTCACCGCCGGGCCTGGCCTCCGCGCGGGCGGCGGGCTGCCGCGTGGTCGCGGTCCCGTCCACCGTGCCGATCCCCCCCGGCGACGGGGTGATGGTGGTCGGCAGCCTGGAGGAGGTCGACCTGACCCTGCTGTCCGCCTTCGCCGCCGCCCGGGCCTGAGCCCGCGTCACCCCTTCCGGAGTCACCGTGCCCTACGTACTTCTCGGCCTCGCCATCCTCTCCGAGATCTGCGCGACGAGCTGCCTCAAGCTCACCGACGGATACACCCGCCTGCTGCCCACGGTCGCCGTGGCGGTCGGGTACGTCGTGTCGTTCGTGCTGCTCGGCCGGGCGCTGACCGACATCCCGGTGTCCGTCGCCTACGCGGTCTGGTCGGGCGTCGGCACGGCGGCCGTCGCCGCCGTCGGAGCAGTGGCCTTCGGTGAGTCGCTGGGGTGGCCCCAGTGGACGGGCATAGCCCTGATCATCGTCGGCGTCGTCGTCCTGAACCTCCACCGCGCCCACTGACCGCCGCTCCGCCGCCGTACGAGGCCCCGCCGCGCGCCGCGCGGCCACCGTGCCGCCCGGTCCGCCCACTGCTCCCGGTGGGCGGACCGGGCTTTTTGCTGCGCCGGGACGGCGAACCGCCGTGGGGGCCGCACGGCGGGCGATTGTCGGCCGGCGGCCGGGCGTTCGCCACACCTCGTTAACGGAGCATTCCCGAGCGGACCGCTTACTTGGCTGAGTTGTACAGCCAACTCCATCCGACGCCGCGCCGAGGCAGCCCCGCCACGCGGCCGACACGACGCCGCCGGGTCCGCCCGACACGAGGGTGGCCCAGCCGGCCGGTCCGGTCCGGGCCGCTCGGGCCCGACCCGGACCGAGAGGACCACGAACTCCCATGACCGTTCCCGCCGTGGCGGCCACCAGCAGCACCCTCACCGTCGCCTCCCCCGCCGCCCCGCACGCCGGCGACAAGCTGACCTTCGCCTGGACCACCGACAGCCCGAACGCCAAGAACTGGATCGGCGTCTACGGCCCGGCCTCCTCACCGAGCACCTCCTCGTCGTGGGTGTGGTCGTACGTCACCTCCGGCACCTCCGGCAGCACCACCGTCAACACCTCCGGGCTGGCCGGCGGCCCGTACACCGCCTACCTGCTCTTCGACGACGGCAGCCGGATCCTCGCCCAGTCCGACCCGATCACCTTCGCCGGGACCGGGGACAGCCTCGTCATCACCTCCTCGGCCACCCCCCACGAGGGCCAGAAGACGACCCTCGCCTGGTCCACGGGGACGCCCAACGCCAAGAACTGGGTGGGCGTCTACGACGGCGACCGGCAGCCCGGCAACGGCTCCTCCATCGCCTGGGCCTACACCGCCGCCGCCTCCGGCACCCTCACCCTGGACACCTCCGGCCTGACCGGCGGGCCGTACACCGCGTACCTGCTGTTCGACGACACCTACCCGGTCCTGGCCCGCTCCGCGCCGTTCAGCTTCACGCCCGTCGTCGCCCCGCACGAGGCGGTGGACGCCGTCACCGTGCCGGCGACCACCGGCGACCGCATCTCGGTCCCGCTCGGGAACCTGTGGATCCGGCCCGACGGCAACAAGCCCGGCACCCCCTCCTACCGCCGGATCTCCGGCGACTCCTGGCTGTCGGTCTCCGCGTCCGGCGAGGTCACCGGCACCGTGCCCGCCGCCGCGCCCAAGGAGCCCGGACGGATCGTGGTCGGCGTGCGGGACAGCGCGGTCGGCACGGACACCGTGACGGTCGTGGTGCCGGTCCGCGACGGCGGCCAGGACGCCAAGAACACCGCGAAGGGCAAGGCCGGCAAGGACGGCGTCACCTTCAAGGTCGCCACCCTGAACCTGTGGGACGCCGGCGCGCACGTCGACGGCCCCCTGGAGAAGCAGGCCCGCGTGGTGCTCACCCAGGGCCTCGACATCGTCGCCCTCCAGGAGACCGGCGGCACCGCGGCCCGCACCCTCGGCCAGGCGCTGGGCTGGAACGTCTACCAGAGCTCCGGCAGCCTCGGCATCGTCAGCCGCTACCCGCTGACCCGCGTCACCGGCCCGACGGCCGCGCTGCCCGCGGTCTCCGCCACCGTCACCCTCCCCGACGGCAGCGAACTGCGGCTGTGGGTCGCCCAGCTCGACGAGGCCGACTACGGGCCCGACCGCGAACTCTCCGGCCTGACCGCGGACGGCCTGGTCGCCGCCGAGAAGCTGACCCTCCGCTACCGGCAGGCCCAGCAGCTGGCGCTCGCCATGAAGTCCGACCTCGCCTCCGCCACCCCGGTGGTCCTCGCGGCCGGACTCGCCTCCCCCTCGCACCTCGACTGGATCTCCCGTACGGCCTACGAGCACAACGGGCTGGGCCCGGTGGCATGGCCGGTCACCAAGCTGCTGGAGAAGGCCGGCCTGACCGACGCCTTCCGCGAGGCCAACGCCGGCCCGATCAAGGCCCCGGGCATCACGTGGTCCCCGGTCCACCCCGCCCAGGGCGGCGACGCCGAGCCGCAGGACCGCATCGACCAGGTCCAGTACAGCGGCGGCCTCGAAGTCGTCGAGGCCCACAGCCTCGTCACCGGCCGCCCGCTGCCGGTGCCCGGTACCGGCGCCAACGGCTGGCCGTCCGACCACGCCGCGGCCGTCGCCACCTTCGCCCTGCGCAACGCCCGCTGACCCCCCACGACCGCAAAGGACTCGCATCCATGACCCCGACCTCGATCAGCCGCCGCGCCCTCATCGGCACCGCCGCCGCGGCCGGCGCCACCGCCGCCATCGGACTGCCCGGCACGACCGGAACCGCCGAGGCCGCGGAGAAGCCCCGCGGCACGGTCGACGACGTCAAGCACGTCGTCGTCCTGATGCAGGAGAACCGGAGCTTCGACCACTACCTGGGCACCCTGAGCGGTGTCCGCGGCTTCGGCGACAAGCAGGGCGTCGTCTTCCCGAACGGCAACTCGGTCTTCCAGCAGCCCGACGGCGCCCGCGCCGAGGGGTACTCGCTGCCGTTCCGGTTCGACACGGACACGTACAAGGCCCAGGACTTCGGCGGCCTCGACCACGGCTGGGACTCCGGCCACCAGGCGGTCAACAACGGCGCGCAGAACCAGTGGATAGCCGCCAAGGGCCGCAACACCATGGGGTACTTCACCCGCGAGGACATCCCGTTCCAGTACGCCCTGGCCGACGCCTTCACCGTCTGCGACGGCTACCACACCTCGCTCAACGGCCCCACCGACCCCAACCGCCTCTACCTGTGGACCGGCACCCCCGGCCCCGGCGTCGACGGCACCACCGGGCCCTTCACCGACAACAGCATCGTCACCGAGAACCCGGTCGGCGACTGGACCACCTACGCCGAGCGGCTCCAGAAGGCCGGCGTGAGCTGGCGCGTCTACCACAACCCGGACGGCTCGGACAACGAGAACGGCGACTACGACGACAACGCCCTGTCGTACTTCCAGCAGTTCGCGAACGCGCCGAAGGACTCGCCGCTGTTCGTCAACGCGATGACCAAGTACGACCCGGCGGCCTTCGACGCCGACTGCAAGAACAACACCCTGCCGACCGTCTCCTGGCTCGTCGCCCCCTTCAACTACTGCGAGCACCCGGACGCCGGCCCCGACTGGGGCGCGTGGTGGGTCAACCAGGCGCTCCAGTCCGTGATGTCCAACCCGGAGGTCTGGAAGAGCACCGTCTTCCTCGTCATGTACGACGAGAACGACGGCTTCTTCGACCACGTCGTGCCGCCGATCGCCGAGCCCGGCACCAAGGACGAGTTCGCCGACGGCAAGCCGATCGGGCTCGGCAGCCGGGTGCCCATGTGGGTCTGCTCGCCGTGGTCGCGCGGCGGCTGGGTCAACTCCCAGGTCTTCGACCACACGTCGGTGCTGCGCTTCCTCGAACTCGTCACCGGTGTGCGCGAGCCCAACATCACCGAGTGGCGCCGCACCGTCTGCGGCGACCTCAGCACCTGCTTCGACTTCAAGAACCCCGACTACAGCATCCCCAAGCTCCCCGACACCGACGCCCTCAAGGCCAGGGCGACCGCCGAGCACTCGCTGCCCGCCGTCCAGTCCCCGGCCGACGGCGCCCAGGTGATGCCCGAGCAGGAGCCGGGCGACCGGCCGCACCGCGCCCTCCCGTACCGCCCGTGGGCGGACGTCTCCGTCGACCGGCGCACCGGCAAGGTCACCTGCACGCTGACCAACGACGGCAGCGTCGGCTACGTCTTCACCGTCCTGCCCAACGTGCTGCTGCCCTTCACCGGAACGCCCTTCCTGGTCCGGCCGGGCCACTCCCGCACGTACGTCTGGGACACCACCACGACCGACGGCCGCTACGACTTCACCGTGCACGGCGCCGACGGGTTCGTGTCCCGCTTCTCCGGCACGGTCGTCCCCGACGGCCAGACCGACGTGGCCCTCCCCTCCGTGACCGCGAAGCTGCACGGCGCCGGGCACCCGGACAACACCTCGGTCGCGTTCAAGCTCGTCAACGACGGCGAGACCGACGTCTCCTTCACGCTCACCGAGAACGACTTCGGCGACGACACGAAGACCGTCCAGGTCAAGGCCCGCGGACGCGCCAACGTCACCTGGCCCAGCCACCAGGGCCGCTACGACGTCACCGTCACGGCGAGCACCGGTACGCGCTTCGCCCAGCGGTACGCGGGCACCGTGCACAAGGTCTGACCGGCCGCCGGCAAACGCCGGAGAACCGCGGAAGCCGCGGAACCGCGCGGGTCCGCGCAGACCGCCGGGTCCGCGCAGACCGCCGGGTCCGCGCAGACCGCCGGGGGCGCCGCCACTGTGGCGGCGCCCCGGCCGCGCTCCGGCCCCGCTTCCGCGCGAGGCCCGTCCGCTACGGGGCGGCGACCTGGGCGGGCTCCCCCGCCTCGGCGTCATCGTCGTCGTTGAGTTCGGCGAGGAACTCCGCGCCCAGGACCTCCCGCGCCGCCTCCAGGTCGTCCAGGTCCACCTCGCCGTACTCGGCGGCGTGGCCGTCGAGCGCCGTCAGGATGCGCTCCACCGGCGCGTGCGACCCGCCCAGCCGCTGCTCGGCGTAGACGGCGATACCGAGCTTGAGGAAGAGGTTCGCCGCGTGCCGGTTCTCCGCACGCTCCTCCAGGGCGGTCTCCCCCGCCTCGAAACCCTTCGACGCGACCTCGGCCAACTTCTTGAAGAAGCTCATTCCCCACTCCTGACCATTCCGGTGTCTTTCCCCGTCCGCCGGACCGCCCGCCTCAGCGCCGCCGCCCGCCGCCGCACCCGGCGACCCTATGACACCCGCCGCCTTCCACGAGGCGCACTCCCCGTTTCTGACATCCGGTCACACCGCCCCGTCCGCCGACGGATCGGACACGCCGACGGACCGACCGGCGGCCGGCGCCCACCCGGAGGCGGCGCCGCACGGCGCGGTCGGCCCGCGGCCCTTCCCGGGGGCGGCCCTCAGGGAGAGGAGCGCCGGCGTTCCTCACGCCGCAGGCCCACCGACGTCCGTACGGCGGTGATCAGCGCGGCGACGGCGGCCGCGAAGCAGGCCGCCGACAGCACGGCGACCACCGTCTGGGTGTCGCCTGGCTTCGTCTCCGAGGCGCCCCAGGCCAGCAGCCCCGACAGGACGAGGAAGACGGGCACGCAGACCGCCGACAGCCGGAGCCGCAGAGCGCGCTCGGACCTGCTGGCGGCCCGCCCGCTACCTATCGGCGCCGGCCCCTGATTGCTCAACGCGTTCACGACAGTCCTCCCTGGGCTTCCAGCGGTGGCGGCGCGGGCCCCCGGGCGCTCCCGTGCGGCACCGGCCACCGGGGTATACGGTCACTCCGGGTGACGGGACCGGTCGCTCCCGGCCGGCCTTGGACCGACGGCCCGGCGACCTCGTACCCCGGTGGCCACACCGTCCCCTTCCGTGCTCACCATTGTCCGATGCCTGCTGGACACGCGCACGTTCGGGCCGCCGCCGTGACGCACCGCGACCACGCCCGGGCGCCGGTCCGGCATCCAGGCCGGCCGCCGGCGGCTCTCCCAGCAGCCACACGACCACCAGAGCCCGCGATCCACCTCATCCCGGCGGCGGACTTCCATTCCCTTCCGCCAGTAAAGACCTCCCAATGCTTGGCCGAATATCTCGGTCGCGCATATCGCGCATTAGGTGTGCAGCCCGCCCGTATTGATCGGCTGAGCAATCACGGAGATGTAACGGAGTCCCGCGTGAAGCAAATTCAGGGGAGCACAACGGGACGCACACGAGCCGGGACGGAAGCGGCCCCGAGGCCCGCGGGCGGCCGGCGGATCGACGCGGCGGCGGGCCTCGGGCCACGAGTCCGCCCGAGCCCCCGGCGGGGCCGGCCCCGCGGTGTGCGTCTCCCCTCGCGGACCGTCCCGCGGTCCGCGAGGGCACGTCGAGTATCCCGTTGCGGTAGGTGAGGAGAAAACGGTGCGGCTTGACGGGCGAATCCGCAGGTCGACGGTGCGGCCGGCCGAGTCGGCGGCGCCGGCCCCGCCTCTCGCCGGCGCGCGGGACACGGCGTACGCGCCCCGCGTGCCGGCGCGCGGCACCACGATCAGTTCCACGATCAGCACCGCGATCAGTTCCACGGTCAGTTCCACGATCGGTACCACGGTCAGTTCCACGATCAGTTCCACGGTCAGCGCCACGATCGGTACCGCGATCAGCACCACGCGGAAGAAGGCCGGCCGCACCATGGAGACGGCCGGGAAGGCAGCCGGACTCCCGAGCTGACCGGTGTGCGGCCGGGGGCCCGTGACCCTTGGCCGCCCCACCCCGGCGCCCACCGTCGTACGTACGCGTCCAGAACCACCCCCGCCGACACCCCACACACTGGAGGCATCGTGAAAGACGCCGTGCACCGTGCGATAGAGACGATGTGGAAGCACTACGGTGAGCCGGTCTCGCTGTCCGACCTCGCCGACGCGGCGATCCTCAGCAGGTTCTACTTCTCCCGCGTGTTCCGCCAGGTGACCGGCACGTCCCCGGGCCGGTTCCTGTCCGCGGTCCGGCTGCACCAGGCCAAGGAACTGCTGCGGGAGAGCGAGCTGAGCGTCACGGAGATCTCCTACGAGGTGGGGTACAACAGCCCGGGAACCTTTACCTCACGGTTCACCCGCAGCGTCGGGCTGTCGCCGACGCGCTACCGCGACCACGCGCGGCTGGCGGACTTCTGCTCGCTGCCCCAGCCCCCCGGGCCCGACCCGCGCCACGGCACCTTCGTCGGCACCGTGCTGCGGTCCGGCGTCGTCCCGCTGCGCACCGTCTACGTCGGGGCGTTCAGCAGCTCGGTCCCCGAGGGCAGACCGGTCGCCTGGGACGTGCTCGGCCCCGAGCGGCAGCGGTTCCAGTTGCACGGCGTCCCGGACGGCGCCTGGCACATCCGGGTGGCCGGGCTGGACGGCTCGCCCCCGGAGTTCGGCACGGAGCGCCGCATGCTGGTCGGCACCTGCCCGGCGGTCACCGCCCAGTCCGGGCGGGTGGTCAAACTCGACATCACCCTGCGCCCCAGTAGCGTCTTCGACCTTCCGATGCTCTTCGCACTGCCGGAGCTCGACTGCCGCGACCAGCGCCTGCTGGCCGACGCCTGCTGACCTCGCACCCCCGGCGGGGGACGAAGACCCTCGCGGCCGGGCGACCGCCGGGGCAGCGGCCTCGGGCCGCGCCGCCGCTCTGCCGAGTCGTGCGGTGCGTACCCGGTCGGCCTCCTCGGCCCCGGCCGCGAAGCGCGCGGCGAGGCCGTCGCCTCGCGGTCGTGGGAGGCGGCCGCACCGTGGTGGCGGGGCGCCGGAGGTGGTGCGGCCCCTCGCGGGAGGGGCCGCACCCGCGGGGCTCAGTCCTGGGCCAGGGCGGGCGGGGCGGCGTCGACGCCCCAGTCCGTCGGCTCGGCGGAGAGGTTGATCCTGATGGTGCCGGAGCGGAGCAGGTCCTCGTTGGAGAGCCAGCTCCTGTTCAGCGCGCCCTTGTCCGTCCGGACGGAGGAGACGTACTGGAGCTTCGACGCGTCGGCGCCCGGGGCCTCGATCGTGATCGTGCGTCCGTGTTCCGGCCGGATCTCGACCTTCTCGAACATCGGCGCGCTGATCACGTCGGTGGCGGAGCCGGGCTGGGCCTCGAAGACGCCGGCCATGGCGAAGACGAGCATCGACGAGGTGGCGCCGAGGTCGTCGTTGCCGGGCATGCCGTACACGGTGTCGGTGAAGAGCGTCCGCATCGCGCGCAGCACGGCCGAGGTCTTCCACGGCGAGCCCGTCCACGTGTACATCCACGGGGCGCTGAAGTCGGGCTCGTTGTTGGGGTTGAAGGCGAAGTTGTTGTGGTAGTCGTAGGCGCCGGTCACCCAGGAGTCGGTGGCGGCCTTCGCCGGGTCGCTGAGCACGGTCGGCATGTCGAAGAACGTGTCGAGCCGCTGCTCGGCCTGCGCCTGGCCGCCCATGAGCCCGAAGAGGGTCTGCGGGTCCTGCTGGGCCAGCCACTGGTACTGCCACGCGGTGCCCTCGTGGAACGGGGCGGTCTGGGTCGGGTCGGAGGTGACGGCGACGCTGCCGTCGGCGTTCTTCGCGACCGGGAACCCGGTGAAGCCCTGCGAGGTGACGTCGGGGTCCCAGAGCTTGGTGAAGTTGTCGCAGCGGGAGGCGAGCGTCGCGGCCTGGTCCCGGTAGCCGAGGCCCTTGGCCATCGTGGAGAGCGAGCAGTCGGCGAGCGAGTACTCAAGCGTGGCCGATCCGGCCTGGCGGCTGTCGCCGTACAGGTAGCCCGGCAGGTCCTGGTAGGCGACCCAGCCGTTCTTGACGTAGGAGGGGTTGCCGTCACGGCCGCGGAAGACCGACTGGTCCGCGGGGACCTCGTTGGCGTTCTTCCACAGCGCGCCGAAGAGCTGCCGCGCGGTCCTGCCGTCGAGCAGGCCGCGGTTGTAGATGTCGACGATCCACGGGGTGACGGGGTCGCCGCTCATGACGTTGGTCTCGCTGTTGGCGAGCCCCCAGCGCGGCAGCCAGCCGCCGTCCTGGTAGATGTGCAGCACGGACTTGGCCATGTCGGTTGCCCGGTCCGGGTTCAGCAGGTCCACCAGCTGGTTCTGCGAGCGGTAGGTGTCCCAGAGCGAGAACATCTGGTAGTACGTGGAATCGGCCTTGTGCACCTTGTCGTCGAAGCCGCGGTAGCGATTGTCCACGTCGGAGCCGATCGCCGGGTCCAGCAGCGAGTGGTAGAGCGCCGTGTAGTACGTGCGCTGGTCGGCGGTGCTGCCGCCGGCCACCCGCATCCGGTTCAGCTCCGCCTGCCAGGAGTCGTGCGCGGCGGCGCGGGCCCTGTCGAACGACTTCGGCTGCTCGGCCGCGCGGTTGAGGCGCGCGCCGTCGATCGAGGTGTAGGACAGGCCGACCGAGGCACCGACCTGGGCGCCCTTGGACGGGTCGAACGTCACCCAGGCGCCGGCCCGCCGGCTGCCGCGCGACGCGTCGCGCTGGTTCTGGGTGAGGGTGTCGTCGGTCCAGGTGCCGTAGCTGGAGAACGTCCGGTTGAACTTCGCGCTGAAGAAGATCCGGTAGCGCTCCTTGCCGGTCTCCCCGCAGAAGTTGCCCCCCTGGAGCCAGCCCTCGACGGTGTCGTCGCCGGCCACGTGCACGTCGCCCGCGTAGGTGCTGCCGTTGCTCTGGCCGACCTCGATGAGCACGTTCTCCGGGCCCGACCCGGCGGGGTAGGTGTAGCGCTGCTGGCCGGTCCGCTCGGTCGCGGTGAGCTCGCTTTTGATGCCGTTGTCGAACGTCACGCCGTAGTAGCCGGGCGAGCTCGTCTCGTTGGCGTGGCTGAACTTCGCGCCGTACTGCGCCGGGTCCGAGGAGGTGACCGCGCCGGTGGTCGGCATGAACCTGAAGTTGCCCATCGTCTGGCAGCCGACGCCCGACAGGTGCGTCATGCTGAAGCCGAGGATGGAGTTCTGGCTGTAGTCGTAGGAGGCGTAGCTGTTCAGCTGGGTGTCCGGGCTCAGCTGCACCATGCCGAACGGGTCGGCGGCCCCCGGGAAGGTGGTCCCGTCGCCGTTGTTGCCGATCGAGGTGTCGACCAGCGCCGTGGGGTCCTTGGCGAACCGCGGCCCGCTCTCCGCGGCGTTGGCGACGCCTCCGGTGGTCGAGGCCACGGCCACCGTCGTGGCGAGTGCCAGGGCGGCGAACACGTGTTTCAACGCTCTCATCGGGTTCCTCTCCTGTGCGACAACGTTGTCACTCCCCCGATTCGATCTTTCCCGGTTTGGTGGTGTGCAGTCAATCCCCGCCGCACCCCGCCGCCGCCCGGCACGATTCCGCACCGGCGCCGCCTCGCGCCCGGCCGACGATCCGCGGACGACCGGCGGACGACCCGGCGGACAGCCCTGGCGGCCGCCCCGCCGGGCACCCTCGCACCCCGTCGACCGCGCCCGCCCGGACACCACTTGGCACGCCTTCGACCGCGCGGCGACGCGGCACACCGGCGAGGACGCCCCGCCGCCGGCGCGGGCGACTCGTCGGAAGTTGCGTCCAGTTGTCCGAATTCGAACTGGCGAAAGCGCAACAAGTGTGCAAACGACAGGTCTTGACACCCTGTGAAGCCGAGAGGAATATCGCTTGCTGTTAGTTGTGACAACGTTGTCCATCTCGGCGGCACCTTGACCCCACCTCGCAGGGCGCCGGCCGACCCCGTGCGACCGGCGGGGCCGCCCGCACCTGGCCGGTCTCCTCCCCGCACACCGAAAGGGTAGGAAAGTGTCAGCCAGATCCTCCTCTCCCGGCGGCAGAACGCGCCTGCGCAACCGCGCCGTCGTCGCCGCCACCGCGGCCGCCGCGCTGCTCGGCCTCGGCCTCGGCGCCCAGAGCGCCGCCGCGTCCTCGGGCTCCGCGCCCGCCGACCCGGCCTCGTACGTCAACCCGCTGATCGGCAGCTCGAACGCCGGCAACACCTACCCCGGTGCTGTCGACCCGTTCGGCATGCTCTCCTGGAGCCCGCAGACCTCGACGGGCAACCAGTTCTCCAACCCGGCCCCGGGCGGCTACCGCTACGACGCCACCAAGATCCGCGGCTTCAGCCTCACCCACCTGAACGGCGTGGGCTGTTCGGGCGCGAACGGCGACATCCCGATCATGCCGTACGTCGGCGACGTGACCTCGTCACCGAGCTCCGACACCAAGGACGCGGTCTACGCGAGCACCTTCTCGCACGCCAACGAGACCGCCCAGGCCGGCTACTACAAGGTCGCCCTCGACAGCGGCGCCACCGCGGAGCTGACCACCACCGACCGCACCGGCACCGGTGAGTTCGGCTTCCCGGCGGACCAGCCGGCCAGCATGCTGCTGCGCACCTCCAACTCCGAGAGCGGCAGCAGCGCGGCCACGGTGAACGTCGACGCCGCCACCCGGACGGTGACCGGCTCGGTCGACGCCGGCAACTTCTGCGGCCCGCAGAGCGCCAACAACCGGCACTCCGTCTACACCCTGCACTTCACGGCCCACTTCAGCCAGCCCTTCGCGAAGGCCGGCACCTGGACCGACGGCACGCTCGCCCCCGGCTCCACCTCCGCCAGCGGCGGGACCGGCTACAACAGCAGCGGCAACCCCACCTCGGGCAAGGGCTCCGGCGCCTACGTCACCTTCCCGGCCGGCACCAAGAACGTGCAGGTGAAGGTCGCCATCTCCTACGTGAGCGGCGACGGCGCCGAGGCCAACCTCCGCTCGGAGAACCCGCCTTCGCGTTCCTTCGACTCCGTGCGCGACGCCGCGAAGGCCGACTGGAACACCGCGCTGCGCCGCGTCGCGGTCTCCGGCGGCAGCTCCGACCAGTTCAGCACGTTCTACACCGCCCTCTACCACTCGATGCTGGAGCCCACGCTCACCAGCGACGTGGACGGGCGCTACCTCGGCGGCGACAACGCGATCCACCGGCTCGCCAAGGGCCAGCACGCGCAGTACGGCACCTTCTCCGGATGGGACCAGTACCGCGCCCAGGTCCAGCTGCTGACGCTCCTTCAGCCGCAGGTCGGCAGCGACTACGCCCAGTCGCTGTTCAACTACGCCACCCAGCGCGGCGGCGAGTGGGACCGCTGGCTGCTGGAGAACGGCAAGACCAGCATCATGTCCGGCGACCCGTCGGACGCCGCCCTCGCCGGCATCTACGCCTTCGGCGGCCACGACTTCGACGTCAAGGGCGCGTTCGCCTCGCTGGCCAAGGCCGCCACCGTGCCCACCGCCAACGACTCCGACAGCGCCGGCTGCAACGTCGAGTGCGTCGGGCAGCGGCCCGCGTTGGACCAGTACCTGAAGCTCGGCTACGTGCCGTCCAACAACTGCCACTGCTGGGCCGGCGCCGCCGAGACCCTGGAGGACGCGGCGGCCGACTTCGGCCTGTCCGAGCTCGCCGGCGACCTCGGCGACAAGTCCGCGCAGAAGGCATTCGCCCAGCGCAGCGGCAACTGGACCAACGTCTACGACCCGAACGCGACCGCGGACGGCGGCTACATGCGCGACCGCAACTCCGACGGATCGTGGGCCGGCGCCACGTTCAGCCCGAGCACCGGCAGCGGCTTCGTCGAGGGCAGCAGCGCCCGCTACACGTGGATGGTCTACTCCGACGCGGCCGGGCTCGCCCAGGCGATGGGCGGCGACCAGACCGCGATCCAGCGGCTCGACGCCTTCTTCCAGGCCCCCGACGGCACCTTCGACTTCTCCGCGAAGGACCAGACCCGCTACGACCCCACCAACGAGCCCGACATCAACGCGCCGTACCTGTACGACTACTTCGGCGCGCCCTACAAGACGCAGCAGACCGTCCGCGCCGAGACCGACCAGCTGTGGACCAACACCCCCGGCGGCATCCCCGGCAACGACGACGCCGGCACCATGTCCTCCTGGTACGTGTTCTCCGCGCTCGGCCTCTACCCGGAGGTGCCCAGCCGCGCCGACCTGGCGCTCAGCAGCCCGATCTTCACCAAGGCCGTGATCCACACCGGAACCGGCCACACCATCACCGTCAACGCCCCCCAGGCGTCGGCGAAGAACATCTACGTGCAGGGCCTGCGCGTCAACGGCGCCAAGTCCGACAAGCCCTGGGTCCCGGCCTCCTTCACCACCCACGGCGGCACCCTCGACTACACCCTCGGCTCCACCCCCGACACCAAGTGGGGCAGCGCCGCCAAGGACGCCCCGCCGTCCTACCGCGACGGTGAGGCCCCGTTCTTCGCGGCCGCCTCGCCCACCTCGGTGAAGGCCGAGCCCGGCAGCTCCGCGACGGCCTCGCTCGAACTGTCGACCATCCAGGACGCGAAGACCTCGGTCTCCTGGAGCGCCGCTGCCCCGGCCGGCATCACCCTGTCGCCCTCGCACGGCAAGGTCACGGTGCCCAAGGACGGCTCCACGGCCGCCAAGCTCACCGTCAGCGTCGCCGCCGGCACCAAGTCCGGTGTCTACAGCGTGCCGTTCACCCTCACCGGTGACCACGGCGTCAAGGCCCCGACCACGTCGCTGAGCGTCACCGTCGGCGTCAACGGCTCCGTCAGCTGGTACGTCAACAACAACGGCGTCTCGGCGGACGACACCGACCCGGCCGCCAACTTCGACGGCGGCGGCTGGAGCTACTCCGCGAAGGCACTCGCCGCCGCCGGGGTCACCCCGGGCAGCACCGTCTCGGCGAACGGCTTCGACTTCGCCTGGCCCGACGTCGCGCCCGGCGCCCCTGACAACATCGTCGTGGGTGGCGGGGGCCAGGTCCTCGACGAGTCGAAGACCCCGGCCGGCGCCACGCGGCTGAGCGTGCTCGGCAGCGCCAGCGACGGCGACACCGTCGGCGACGTCACGCTCACCTACACCGACGGCACCACCCAGACGGCCCAGATCGGCTTCAGCGACTGGACCCTCGGCGGCGGCGGGAGCACCCCCTCCTACGGCAACGTCATCGCCGCGCACACCACGTACCGTGACGTCATGGGCGGTTCCACCGACCCGGTCGGCACCGACGTGTTCGCCACCGCGCCGATCGACCTGCAGGCCGGCAAGCAGCTCAAGTCCGTGACGCTGCCGGCCACCACGCAGGGCGGCGACATGCACGTGTTCGCCATCGCCACCGCGTGACGGCACCTGCGAGCTGAACCACCTCCGCGAGCGCTCCGCAGCGCTTCGCACGCGCCGCCCCGGGCCGTCCTCGGCCCGGGGCGGCGCCGCGTCCCCACGACGTCCGGGTGGACGCGGGACCGCATTCCCGACGATGTCACTCCGCGTCCGGGCGACGTCC
Source organism: Actinacidiphila yeochonensis CN732 (assembly GCF_000745345.1). NCBI lineage: Bacteria > Bacillati > Actinomycetota > Actinomycetes > Kitasatosporales > Streptomycetaceae > Actinacidiphila > Actinacidiphila yeochonensis. The sequence goes on along the minus strand of NZ_JQNR01000005.1, from coordinate 3,444,489 downwards.
CCGAGCCTGACGCGCTCACCGCGTGGGGCGGGCGCGGAGCCGTCCTGCCGTACGAGTGGGCGACGGAACGCGGCCCGCGCACGCGGGTCGGAGGACGCGCGGCGGCAGCGAGGCGGCAACCGCCATGCTTCCGCGAGCCCTTGGGCCGGAGTCAGGCTCGCCCGGCCGACGCGGCACGGGCCACGGCTGCGCCGCGGACCGCCCCCACGGACGAGCCCCGCACCCCGTGCGGGGTGCGGGGCTCGTCCGTGGGGGCTCACCCCTGGTTCACACCGCGCTCCCGTCCTGGGCGATCGCGAAGACGTGGATGTCCTTGTTGGTCGGCAGCGTGATCGACGCGACGATCCGGTCCGCGTCGACGGGGATGGTCTGCTCGTCGACGTAGAAGGCGTGGACCTGCCGGCCGAGCGCCTGGTTGCGGTAGGGCACCGCGGCGACCTCGGTGTTCCCGGCTCCGGGGGTGCTGCCCCAGTCCGACTGCCTCAGCGTCGCGGTGCCGCTGCTGCCGTCGGTGTAGTGGATCGTCACGGTGCCGGAGTGGTCGCCGTTGGTCGCCGCGCCGAGGAAGCCGATCTCGCCGGCGCCGACCTTGTGCGGCGTCAGGATGGTCTGGCCGAGCGCGCGCAGGTTGTCGTTCTCGCACGGTCGCGCGTCCGGCCAGGTGAAGGCCAGCCCGCCGACGGTCAGGTGCGCGCCGGGGGTGAGCGGGTACGGCGAGGCGGTGGCGAGGGCGTCCGCGGAGTAGGTGTCGGTGCCGTTGTCGAGCGCCCCGCATCCGCGGTCGGTGTCCGGGGAGATGCCCACGTCGTTGTAGTAGTCCGACAGCGCGTCGGTGGCCGCGACGGTGAACTGCGTGGTGCCGGACGTCCCCGCGGCCCCGGTGACCACCGCGACGCTCGCGACGCTGCCGGGTTCGACGCGCCAGACGTTCGCCGGCCCTGAGGGCGTCGAGACGGCCGGGCCGCTCGGCTCGGGCACCGTGAAGGTGACGGAGGTGTCCGACCAGTGGTCGATCCGGAGCGTGCCCAGGTCGCCCGCGCCGCCCCAGTGGACGCCGGCGTCGGACAGCAGCAGGTGCCGGCCGCGCGAGGAGGGGCCGAAGCCCGTGCCGGTGATGGTGACCCGCTGGCCCGGGGCGGCCTGCGCCGGCGTGATGCCGCTGATCGTCGCGGGCCGGGACGGGGCGTTGGTCAGCGCGATGTCGTCGACGTAGCCGCGGTAGCCTCCGCTGCTCGCGGGCCGGTCGTAGCCCAGGTCGATCCGGACGATCTTCCTGCCCGCGGCCGCCTTGCCGAGGTCCACGCTGACCTGGTTCCACTGGTCGAGCCTGAGCGTGCCGCACTGCGAGGCGGGTGTGAGCGGGGAGCCTCTGAGCCCGTGCAGCGTGCCGCCGTCGGCGAAGACGAGATCCAGTGACACGCAGCCGCTGTTGTCGCCGCTGACGCCGGGAGCGGCCGTGCCCTGCGCCTGCGGGTGGATCCAGTAGCTCAACGTGGTGTCCCTGCCGACGCTCACCGGCCGGTCGGAAAGGTCGAACAGCCTCATGTAGGCGTGATCGTCCGGCGCGCCGGCGGCCTGGCCGGAGTACATGAGGGCGTTGGCGCCGTCGTGGTTGTTCTCCTGGCGCGTACTGGATTCCGGGCTGGTGGCGCTGCCGTACCTGGTGACGTTGGCGATCCCGCCACCACCGGGCGCGGTGTCGACGCCGTCGACCCAGTCCGGCATGGGCTGGCCGTGCTCGAAGCCGGTCTGGAACGGTGTCTGCCCCGAGCGGGCCGGCAGCGGCCGGCGCAGCCCCGCGGTGGCGAGTCCGGTGACGGTGTCACCGCCGCCGTAGTACATCATCCACTTGCCGTCGTGGAAGAGGATGCTGTTCATCCACACCGTCTTCGGCGTCTGGCCGTTCCACTCGTACGGCACGTCCGGTGTCGGCGTGAGGACCGCGTCGCTCAGCTGGTGCAGCATCAGCGTCGGCTGCCGGCCGGAGAACTCCTCCTCGCTGATCGCGTAGAACCAGCGGCCGTTGGCCATCAGCGTGCCGGCCGTGAAGACGACGATGTCGGAGTTGGCCGGCCGGCCCGCCACGGTCCGGTAGTCCGTGACCGCCACGGACACCTCGTACGGCTGCCACCCCTTGGGGTAGTGCACGTCGAGCGGGTCGGCCGTCCTCGCGGTGGTGCTGCCCTTCGCGTGCCAGGTGCGCATGTCCGACGAGTACGCGATGTCCGTGCCGGTGTCTCCCTGGCCGAAGTACATGACGTACTCGCCGTTGATCTTCCTCGGCGTGCCGTCGGCGTCGGTGACCACCGCCGCGTCCTTGTTGTTCCCGGCGCCCGGCTCCACCGTCCACGGCGTGCTCCAGTGGACTCCGTCGGTCGAGGTGGCCTCGGAGATGTCGTACGAGCCCAGGCAGCTACCGTCCGCCTTGGGGTGCACGGAGGTGAAGAAGGAGTAGTAAGTGCCGTGCAGTTCGAACAGGCGCGGGTCTTCGAGGCCGCACTTGTCCTGCTGGCCGGCCAGGTCGAAGCCGATCACCGGGTTGGCCGCGGTGTCCTCGGCGAAGTGCGTGCCGTCGGTGCTGGAGGCGTACCCGATCTGCGAGGGGCCGCCGTAGGAACCCTGCGCGCGGTAGAGCATCTTGTACTGACCGCCGCGGTAGAGCACGCCCGGGTTGTAGAGGGCGGCGGCCTCGTAGCCGCTGCCGCTCGGTGACAGCAGCGGGTTGGCCGCGCTCCGGGTGAACGGACCGATGGCCCAGTCGGGAAGGTTCGCGTCGGTGTAGCCGGCGTCGGCTTCCGCGCTGGTCCGTGACGACGCCGACGACGCGGACGACGGCGAGGACGGCGACGGGGGTGACGGGGGCGACGGCCGGGATGCGGCGTCGGACTGCCCCGGCGGACGGGGGGCACTGGCACGGCCGTCGCGGTGGGCGGCACCGGCCGCCGATGTCGCCGCGGCGGGCGCCACGCCGACCGCCAAGACGATCGCGCCCGCCGCGAGCAGCCGCAGCGCCGTGTGCCCGAGACGGGCGCGCCGCCGCCGGGGTGGGCCGGGTTTCGTCAGCGCGCTCACGACAGCTCGAAGGAAACCGATCATTACCCCGGACCTCTCAACTCGGCACGGCTGGTCTCAGGAGGACTTCGGATCAGGTTCCGCGGCTGGGCCGCGAAGTTGACAACGTTGTCGATCGGGCGCCGATGGTTCCACCGCGTGCGGTGACCGTCAAGGGGAACGGCGGAATCCCGATGGCACGGCGGGTGGTCGGCGGAGGCGTCGGTACGTCCGAGGGGAGCCCCACCGGTATCCGGAGCGGCTCCCCCTCCCCCGTCCAGCGGGCCGTCAGCGCACCACGAGTGCCACCAGGCGGGCGGCACCGGCGCCGGACGCGTCGGTCACCAGGGCCACGTAGCGGGCGGTGGTCCCGGCGTCGAGCTGCCGGATCGTGCCGGAACCGGTCATCGTGCCCGTGCTCCGGTAGGTCAGGCCGTCGTCGCTGACCTCCACCCGGCCGGCGGGCACGCGGCCCCCGGTCCACTCCGCGCGGACGGTGCCGAACGCCACGGAGGCGCCCAGGTCGACCACCATCCGGCCGTTCGGGCCCGGCGTCCACGCGGTGCGCGGGTCACCGTCGACGGCCGCCCGCGGGTCGGACATCCCGGCCGGCAGCGGGTTCGTCGGGAAGACCGTCCGACCCAGCGCCAGGTCGTCCAGCGGGAACGCGGTGGCTCCGGGCAGCCGGACGGTGACGGTACCCCGGACGGTCGCCGCCGCGCTCCGCCCCTGGCCGGTCACCAGCACCCGGCAGCGTGCCCCGGACAGCCGTACGGTGGCGCCGTCCACCACCTCGGCGACCAGGCCGGAGGGCAACCGGTCGCCGGTCAGCGGGTGCAGGGTGAGGCGCGGCGCGAGCAGTACCGCCGAGGCGGCGTCGAGGCCGGCCTCCAGCGAGGTGCCGTCCGAGGTGACGGTCTGCCGGCCGTCGAACAGCACGCGGCCGGCGCCGGAAGCCGGCACCGCGACCCTGGTGGAGACCGCGGAACCCGTCAGGTTCAACAGGCTGAGGTGGTCCTCGGTCAGGGCCGCCCGCACCCCGTCGGCGTCCGGCCGCGGCACCGGCCGCCCGGCCAGCTCGCGCAGGGTGTGGGTCGAGGCACCGGGTATGCCCTCCACCAGCAGCGGCGCGGCCGGGCCGTCGGCGAGCACGACGGTGTCGCCGTAGACCGACAGGGGCAGCGTCGAGCCGCGCACCACCAGTCCGGCCCGGCCGTCGACGTCGAGCCAGCCGCCGTGGCTGGAGACGTCCGGGACGGGCCAGGAGGCCAGGTCGGCCCAGGTCTGACCGTCGGTGGAGCCCTGGACGAGGTACGCGCGGCCGGCTGCGACCTCCCAGCGGATGGTGACCCGGTCCACCGCCTCCTCGGCGCCGAGGTCCACCTCCAGCCAGCTGTCGGCCCGCGTCCGGTCGCCCTTGGAGACCGCCCACCGGGTGGTGGTGCTGCCGTCCACGGCGAGGGCGGGGCCCAGGCCCGCGTCGGAGGAGGACGCGGTGGCGGTGGCGCCCTGGGCGAGGTCGGTGCCGTCGGCGCCGTCCCGGGCCTCGAACTCGTAGACCGAGTAGCCGTAGGTGGGGTGGCCCTGGACGCCCAGCATGCGCAGGTAGCGGACCTGGGTGCGGGTGAACGCCAGCTGGTCCACCCGGCCGCCGGTCGTGCTGCCGGCGCCGTCGGCGGCGGCGACGCTGTGGCTGCCCTCGGCGTACCGGTAGGTGCGCGCCCCGGTGAGGCCGGGCATGCCCGGCATGGTGAGGTTGTAGACCTCCAGGTGCCCCTCCCCGTCACCGGTGCCGGTGGTGGCGTACACGACCGCGCCCGAAGGCAGGGTGGTGAGGCCGGCGTAGGAGCCGGAGCCGAGGTCCAGGACGGTCGCGCTGCCGTCGAAGCCGTCGCGGACCGCGTGGTAGGCACGCGCCCGGCGACCGGCGACCTTGCCGGTGGCGGCCGGCAGGAACATCGGCGTGGCGGCGCTGAGCTTGAACAGCCAGTCGTCGTGCGCCGGCTGCCAGGCGAACTTCACGAACCCGGCCTTGCTGACGGCCGCCGACCAGGCGCCTGCCGACTGGTGCGACACCAGGCCCGGACCCTCGCCGAAGTCCATGACGCCGGAAGCCTGCTGGAAGAACTCCGGTTCCGTCAGCGCCCGGACCTGCCGCCCCGACTTCGCCGCCCACAGGTGGAGCAGATAGCTGATGGCGACCTCGGCGCGGGCCTCCGGCTCGTACTTGGGCTCGCCGGAGAACTTCGCCAGCCGGTACTCCGGCGGGTAGCTCTGGTACGCCTCCAACCGCTCGGCCATGGCCTGTTCGGCCCGGGCGGCGGCGCGGTCGCCGATCACCTGGGCCTGGAACGCCAGCGGGATGACGTCACGGCCGTACAGGTGCTCCCGGTCGTTGATCATCGGCATGAACGGCTCGCCCGCGTCGCTCATCACGTTGAGGATGCTGCGCCAGAGCGGGTCGGTGTTGGGCTGGTCGGTGACCACTTGCGGCAGGGCGCTGCCGGCGGTCAGGTAGTGGATCGCGGTACGGGCGGAGGTGCGCCACACCTCCTCCTGGTAGTGCGGCTCGAAGGAGCCGTGGTTCTCCACGACGAAGCTGTCCCACACGTTGTGCGCGGTGTTGTCGCTGACCGGAGTCCCGTCCACGGTGGCCGGGTTGGCCCGGTCCGCCGCCGGAAGGCCCGTCTCGTTCCGCGCCCAGGCGCGGTAGGCCGCCAGCCAGTCCCCGTACCGCGGGTCGTCCTGCGCCCAGACCAGCGCCGGCACCAGTGACTGGGCGTAGACACCCATCTCGTCGACCTTGGTGTCGCCCGCCCAGCCGCCCTTCAGCCCGTTGGGGGTCCAGGAGGAGGACAGCGGGTCGTCGCCCGTGCCGAGCGAGGTGGTGTAGGCGGCCTGGTTGCGGATCAGCGAGTCGACGTCCTGCCGGGTCGCGGCGTCCAGGTCGTCCCAGAGCAGCCGGGCGGCCAGCGCGAAGTACAGCTGGAAGGTGGTGTCGAAGAAGAGCGTCTTCCCCCACTCGGTGCCGCCGTTGTTCCGGTTCGAGGCGGCGAAGTGCCGGATCGAGGCGATCGTCCGGTCCTTGAGGGCGGCCGCGTCGATGCCGGCCCGGTCGGCGTCGTAGGTGCCGTGGGTGAGCAGGACCGCGTTGCCGAGGACGACCGCGAAGCCGAAGTCGGTGGCCGTGTAGTAGCCCTTGGCGGCGTCCCACTGGGTCTCCGACCAGCGGGTGTGGTCGAGCAGGACCCGGTAGTAGGTCTCCGCCACCGGGTCGGGAGCGGTGGCGTTCCCAACGCCGTGGCCGGCGCCGGCACCCGGGCGCCCGGCGGCGGACGCGACGCCCTCGCCGAGGACGGCGGGCAGCGCGGCCAGCGCGGCCGAGGCGCCCAGGAGTTGGACGAACCGCCGCCGGTCGACGGGGAGAGAGGGGAGCTGGGGCACGTCGGACGCCTCTCGGTAGACAACGTTGTCGTAGACGCCAAGTCTCTGCCGCCGCGCGAGAGTGTCAAGGGGTGTGCGTGAGACGGTGCCGGGTACGGAGGTCCCGCGCGTGGCGCGTGGCGCGTGGCGCGCGGCGACGTCGTCCCGGAAGGCGCCCGGTCCCAGTCCGCCGACGGGGATGCCGTGCCCGCCTCCCCGTCGGAGCCCGAGGCGGGTACGGCCTCGCGGTGCTTCAGCGCCCGGCTGGGGGCTTCGGCCAGGGCGCCCCTACGGCTCCCACAGGTGCGTGCACGCGAGGCAGATCTGCCGGCGCTGCCACGCTCCCCGGGCGGCCTCCGCGGCCTCGACCCGCCGCCACGACACCGCTGCCCCCACCCCGCCGGCCACCAGGACCAGCAGGCCGAGCACCACCGTGCCCGTCACCGCCAGAACCAGCCCCAGGACGGTCGCTCCGGCCGCCACGGCGACCGCACGCCGATCCCCCGCCGCCGGTTTCGCGTACTTCCTCTTGAGCGGGCTGTCACCCGGCAGGGACTCCCAGTAGTGCGGCAGGAACTCGACATTCGAAGAACCACACTTGACGCTCGGGCAGCGCATCCGTCCTCCTCGGGAAGCCGCCAGCCTCTCGCCCGCCGCGCCGTCCACGCGAGGAGGAAACCGGACAACTCCCGGCCGTCTCCGCGGACGAGGGCCTGCCCCGGCCCTGTCCGACCCGGCCGCCGGCGCTGGAGCAGCCGTTGGAAGAGCGCGCTCGACGCATTCGGCGGCCACTTCGACGGCAGCCGTACCCCCGGGACAGGCGCAGATCAGACAGGCCGTCAGATATGTTCGGGAGCAACCGACTTCGTGGCGCTGCGTCTTCCTGGCCGTTGGTGCGGACGGGCGTGGGCGTGAACTCGGGTTGGAGTCAGCCATGTCGTCCAGGACATCGGGACATCCGTCCGGGAGCTTGTCGCGCCGTCTTCTTGAGGAGCGCTGCCGCTGGACGACCCGGGAAGACAAGCACAGTCAACCACCCTCCCTGTATTCGAGGCGGGTTGGAAGCAGGACCGGCCCTCCTCCGCGCCACCCTCAACACGTCTCCCCTGCCGAGGACTCCCCGGCCCGGCCCCGGCCCCTCACCCTCCCGGGCACGGGGCGGACGGGGCGGGGAGGTGGCGGGCGGTCCAGGCGCCGCGGTGGGCGGCGGCTCGGGCGGCGCCCTCGGCCGCGGCGGCGGAGGGGACGGGGACGCGGGCCAGTTCCGCGAGGGCGTCGTTCATGCCCGCGACGAAGAGCGAGCCGTAGCGGGTGAGCCGGCCGCTGGCGGCCAGGGTGGCGCCGGCCTCGGCGGCCGCCGTACGCCAGCGGGCGAACTGGGCCTGGGCCTCGTGGCGGGCCGGGCCGACCGGGCGCAGGGACATGCGGCGATGCCAGAAGCGGGCCACGCCGAGGTGGGCGTAGGTGCCGTGGAGCAGGCCGGCCAGGGGCCGCGGGTCCTCACGCCAGGGAGCGTAGAAGAGTTCGCCGGGGCAGGCCGAGGTGAGGTCGAAGAGGTGGAGGAGCGCGGAGAGCTTGTTGTGCTGAAGCTCGTGGGCCAGCGCCAGGGCCACGCCCTCCGCGGTGTCCGGCAGGCTCAGCGCGACGGCCCCGTACGCCTCGTCGGAGCTGCTGCTGCGGCTGACGCCGGGCGACCCGGCGATCGGCACCACGACCCGCAGCACGGCGCCCGCCTCGGCCGCGACCTCCGGGTGCTCCGCGTGCAGCAGCCGCAGCCCCGCGGCGAGCCGGTACCGCCAGCGTGCCCACTCGGCGTCCGGCAACCGGCCGGGCCGGTCGTGGAGGACGGGGATGTCGAGGTCGACGTCGTCGAGCAGGAGCTGCCGCCCGCGGCCGTCGGACGGGAACGCGCGCAAGGGCAGCCAGGTGTGCGCCTCGGGACGTCCGGACGGGTGGTCCTGGCCGTCCGGCGCGTGGTCCGCTCCGGGGGCGATCGCGACCCGCCGACCGCCGACGGAGATCCACCCACCGGGTGCTCCGCCCTCGACCACGGCCCAGGTGCCGTCCTCGGCGTCCGGCAGGCGGACCGCGCCGAGTCCTGGCAGCGTGATCCGCCGTGCGCGCGGCGCCACTTCGACCCGGGCCGGGAGTCCCGTCGCGACGACGGCCGCGGCCGCGAGCGAGGCGAGGGCGTGCAGCGGGTCGGGCTCGGGGACCGGTTCGGGAACCGGTTCGAGGGCGGGGGCCGGGTCCGTGGGGGTGGTGCGCCGGCCGGCGGCGGGCGGGTGCGCGCGGCTGTGGGTGAGCGCGTGGAGGCTGCGCAGCAGCGCGGGCCCGAGGGCCGGGTAGGTCACCAGCGTCCGTACGGTGCCGGGCGCACGGCGCTGCGCCTGGGCCAGCGCCTGCCAGGCGGCGCGGGCCCGCCGGCCGACGTCCCCGCCGTGCTGTTCCGCCGCGCGGAGCACGGACCACAGGGTCACCAGCCGGCGGCTGTACTCGGCGTCCGCCAGCAGCCGCGTCGCCCCGCGGCCGCCGCCTCGGGCGAGTTCGGCGAACAGCGACAGGCTCATCGTGTACGGCTGCGGCGCCCCGGGTCCGCCGCGGTGCGCAGGGCTCATGCCACCCCTGTCCGGGTCCCGACCGCACCGGCTTCCCTGCCGCCCACCCGGTCCCCGGTTCCACCCGACGCGGCGTCCCCACCGGCCAACCCGCCCACGCCCACGCCCACGGCACCGGCACCGGCACCGGCCGACGGGACGTCCGCGCCGCCCGACCCGGCCCCCGTATGCCCCGGTCCGGTGTCCGCGTGGGCGTCCGCGCCGGCGGAAGCGCCGCGGCTGGTCCGTGTGAGCCGTGCGACGTCACCCGCGACGCGGCGGTGGATGTGGCGGATCAGGGTCTGGAGGTCCGCGCAGTAGACGCTCGGATTGGCGAAGCCGCTCCCGTCGGCGCGGTACCGGTGGACGTGGTGGCCGCCGCCGCACACCTGGACCAGCGGGCAGCGGCGGCACTCGGCGGCGAGTCCGGCGGCGCCCGACCGGCGGGCGGTCAGGCCGGGCAGCGGCAGGGCGGCGTCGAAGGGGTCGCGGGCCAGGTGGAGCCCGGTGTCCCCGGCGCCGGGGTAGGCGGCGCGCAGGGCGTCGTCGAGGGTGAGGGTGCCGTCGGTCTCGACGACGATGTAGTCCACCGGGGCCAGGCCCGTCCCCTCGACCGTGCCGCGGCCGCCCAGCATCAGGCTGATGAGGTCGTCGAACAGGCGGATGCCGGAGGGCCGTTCGGCGGCTCCGTACCAGCGGTCGAAGATCCGGATCAGCCAGTCCGCGTACGGCGTGTCGTGCTGCCGGGCGGGGTCACGGCCGGGGGGCGGGGCGGACCAGTTGCCGTGCGGGAGCAGGAAGTCGACCGTGGGCGGCCGGTGGCGCAGGAGCTCCCGGTAGGTGGCCACGGGGTCCGCGGCAAGGTCGATGGTGCACAAGAGGCCGGTGAACAGGGCACGGTAGGGAGCGCTGGTGAGCAGGCGCAGGCCGGCCTCGGTCGCCGCGTGGCTGCCCCTGCCGTCGTGGCCGCGCCGGTGGCGGTCGTGCGCCTCGGCGCCGCCGTCGAGGCTGACGCCGACGCCGATGTCCAGGGCGGCCAGCCGGTCGAGCCGGCCGGGGGTCAGCAGCGTGCCGTTGGTCTGGAGGGTCGCGTCGACGCGCACACCGGGCCCCACCCCCTCCCGCACGGACCGGACCAGCCGCTCGATCGCGGCCGCTCCGGCGAGGAGCGGCTCGCCGCCGTGCAGGACGACGCCGATCCGGGTCAGGCGGTGGATGTGCACATGCTCGGCGATCCGCCGGGCCGTGAGGTCGATGACGGGACCGGACATCGTGCGCGGCTCGTCGCGCCAGCGCTGGTCGGCCGCCCGGTACATATAGCAGTAGTCGCAGTCGAGATTGCATCGGCCATGGATTTTCACCACGAAATTCCGGAACGGGATCGGTGGCGAATGCGGCGGCGTCCCGCCAGGAGGAGGAAAACCGCTATCCGAAGGCCGCGGCGCGGTGTGGAGCTGCTGCGCATCGCGCATCGTGCGTGTCCCCCCAGAACCGCTGTGCCAGACGGACATTCCACCCGTACGGTAATCCTGACTGTTCCTCAGTCTGCCATCGGGGCACGTTCCGTCAAAGCTGGAATCAAGCCAACTGGTCATCTCAGCACTTCGGTTGCCGGATCGGGTGGCGAAACGGGGGGGTTGTCGCGGCGGTGTGCCCGGAGCGCCGGTACGCCGCGCCCGGAACGGCTTGGCGTCTGGCCGGGCGGGGGTTGACGCGGATAGAATACGCAGTCAGGTCGGCCGCCTCGGAGGCGATTGACACCGGGTCTGGAGGGGAAAGGCCGCTCGGATATGACGGACCAGGCCGACGCTCGGGGCGAGACGCCGAAAGACTCCGTGGAATCCCCGTTGGTGGACCTCTCGGGACTGGCCCTCGCCGATGTCGCGGAACTCTCCGGCAGCGTCCTCGGCACCGCGTTGCGGGCGGTCATGGACGCGGCGCACCATCCCGACGTGTTCTTCACCGCCGGACACAAGGAGAGCCAGGTCAGAAGCTGAGGCCGTGGGAGAGCGGTTTCGCACCGGGCGTCGCAGCAACCCAGGAGCAGCGGGAGCGAGCAGATGACACAGCAGGCCGGCGGGGCGCCACGCGGTGTCCGGGTGGTCGTGTTCTACGCCGGCAGCGGGGCGGTCGGCCAGACCACCACCGTCGCCCACACGGCGGTGGCGATGGCGGGCGCCGGGCGCCGGACGCTGGTCGTGCACGTGCCCGGGTCGGGGCCGGACTCCCGGCTGGTGGACCATCTGCGCCACCACGCGGGCGGTGTCCGGGTGGCGCGCGCCGAGGACGCGCCGTCCGCCGGGCCGCTGCCGGCGCCCTGGGAGTGGCGGCTGCCCGGCGACGGCGGGACCGTTCCGCTGTGGGTCCTCGACCTGCCCGACGCCGCCGCCCTGGCGCGGCTCCCGGTCCGGGAGGCCGCCGCCCGGGCCGCCGTCTACCACGGCTACGACACCGTCCTGGTGGACGCGCCGGTGCCGCGCACGTCCGAGCAGGCCATGGTCCTGGGCCGGCTGGGCCATGTGCTGGCGGCCTGCTTCGGGCCCACGTCGTGGTCGGTCGACGCGGCGGCCGCGCTGGCCCGCGAGATGGGCAAGGACGCCGAGAGCGCCCGAGGCCCCCGGCCCGCGGGCGGGGCGGGCGCGGCGCGGCCGTTCGACCTCGTCGTCGTCGGCATCCGGACGGACAACCGGCTCAGCGAGCAGCTCCGGCTGGCCCGCGACCGGGTGCGGACGGCGTTCCGCGGCCTCGCGGGCGACCGCGCGGTGCCGTACGTCGAGATCCCCTTCGACCAGGTGGAGACGCTTGAGGCGGCCGCGGGGCGCGAGGACGTGCGGCCGCCGGTCCCCACGACGCCCGCGGAGCGGCGCCCGCCGCGGAGCGCGGTACGGCGCGGCGGGTACGCCCGGTTGGCCGACGTGCTCGACCGCCCCGTGTCCTACGGCGTCGAGCGGGTGACCGTGGTCGGCCCGGAGCGGTCCCGGGCGTGGCTGGAGTGGTTGGAGGAGCAGGTCCACGGCGCCAACCTGGCATGTGCGACGGTGCCGTTGGCGGAGTTCACCGGCACGGCGCCGGCGTCCGGCGAGATGCTGCTGGTCGTCCCGCCGGTCGGCGCCCCCCGAGAGCGGATCGCCGCCCTGGAGCGCCTGTCGCACCCGGACGTGCGGGTCGTGGTGGTCGACGACGAGCCGCTGCCCGCCGGGCTCGGCCACCACGAACGCCTCGACCTGCGCCGCTGCGAGCCGGCGGACGCCGCCGCACGGCTGCGGCACGCGCTGCGGCTGCCGCCGCCGGCCGCCGCGGTCGGCGGCGCGGCCGCCTTCCCGGTGCTGCCGGAGCGGCACAACCTGCCGCCGCGGGACCCGGCGTTCACCGGCCGCGACGGCCTGCTGCTGGCGATCCGCGAGCGGTTCGCCGAGGCCGCCGCGGGGCCGGTGCCCGGCCTGCTCACCGGGGTGTCCGGCATCGGGAAGAGCGCGCTGGCGCTGGAGTTCTGCCACCGGTTCGCGGGCGCGCACCGGATCGTGTGGTGGCTGGACGCCGCCGACCGCACCGCGGTCGAGCGCGGGCTGGGCCTGCTGGCCGAGAGCGTCGGGCTGCCGGAGCGGGACGAGCCGCAGGAGGTCCTGGCGTGGCTCGGTTCGCCGGACGCGCCCAGCTGGCTGCTGGTGTACGACGACGCCGACGATCCCGAGGCGCTGGCCGGGCTGCTGCCGCGACACGGCAACGGGAACGTCCTGTTGACCTGCCGCGAGGAGGACGGCCTGCCGGGCGGCAGGGCGTTCGCGGTGCCGCCGCTCTCGCTCGACGAGAGCCGGGACCTGATCGGCGCCGCCGTCCCCGACCTGGACCCGGCGCTGGCCGACCAGATCGGGCAGGCCATGGGCCGGGGCCCGCTGGCGGTGGCGCTGGCCGGCGCGTGGGTCCGGCTGCGGGCCGAGCGGCGCATGGCGGAGGACAACCGGCCGCGGCCCGCCGCCCTGCGGGAGGCCGCCGACCGGCTGATGACCGCGTTCGGCGCCCACCAGCAGCAGTTGCTGGCCCGCGGCGACGCGGTGCCGCTGGAGCGCGTCATGCTGGAGGCGGCCGTGGCCGACCTGCCGGCCGCGGCGGGCGGCACGTTGTGGGACCGCGAGCCGAGCGGCACCAGGGCGCTGGAGCGGCTGCTGGAGTGCTGCGCGCTGCTGGCGCCGGTCGGGATGGACACCGGCCTGCTGAACTCACCGGCGCTGATGGCCGCGCTCGCCGGCCCCGGACCCGGCCCCGGCGGCGGCCGGGCCGCCGCGGTCAGGGACCCGCTGGTGGTCCACGCGGCGCTGTGGGCCCTGGTCCAGCAGGGCCTGCTGGAGCTGCGCACGGACCCGGCCGGGGCGGCGGGTGGGCCGCACCCAGGGCAGACCGTGCGGCAGGTCCGCCCGCTGCGCGAGATGGTCCTGGCGCGGATGGACCCGGCCGAGCGCGCGCTGCGCGAGCGGCAGGTCCGCGGCATCCTGGCCGAGGGCGCGGGCCGGGACGCCGGCGGCCCCGGCGACGGCGCCCCGGCGAGCCTCGACGCGCGTGCCCTGCGGCTGACGGCGCTGTCGCTGTGGACCGACGAGCGGCCCGAGGTCCGGCGCGTGGTCCTCGCCGACCTCGCGGCCCTGATCGCGACCCGGGAGCACCGCCGGCTGACGGAGGCGCTGCGGATCGCGCGCACCACCGCGCGGCAGTGGTACGCGTCACCGCCGCCTCTGGAGTACCTGCGGCTGCGCAACCACACCGCGCAGGCGTACCGCACCCTCGGCAGGTACCCCCGTGCGGCGGAGGCCGCGGAGGAGGCGCTGCGCGGCCACCGCATGGTGCTGGGCCTCGACCATCCGCGCAGCCTGCTGTCGGCGGACTCCTTCGGCGCCATCCTGCGCTCCCAGGGCGCCATGCTGGAGGCCCGGGTGCTCGGCCGCCACGTGCGGGGGACGCTGGCCGGTATCCTCGGGCCGGACCATCCGGCCACCACGCAGACCGAGCACAACCTGGCGCTCGCCGAGGCGCTGTGCGGTGACTACCGGGCCGCGTTCGACCTGCTCCAGCACCGCCGGGACGTGCTGGCCGCGACCGGCCGGACCGATCCGTCCTCGATGGGCATCCTCGCCTTCGTGCACCGCGGGCTCGGCCAGAACCGCGAGTCCTTCGACCTGCTGAAGCTGTACCTGCACCAGGCCCGGGGCGCGGCCGGCGCCGAGTCGGCCAGCGCGGAGATCGGCCTGGCGGTCAGCGAGCGGCGGCTCGGGCTGGCGGCGCGCGGCCGGCAGGCCGGCCTGGTCGAGAGCGCCCTGGAGCGGGACCAGCGGATTCTGGACGCGTGCCGGAAGCACTTCGGCGACGGCCAACTCATCACCGAACGCTGCCGGTTCAGCCTGGCAACCGACCTGCACGCGACGCACAAGCACGGGGAGGCGCTGGACACGATCCGCACCTGCCGGAAGGCACTGGAGGACACCCTCGGCGAGGACCACCCGTACACCGGGCTGGCCGCCGTCCGGGAGGGCGTCCACCTGCGCGCGGTGGACGAAGCCGACGCCGCGCTGGACACCGGCACCCGGGCGCTGGAGGCGCTGCGGGACGGCCTCGGCCACAGCCATCCGTGGGTGGCCGCCGCCGCCGCGGCCGTCGCCGGCACCCTGGTGGCCCGCGGGCACCACGACAACGCCCGCCAGTACTACCGGGAGGCGTTGGAGACCCTGGACGACCTGGGGCAGGAACGGCACCCGGACCGCGCGCTGGTCGCCCGCGACCTGCGCGTACTGGACGCGCCCGGAGGGCCCGGGGACGGCACCGGGCAGCACCGGGACATCGACCTGGAGCTGCCGGACCTGTGACGAGGAAGCAGCGACCCGCAGCGGAACCGCCGCGCCGCGTGCGGCCGTCCTCCGCCACCGGCCGGCGGTGGCGGGCCACCGTGCGGAACGGGGAAGGAACACAGTGACCACCATGAGCACACCGCCGGCCGCCGAGCCGGAGCAGGCCGGACCTGAACTTCTGATCGAGCAGCACTGGACGGCGAAGGACTCGCCGGTCGTGCGGGCATGCGTGGCCGCCGTCGCCGAACACGGCCCGGCGTTCCGCTCGGTGGCCCACTACAGCCACGGTGTGCTGGACTTCGCGGTCCGGCCCCGGGGCAGCGCCCCGCTGCGCACGCCGCGCACCGTGAGCGGGAGGCTGCTCGCGGCGGAGGGCTGGCCGGGGCGCCATCTGGTCGTCTGCGTGGAGGACTTCGACCGCGCGCTCCAGCGCCTGGAGACCGGTGAGCTGATGCGGCTCGTCGTCGAGGCACCGGACGGCGGGATGTACTGCGCGCGGATCAGGGCCGGCCAGCACCTGGTGGGGGTCACGCAGTCCGGCGACACCGTGGCGGAGCTGGACGACGGCCTCAACCTGCTGGTCACCCGCATCCGGCGCGAGGTGCACCACCTGCCGGACGAACTCCTCGGCGGTGACGGCAAACTGGTCCCCGCCGAGCCGGCGGGCACCGGGGAGCTCCACTGGGAGGCCGCCCTGTCCGCCGGGGGCCCGGGCTCCCCGGCGTCGCTGAGGTCGGTGTGGGACGACCACGTCAACGCGGTGAACCTCCAGTACGCCGCGTACTACCGCGACTGGACCGCGGTGTGTGCCGGGGACGCGTTCGACGACCCGGACCTCGGCGTACGGCTCGGCAGCATCCCGAGCGGCGAGCGCCGGGCGATGTACCGCGACCTCGCCGGCCGGCTGCGCGCGGACATCACCCGGCTGCGCCAGATCCTGCGGCCGGTCTCCGACCAGCAGATCCGGCGGCTGGTGCTGGACGTGCAGGAGGGCGCCGTGTACATCCACTGGTTCGGCCACGGCCCTGGCACGTTCCTGCTCGGCGTGACGGTGGACCAGCCGCAGGTGGCGCTGGCCGAGGAGCGGCTCGGCTCGCTGCTCACCGCGGTGTCGGGCCGTTCCTGACGCCGCCGCCGGCGGCGAGCAGGCCCGTCCGGACCTCGTCCGCCAGCCGGTTCAGCAGCTCGTACGCCTCGGCGCGGCGGTCGGCCTCCTCCGGTTCGGCGGCCGGCCCGGCCGCGTGCGCGCCGCCGAGGACGGGCAGCACCTCCAGGCTGATCTCGAAGCTCCGGCAGAGCACGAACAGGCTCCGCTCCAGCTCGGCGTCGACGCCGTCCGCGCGCCGGGCCACCGCCCGCTGCCAGCCGAGGACGCCCGACCGGAAGGCGTGCAGGAGGTGCGCGACCGCCGACACCTGTCCGAGGCCCGTGAGCTGCGCCTCGTCGAAGGTGAACCGGCCGGGGCGCCGGTCGCCCGGCAGGTGGCCGGCGTCGTCGAGAGCGAAGAGCTCGCCGACCCGGCGCGGCGGCCGGGCCAGCGTCTCCACCGCCCGCTCGGCGGCGGCGAACCGTTCGGCGACCGCCGCGGGCAGCAGGCGCTCCTCGGCGGCCTCGGCGGCCGTCGCGCCGCGCCGCAGCACCGTCTCCATCCGGCGTACCGCGCCCAGCACCGCGTACTGCTCCTCCGCCAGCCCGGCCAGCCGCTCCCCCATCGACGCGACGTCGCCGCCCTGCCGGACGGCCGCGAGCCGCCCGGCCAGCGTCCGCACGGCGGCCCGCAGCGCGTCGGCGAAGCCCTCGTCGCCGACCAGCAGCGGGGCGGTGCCGATCCGCTGGGCGAGCCGGTTGAACCGGGCTCGCGAGACCGTGCCGTTGACCAGGACGAGGAGCCGGCAGCCGCCGTCGAACGCGGCGCGGGCCGCCACGGCCACCGCCGCGAGGTCGCCGACCTCGGCCTCGTCCAGCACGGACGGGGCCACCAGGACGGCGACGGTGTCCCGCTCGCCGACCCGCACCCAGTACGACACCTGGTCCAGCCGCGGGTCGGCGGCGCGGCTCACCTCCAGCGGCTCGCGCTCGTGCGACCACTGGTCGGCGGCCAGCGCGCGCTCCACCTCGTCGCTGACGTCGGCCGGGGACCGCGGCTCGGTGAGCACCCGCACCGCCCGGTGGACCACCGCGGCGTCGATCACGCGCGGCTCGCCGTCGGCCGCGGACCGCTCGTCGGTCAGCCCCCACGCCTGCCGGCAGATCCGCAGCACCCGCCGCGGCACACCGTCGCCGATCTCCTCCAGCTGGTCCAGCGCGGCGCTGGTGAACGGCAGTTGCTCCGGGCCGTCCTGGGGTGCGGCGAGTCCCGGTGGGCGGCGGTGGACGTACGCGGCGACGAGCCGCTCGATCTCCGCCCGGCTCATCCGCGGCGGCCAGATCTGCATGACGCGTTCCCGCAGGCCGCGCGGCAGGCCGCTCCACGACTCCGGCAGCGCGGTCAGCAGCAGCAGACCGCCGCGGTTGACGTAGGTGTCGACCAGCGACTCGAACGGGCGCAGGAACGCCGCGTCGCCGCCCACCTCGTCCAGGGCGTCGACGACCAGGACGTACGGCTTGCCGACCTGCCCGTGCAGGAACCCGAAGACCGTGAGCGCGTCGAGGACACCGCGCACGCCCGCGATCTGCTGGGTGATGCCGCGCTCGACCAGGGGCCTGTCCGGAACCCCGCCGGCCAGCCAGGCCCACACCAGGTCCCGGAACCGCAGGTCGAGCAGGAGGGCGAACGCCGTCGCGAACTGCTTGTGCCCGACCACCTCGCGCAACTCCCGCCGCAGGTGGCGGTGGATGGCGTCCTCGTTGATCTCGAAGCTGCGGACGACCTTCCGCGAGTCCAGCTCGTCGCGGCGCAGCTGGCGGACGAACTCGGCCCGGGTGCGGTCGTCGAGCCCGGTGCCGGTGTCCTCCGCCAGCGCGTCGGCAGTCACCTGGGCGTGGAACGTCTCGACGACGCGTTCGAACGCCTCGCGGGCGTCGCGGTCCTCGAACATCGCGGTGAGCTGGTCGCGGTAGAGGCTCGTCAGATCCGTGCCGGGCCGGTCGACCACCCAGACGGGAACGGCCTCGTCCTGCGCCCGCACCCGGGTGACGACCTGCCGGGCCAGGTGGCTCTTCCCCCGGCCCAGCTCGCCCACGAGCGCCACCGCGCGCCCGCGGGTCGTCGCCTCCTCCGGGTGCTCCAGGTACTCCTCGACCTGGCCCCACAGCCGCGTCCAGACCGGGGTCTCGATGCTGACCGGGGCCTCCTCGGCCGCCGTGCCCGCGGGTCTGCGCCGCGTGACCACGCGGAGCTGCGCGACCGGGCTGACCGGGAACGGGTTGGTCGTACGGGACGTACCGCCAGGTCCGGTCATGGCCGCGGCTCCTCAGTCTGCTGCCGGCTCGCGCCGTCACGCCGGAACTGGTCCGGCCCGGGTACCTCGAACGCTCTGCCGACCGCGCGCAGCGTGGCCGCGTCGACCTCGTCCCGCCGGTTCTCGTGGGCGTGCTGCGTCGCGGCGTACAGCACCTTGCGGAGCTTCCCGACGCTCGCACCGGTCAGTAGGGCGGGCGCCCCGTCCGTCACCTCGGCGGCCACCCGGATCGCCGCGCCGGGGATGGCCGCGCGGTGGCGTGCGTCGATGAAGTCGCGCCAGTCGCCCTCCGCCATGGGCCCGAGCGCCAGGTGCGTGACGTTCTCGGTCCCCAACTCGTCGCCGAACGCGGTCCGCAGATCGTCGGCGCAGCCCGTGTCGTTCCGGCTCTCCACGAAGAAGACGATGCCGCAGCGCGCGTTGTCCCGGCAGCTCCGGTAGAACCTGCCGGTCAGGCCCTCCCCGCCCCACCCGAAGTCGGGCAGCAGGATCAGCAGCACCGTCCGGTCCTCGATGAGCTGGCGGCTCAGCCGCTCGTAGGCGACGTACAGGTCCTCGCTGCCGGGCGGGTGGCCGTCCTCGACCTCGGGCTTGCCCAGCGTCTCACGGACCTTGCGGAGGATCCGGTCGTGCACCTGGTCGACGTCCAGCGGCCGGCCGGCGGCCCAGGCGACGTGTGCCGGAGCGTTGCGCGGTCCGGCGAGGGCGACGACCCGCACGTGGCTCAGCTCCTGCGGGCTGCGCGCCGTCCAGCGCTCCTGGGCCGGCACGAGCTGCTCGACGTTGGACCACGTCCTCATCCGGTCGTCCAGCCGCAGCGCCAGGCTGTGCACGGCCTTGTGCAGCAGCGTCGTCTTGCCGGACTGCCGCGGACCGCTGACGACCACCAGGTGGCCGGCGTTCTCGATCCTGTCGATGATCCGGTCCGGCTGCGGACCCTCGGCCTCGAAGCGGCGGAGCAGGTCCCGGGTGTGGTCGATCTCCACCCACAGGTCGTCGGCGCCCGCGACCTGCCAGGGCACCAGCGGACCGTCCGGCTCCCAGACGACCCGCTCGGGCCCCTCGATCGGGGCGATGACCGTGGGCACCGCGAAGGTGTTGCACGGCTCGGCCGGGGCCGCCTGGACGGGGCCGCGGAAGAGTGTCATGGCGCGGTGCCTCCGTTCCGCCGCACCCGGCGGAACAGGGCGGCCGTGCCCGCACCGGCGTGGACCAGGTGCCAGACGACGGCGGGTCCGGCGAAGCCGCGCGCCTGGGCCGCCGCGGCGGCCACGGCGTGACACTGGCGCGCCGCCTCTTCGTCCCGCTCGTCCCGGCTCATCCTGTTCGTCGCGGCCCAGGAGGCGCCGGTCCGGGAGTCGCTGGGCTCTCGCGACAGCGGTAGGTCGGCCGCCAGGAGCTCTGCGGCCGCCCGGCGGGCGCCCACGGCCGGCAGCGCCAGCAGGGCCTCGACGAGCCCCGTGCGGGCCGCGCCGACCGCGGCGAAGTCCCCGGCGGCGCCCTCCCGGCCGGCGGCCGCCCACTGCCTCAGGTACTCCGCGCCGGACAGCGCGTACTTCGTGCAGGCGGCGCCGAGCGCCTCCGTACGCTCCCGACGGCGGCCGGCGACCCGTTCACTGATCGAACCGACCAGGGTGAGGCCGACGCCGAGGGCGCTGAGCAGCGCGGTCCGCAGGATGCCGTCGGACGGGTCGCCGCCGTGTGCGGCGTCGGTCCCCTGCGCCGCGCCCCCGCGGCGAGGGAGTCCGCGGCCACCACGGCGGCGCAGACCCGGCGGAAGTCGTCGGGCCGCGCGGCCGCCCAGCCCCGCACGGTGAGCACCGGGGACTTCGGCCCGGCGCCGGCCCGGAGGCGGTCCCCGTGCCCGGCCACGGCGTGCGCGAGGCCGAGGAGCACGGCGGTGGAGGCGGTCCGCGTCTGGTTGCCGGGGGCCAGGCAGTAGACCGCGTACATGTCGTCGGTGGCTGTCGCGGGGGCGGACGGGACGGGCGGCGCGGCGGGGGCGGGGACAGCGGCGGACGGGGTTCCTACGGAGGTGGGCGCGGAGACCGGCTGCGCCGGTGCGGAGACCGGCGCGGGGCCAGGGCGGACGGTGCGCCTTCGGACGGCGTGGCCGCCGCGGATATCCGGGTGGCTTCGGAAGCCACGGGCCCGGACGCCTCCGACTCCGCGAACGCCGCGCGTATCAGCCCGGGTTCGGACGCCGCTGGCCCGGATGCCGCCAGCACCGCGCGTATCGGACCGCGTTGGGACGCCGACAGCCGGGACTGCGGCAAGGTCCGGGACGTCACCGCGGGTTCGGACGCCGCCCGGCTCGGCGTCCCGCCGGCGGCGGCCAGGCCTGGCGCCGTGTCGCCGGAGGGCCGGGACAGCACGGACAGCGCCACCGGCAGGGGCAGGACGCAGACCAGCAGTCCCACCGCCAGGACGGCGAGCGTCGGCGCGGCGAGGACCGGTCCGCGTGGGCGCGGGGGCGCTCCGCGGCCCGGCTCCCCGGTCGGCAGCCCTCGTCCTCCGGGCGCGGGCGGGGCGTCGCCGCGCGCTCGACGGTCGCGTTCGGCCCGGCCGCGGCCGCCCGTCCGCTCACCACCGGGACCACTCAGGATGGCCGCCGGAGCTGTGCCGGCGCAGGCCGACAAGGTGCCTGGGCCGCAGCCCGTCGGCGTCGCCGGAGAGGTCCGGGTCGTGGACGTGGGCGGCGGCCGGTTCCTCGGCCGTCCCAGCCGTCCCAGCCGCCTCGGACGCGTCTGACACCTCTGACGCCTCTGATGTCTCGGATACCTCGGACGCCCGGGCCCGGTCGCGGAGCCGCCTGGCCGCGAGCCCGTTGGCGGCGTAGTAGAGCACGGCGACGGTCAGGACGGCCGGGCCCACAACGCCCACCGTGCCGGGGAAGTCGGGTTCGAGGGCGAGCGCGAGGATGATCGCGGTGATGCCGTTCTGCTGGCCGAGCGCCAGGAAGACCTTGTCGTCCCGCGGCAGGTCCGGCAGCATCCGCGGCACGGTCAGCAGGGCGACGACCGCCTGCGCGCCGAAGGCCGCCACGCCGAGCACGACGCCTTTGAGCGGGGACACGCCCCCCACCAGCAGGACGCCCAGTCCGGCGGCGGCGAGCAGGAAGGCGGCCGTGACGGCACGGTCGACCCACGCCCGGAAGCGCCCCACGCGCACCAGCAGGCCGGTCAGCGCCACGGCGAGCATGAGCATCGTCATGGCCGCGATCACGAGCAGCGCCAGGACGATCACCACCGCCGCGATGTCGGCGGCCCTGCCCCGGGCCGCCAGGTCGGCGCCGTCCCGGACGGCCCCCGCGCTCCTCCCCGCCCGCGCCGCCGCGCGGCGCTCCCCTGCCCACCGGACGGCCCACCACGCGGCGACCGCCCCCGCGCACAGCGCGAGGTTGATCCCGATCCCGGTGGCGAACGACGCGGCACCGCCACCGTCCGGGACGAGGGCCGGCTTCCCGGTGCGGCCCGCGAGGTGGAAGGCGAACGCGGAGAAGTAGAGGGAGAGCAGCACCGTCATCGGGTCGTCGAACGCGGCCCAGACCGCCAGCAGCGACTTCGCCCGCTGGGACATCCGGGAGTTGTCGCGCATCGCCGCGACCGACAGCGGGTCGATCTGCGCGACGGTGATGCCGAGCACGAGGTACTCCGGCTTGCGGAAGGCCAGCATCATGACGGCGGCGATGACGGCCGCCTTGGCCAGGACGCCGACCGTGACCACGAACAGGGCGGTGCGCAGGTCCGCGCGCACCGAGCGCGGGTCGATCTCGTGGGTGCTGCCGTACAGGCCGGCCGCCAGCAGCAGCCCGGAGGCGGGCAGGTACCAACCGGCCTGCACTACCCGGTCGGTGGACACGAGGTGGCCCACCAGGAAGCCCGCGAGCACGGCGGTGAGCGCCACGACCAGCAGGAGCGGGCCCGACAGCGCCTCACGTGCCCTCCGCAGCACCCCGGTCATCCCCGCTCCCGCCCGGGGGTGGCCGGTTCCCGCCGCCGGCCGACCCCTTCGCCGCGGCCGCCTCGGCCGCGGCCTCCGTCACGACGGACCGACCACCGCGACGGTACCGGTCGGAGCACCGGCGGGCCGTCTCCGGGGGCGCCGCGGCGGCCGCCGTCCACTCCCCCGCGCGCGGGGCAGACGGCCGGTGATGTGTCCCGCCGTCCGGCCCGCGGGGCCGAACACCGCAGCCTGGGAGGGCTCTTCGCTGAGATCCGCGCATAGCATGGCCGTTCGCGCATGCGCCCCCCATCTCCCGGACCCGGCAGTACCACCATGGTAGGGATCAAAGGCGCTCGTGGGTGAGATCCCGTCAGGCCAGAGTCCGAAAGGTTGGTTGCCGCCCCGTTCCCGCCCCGATCCGGGCCTCCCCTGCCCCGGCCTGGCGGCGCACGCCCATCGCGTTCTCAGGGCCCGAGATCGGCGTCGGCGAGCGTGCGCTGCTCGGCGGTGGGCCGGGGTGCCGAGCCGCGTTCGGCGATCGCGCTGACGGCGGTGATGACGAGGGTGATGGCGACACCGCCGAGGATCGCCGTCGACGGGGTCGCCAGGTCCAGGGCCACCGCGGTCAGGGACGCGGTGAGGCTGTAGCCCAGTCCCTGCACGGCGTACATCACGGAGTACGCGGCGGCGTGCGCGGGCTCGGGGAGGCGTTCGCGCAGGCTGAGGTTGCGGGTGACCATCACGCCGGACTGGAAGACGCCCGCCAGGAGCAGTGCGGCGGCGATGCCCGGCAGGCCCGGCAGCAGTGTGATCAGGCTGACGAACGTGGCGGTGACGACCAGGAACACCAGGCTCTGGGTCCGTACCGGACCGGGCCAGGTCCGCAGGCCGTAGCAGAACGCGCCCGCCGCGCTGGCCAGCGCGAAGCCCGCGAGCAGCGGGCCCGACCAGCTGACGGAGAGGTCACGGTTCTCCAGGAGTGCCGGAAGGACGAGTTCCGCGGTCGCCAGCATGGCCATGGCGGCGGCGCTGGTGAGGTAGACGGGCCAGCCGGACAGCAGGGTGCGTGCTGTGGGCGCCGCCGCGTGGTCGGCGGGCTTCCGGGGCTGCGGCTCCGGGAGCCGGAGGAGCAGGAGCGAGCCGGTGGCGGCGAGCAGCGCGCCCAGCAGCAGCGGGGCCCTGGGGTCGACCTGGAGAGCCAGAAGGACCACCGTGCCGGGTGCCGCCGCCCAGACGATCTGGGTGAGGGTGGCCTCGGCGCTCAGCGCACGCGGCACCATGTCGTCGGCGACCATGCGGGTCAGCGCGGAGCGGATGCCGCCGGGGCAGGCGGCCGGTGCGGCACCGGCCAGGAAGGCGAGGACACTCAGTACGGGCGCCGGCGCCGTGTGCGCGAGGGGCAGGGCGCCGAAGGCGAGCGCGCCCGCCATCAGCCCGCCGGACAGTTGGCCCCGCATACGGCCGCGGGCCAGCCGGGTGCCGAGCAGGGGGGCGCCGACGACCTCCCCCAGGACGTACACGGAGGCGAGGGTGGCGCCCAGCGTGTACCCCCCGGGGCGCTCCCGGCTGAGGAACACCAGGGCCAGCGGTGCCATGGCGACCGGGGCCTTGCTGGCCAGCGAGATCACGACCCACAGCAGGAAGTCGCGGGTCATCAGGTCCCGGTAGCCGTTCTTGGTGGCGGACGGCACGGTCAGTCCTCGGCACAGAGGGGCGCGAGCAGCTCGGCGACGGCCTGCTCCAGTCCACGGGCCTGCTCGGCGTCGCGTGCCACCACGCAGTACTCGCCGAAGCCGCCCGAGGGGCTGTTGTCGTCCACCGTGATGAGGACGCCGGTGCGGATGCCGTCGTCGTAGGCCAGGCCGTGTTCGGACAGGGCCCGGACGGTGGTGGCGAAGGGCGGGAAGGTGCAGCGGCGCAGTTCGACCAGGACGCGCTGCTCGAAGTAGTCCTGCCCTACGACGCGTTCGCCGATCCGGTGGATGTGGGTGGAGCCTCCGGTGCGGCAGTTGAACTCGTTGACGAGGATGTTCCGGTCGGGGGTGACGATGGCGTCGATGCTGACGATGCCCCGGTAGCCCATCGCGTGGATCGGCTCGCACAGCCGTTGTACGGCTTCCAGGAAGCCGGGGAACGCGGGCAGTGCCGCGGACGGGGCGGGCACGACGAGTCCGTTGAGGACGGGCTTCATCCGCATCTCGCCGTGGCCGGTGAACTCCACGCCGTGTTCCTCGATCCGGACCTCGGCGTAGATCGGTGCGGATTCCGGAACGTACTGCTCGATCACCACGTGGTGGCGCCCGCCGTCGGTGAGCCAGGGCCAGCGCTCCGTCAGGTACGCGCCGAGGTCCGCGCGGCTCGCGGCCACCACGGCGCGCTGGGCGCCGAGCGGGTCGACACCGGCGTACGGGGCGACGATCTCGTTGCCGAACCCGGCGACGTGGAAGTCCTGCTTGAGGATGGCGGGTTGTCCCTGGGACAGCAGACGTTCCCAGAGGAACGACTCCGCTTCCTCCTGCGCGGAGAACACCCCGCCGAACGGAACGGGCGCACCGGTCCCGCCGGCCAGGGCGCGGAAGGTGCTCTTGCTGTTCAGCAGCCGGCCACCGCTCTGGTCGAGGAAGCCGTAGCCGGGGACCGCCTTGTCCAGGCCGAGGGTGCGGGTCAGTTCGGCCACGGAGCCGTCGAAGTGGAAGGGCAGCACGTCGTCGACACCGTGCGCCTGTACGGCCGTGCGCAGCGCGGTGAGGAAGCCCGCGTCGGTGAGCCGGTCCCGGGAGAGCACGCCCTCGCCCAGCCGGCCGGTGGGCGGCACCAGCACCTGGACCGACTCCCGGGGGATTCCCAGCGCGGCGGTCACATAACGCAGGTATTCCTCGGGGACCGGAACGGGGAGGACGAGCACATCGCCTTCCGACAGGCACCAGGCCATTCGCTGCGCCTGGTTCCCGACATAAAGACGGTATTCCGGGTCCAGCAGTTCGAGGTCACCCACCATTTCCTCGGTGCGCTGGTTGCTGACGATCAGTGTGGCCATGTCGACGCTCTCTTTCCGTGCGGCTCCTGGCGGTTCCACCCTGGGGAACGGTAGTTGGCCATGATGTTCCTGTCCCTTCGGGAAAACCACTACCCGTCCGGGTAGAAAAGGCGAGCGAGCGGACTACCCGGGCGAGTAGTGCGGCAAGGCGCCGCGCTCGGATAACGTTGCGCCGACTGCCGAGAAGAGGGATTTCACCATGACAGCTGTCGGGGTCAACAGTCCTGCGACGGAAGCCGAGGTGTTCGCCGCTCACGAAGGCGGAAAACTGAGCGTCGGGGTCACCACCGACCTGAACGACTCCCGAGCCCTGTCCATCGCCTACACCCCCGGGGTGGCCATGGTCAGCGAGGCGATAGCGAAGGACCCGGCCCTTGCCCTGCGTTACACCTGGGCCGGCCGGCTGGTCGCCGTGGTCACCGACGGCACCGCCGTCCTGGGCCTGGGCGACGTGGCACGGCCCTGCTCCGCGACGGTTGCGCCGGTCTTGGCATACCGGTCGCGTACACGGCTCAGCCTGGTGGCATGACACCCGAACAGCGCGGCCTGCTCCACGACTTCTGGGGTCCCGGCATGCGCACCGACCCTGCGGACCGGGACGTCGTACCGGAACTGGCGCCGACCGCGGACGACTGGCTGCTGACCAAGTGGCGCTACAGCGCCTTCTTCAGGACCGACCTGCTGGAGCGCATGCGGCGGCACGGCCGCGACCAGCTCGTCATCTGCGGGGTGTACGCCCATGTCGGCATCCTGATGACGGCCGTGGAGGCGTTCACCCACGACATCCAGCCGTTCCTGGTGGCCGACGCGGTGGCCGACTTCTCCGAGTCGTACCACCGGATGGCCCTGGAGTACGCGGCCGACCGCTGCGCCGTGGTCACCACCACCAAGTCCCTGCTGACCGACCTCGACGGAGGCGAGCCGGAATGACAGCGGACCTGCTGGCCCGGGTGCTCCAGGAGCGACCGCCCGCATACGCCCTGCTGCACCGTCCCGCGAGCACGGGGGACGCCCTCGACGTACTGCTCGGCGAGATGTCCGCGGCGGAAACGCTCGCGGAGATCCGACTGCCGCAGGAGGAGCCCGGGTTGCCGTCAGGCGGAGCGGAGACGTCGGCCCCGGCCGGCGCCCGGCACGAGGTGCTGGCGATCATCCCCTACCGGCAGATCCGCGAGCACGGATTCGACGCCCCCGACGACGGCGCGCCGCTGCTCGCCATGGCCGTCGCCGCCCAGGAGCGGCTGCGGCTCACCGAGGCCCTGCGCCGGCTCCCCGACGACCCCGTCACGCTCACCGCGGGCAGCTTCACACCCGACGACGAGCGGTACGCCGACCTGGTGCGAACCGTGCTCGGCGAGGAGATCGGCCGCGGCGAGGGCGCCAACTTCGTCCTCAAGCGATCCTTCGTCGCCGAGATCACCGGCTACGGCCCGCGCAGCGCCCTGTCGTTCTTCCGGCGGCTGCTGGAGCACGAGTCCGGCGCCTACTGGACCTATCTGGTGCACACCGGCACCCGTACCTTCGTCGGAGCCAGCCCGGAGCGGCACATCAGCCTCCACGACGGCACCGCCGTGATGAACCCGATCAGCGGCACCTACCGCTATCCCGCCTCGGGACCCACGCTGCCGGAGGTGATGGCCTTCCTCGCCGACCGCAAGGAGTCGGACGAGCTGTACATGGTGGTGGACGAGGAACTGAAGATGATGGCCCGGCTCTGCGACGGGGGCGTACAGGTCGTCGGGCCGTACCCGCGGGAGATGGCCCGGCTGGCGCACACCGAGTACTTCATCAGGGGCCGCACCGACCGCGACGTGCGCGAGATCCTGCGGGAGACGCTCTTCGCGCCGACGGTGACCGGCAGCCCGTTGGAGAGCGCCGCCCAGGTGATCGCCCGCTACGAACCGGAAGGCCGCGGCTACTACAGCGGTGTCCTCGCCCTCGTCGGCCGCGACGAGCACGGCGCCCGCACCCTCGACTCCGCCATCCTCATCCGTACCGCCGACATCGACGCCTCCGGGCGGATCAGCATCGGGGTGGGCGCCACCCTGGTGCGCCACTCCGACCCGGTCGCCGAGGTCGCCGAGACGCGGGCGAAGGCGGCGGGCCTGCTCGCCGCGCTGCGCTTCCACGGCCCGGACCGCTTCGCCGACCACCCCCAGGTCCGCGAGGCGCTGGCCCGGCGCAACGACTCCATCGCCGGCTTCTGGCTGCGCACCGGCTCCGAACCCGACCTTCCGGTGCCGGGGCTGGCCGGGCGCAGGGTGCTGGTCGTCGACGCCGAGGACACCTTCACCTCGATGATGGACCACCAACTCCGTGCGATGGGACTGGAGGTCACCGTCCGGCGCTTCGACGAGCCGTACGGCTTCGACGGCTACGACCTGGTCGTCATGGGCCCCGGCCCCGGTGACCCGCGTGACGTCGACGACCCGAAGATCGCCCATCTGCGGTCGGCCCTCGACACCCTGCTGGAGGCACGGCGCCCCTTCCTGGCCATCTGCCTCAGCCACCAGGTCCTGACCGGCCTCCTGGGCCTGGACGTCGTCCGCCGCGCGGTGCCGAACCAAGGGGTCCAACGGGAGATCGACCTGTTCGGGCACCGGGAACGCGTCGGCTTCTACAACACCTTCGCCGCCCGCAGCGACCAGGACAAGATCGACCATCCCCGTTTGGGCACCGTGCAGTTCAGCCGGCACAGCGGGACCGGTGAGATCCACGCGCTGCGCGGCCAGGGCTTCGCCTCCCTGCAGTTCCATCCCGAATCCGTGCTCACCGAGGACGGTTTGAGCATTGTCGGCGGGCTCCTGACGGAGGTGCTGGCCACATGCCTGGGATGACGACGGGGCAGTGGACCCTGGGTGCGCCACCGTAGTGCTTCCGGACAATCCGTCAGTACTGTGACGTGCGTCACTGTTCCGGGTCGCTGCATGAGGGATCTTGGTTCCTGGTTCAGCGGCCCGGGCGATCCCCCGGCCGACGGCGCATGGTCATGAACGTCACGACGGGGGAAGTATGCCCGAGGTCAGACTGCACGGCCGCCACGACGAGCAACTGCGCCTCGAACGCTTCCTCGACCGGGCCGGGAACGACTCACCCCGCACCCTGATCGTCAGCGGCCAGACCGGCATCGGCAAGACCAGGCTGCTGCGCGAGACGACACACCACGCCCGGCAGCGCGGCCTGACCGTCCATCACCACTCCGCGGCCAACCTCCGCGCCCTGGCGTCAGTGGGTCCCGCACGGGGTTCCCGCTCCCCCGACGACCGCGCTCTGCTGGTCCTCGACGACGTGGAGGCCATGACCACCGACGCGCTCCAGCACCTCATCCACACCGCCCGCCAGGTCTCCTCCCCCGCGTCGGCCCTCCTGCTCGCCCGCGCCGCCAAGGCCCCGAGCACCCCGTTCGACCGACCGGTCCTGGCGTCCCCCGGCACCCCGGTCGACCGGCTCGAACTGGCCCCGCTGACCGGCGTCGCGGTCCGCGACCTGGTCCGCGACCTGATCGGCACACCGCCGAAGGCCGGCCTGCTGGACGTGGTGACCTGCGCCAACGGCAACCCCCGCCTGATCGTGGAACTGGTCGGAGGACTCGCCGAGGAGGGCCGCATCGGCCCCACGGGCGACCTGATCCGTCTCACCCCACGCCAACTCCCGCTGCGCGTACGGGCCACGATCGACGACAACCTGCGGCAGCTGTCCAAGGAGTCGGTTCAACTCCTGCGCGTGGGCACGATCCTGGGCCGCACCTTCCCGCTGTCCCGAGCCGCGACCCTGCTGGGCACGAGCACCGCCGCCCTCCTGACCGCCCTCGACGAGACCATGGCCACCGGCCTGCTCACCCTGACCGACGACGGCGTGGCCTTCCAACACCCGCTGATCTGGCGCGCCGTGTACGAGTCGATCCCGGCAGGCGTACGAGCCGCCCTCCACCACGAGGCGCGCCAACACCTGCCCCACCCCACGCCTCCGGCCGGCGCCCCCTCCGCGCCGGGCCACCCTCCGGAGGCACTGGCTCCGCACGCGACACCCGCGGGTGCCGAAGACGCGACCGCGACAGGCGCGACCTCGACGGGCGCCACCACGACGGGAGCGCTCCGCACCCTGCTCCGCGCCGGCCACGTCGAGTCCGCCGCCCTCCTTGTCCGCGGCGCCCTCGACCGCCCGCACACGCCACGGGAGCAGCTGACACTCCGCCGCCTGCTGACCGACCTGCTCCTGGCCGGCGGGCACGGGGGCGCTGTCTTCTCCGGGGTGGTGTTCGGGGGGGCAGAGGTGCCGGGGATCGCGGTGGGCTCGGGGGCGGCGCCGGGGGCTCCCGGGTCCCGGCTCCCGCGCCCGCACCCGCGCCCGCCCGTTCCGGGCCCTCAGGCTCCAGGTCCGAGGGCAGCGGGGCGGCGGGCAGCGGACCCGCGGACACCGGAACCGCGGGCCCCCGGAGCTCGAACCCCAGGTCCCCAGGCTCCGGTTCCACATCCGGCAGGGCCCTTGAACGTCTCGGCCCGACCGCGCCGACCGGCCCGACCGGCCCCGCTGCCCTCACCGGCGTCTGGGCCGACACCGTGATCGACCAGTTGGCGAGGAACGGTTCCGAGGCCGGCCGGACGGCCGCGGTCACCCTGTCCGGCCTGGAGTGGACCGAGGGCCGCACGGCCCAGGCCATCCACTGGGGCCGTCGAGCCGTCGACCACCCCCAGACCCCCGACGCGCCGGCCGACCTCACCCACCCCCGACTCGCCCTGGCCGCCAAACTCGTCGCACTGGGCCACCTCCAGGAGGCCGCGGACCTCCTCCGGCACGCCCTGCCCGAGCAGCCGCCCGAGGAGAGCGACACCGCCCTCCGGATCACCGCCACCCTCATCCACGCCACGGCCCGCCTGCGAACCGGGGACACGGACGCCGCCCGGCAACTGGCCCGGAGCGCCCTCTCGACCGCGTCGGCCGCCGCGCTGCCCGTCCTCGCCGCCTGGGCATCGGCCACCCTGTGCCGTACGGACCTGCTCACCGGCGACCTCGACGCGGCGGCCGAACACCTCGCCGGCTGCCGGGAGCACGCGGCCGCTCTCGCGACGCTCCCGTATCCGACCCCCCACTGCCACTGGCTCGACCTCCTCCTCCACGTCGCCCGAAACGACCTCACCACGACGACCGCCCTGCTCGCTTCTTCCCCCGGCCCGCTGCCGTCCCTGGGCCCGCTGCTCCTGACCGAGCCGGGCGCGGCAGCCTGGTTCGTACGCCTCTCCCGCCGTGTCGCCGACCCCGAGCTCGCCAACACGGCCCTCAAGACCGTGGAACGACTGGCCGCCGACAATCCGGGCGCCGCTTCCGTCCAGTTGTCCGCCCTGCACGCCCGCAGCCTGTACGAATGCGATCCCGACGGGATCTCCCGCGTCGCGGCGGAACACCCGGACGCATGGGCCCGGGCCTGCGCGGCCAAGGATCTGACCTCGCTCCTGAACGAACGACAGGTCACCCCGCAGGCTGTGCCGCAGACCCCCTCGCCACCCCGGCACCACGCATGGCCCGCCCGGGACCAGGTCGACCGGACGCCTCTCGTCGACGCCGTCCCGCACCACAGGCCACCCGCCCCGGACCCGACAGCAGCCACGCTCAGCGCCGTCGAACGCACCATCGCCGCCCTCGTCGTCTCGGGCTTGACCAACCGCCAGGTCGCCCAGCGCGTCCACCTGTCCCCGCACACGGTGAACTACTACCTCCGGCACATCTACCGAAAGCTCGGCATCCGCTCCCGCGTCGAACTCGCCCGCCGCCTCCCCGACACGGCCCCCGGAACCGGGCCAGGTCCAGCGCCCGGTCAGAATTAGACGTCCACGTCCAGACCCGGACAAGCCAGAATGGGGTCTGTCAAACGAGCGGTGTAACTGGGGTAGTCGGGGCTATTGGCGGGCTGCTGACAGGCGGCCGTCGAAGGTGATGTCGAAGGCGTTCAGCGCGGTCTTCCAGCGCATGGTCCAGCGGGCCTGTCCCTTGCCGGTGGGGTCAAGGGACATGATCGCCATGTAGACGCACTTCAGGGCGGCCTGCTCGTTGGGGAAGTGTCCACGGGCCTTGACCGCCCGGCGGATGCGGGCGTTCACCGACTCGATCGCGTTGGTGGTGCAGACGATGCGGCGGATCTCGGTGTCGAACCGCAAGAACGGGGTGAACTCTTCCCAGGCGTTCTCCCACAGCTTCACGATCGCCGGATACTTCCGGCCCCAGGTGTCGGCGAACTCGGCGAACCGCTCCAGGGCGGCCTCCTCGGTCGGCGCCGTGTAGACCGGCTTCAGAAGCCTGGCGATCTTGTCCCAGTCCTGACGGGCGGCATAGCGGAAGGAGTTCCGCAGCAGATGAAGCCGTCAAAGAACAACATGGCGATCTGGGAAGTCGTCTTGTGCTCCTGTCGCGGCCAGGAGGTCGGCTGCGGTGGGGAACCGGCGTTCGGCGGGGGCGATGTCGAGGCCGTGGGCGTCGAGAACGGGGAGGACGTCGTTGATTGCGTTCCAGAGGGTGCTGCGGGAGATGTCGAAGAGTTCGGCGAGTGTGTCGAGGCCGCAGACGCGGCGCCGGTAGAGGATCGTCGCGAGGATGCGGTCGCCGTCGGTGATCTTCTGCCGGAAGACGCCGCCGCGGGTGCTGGGGCGGCGGTCGCCACCGCGGTGCTGGTGCCGTCGCTTCTCGATCGCGGCCGCATAGGGCACGATCAGCTCTTCGAGCAGGTCATGGAGGGACTGGCGGCTCATGCCGGTCAGGTCGGGGGCCGTGAGCGCGTGTCGGCTTGGCCCCATCGGATGCTGATCGGGGCCGTCGTGGGTGAGGAAGGCGCGCAGATCCTGGGAGCGGGTGAAGTAGCGGACCACGGTCGGCGTGACACTGATCTTGTGTTCGTCGAGCAGTTGTCGGGTGGCCTTGATGGCCTGCCCAATGGTGACGGGGTTGATCCCGAGCAGGTCGCACAGCACCTTCTGCGGGCAGGCCTGCCGCAGGTAGACCACGGTGACCAGGACCTCGTCCGCGTTCGAGAGCAGGGACCGGCTGCGGCCAGTGGTGGCAACGCGCCTGCCGCCGCGCAGGACGTAGCGGCGTTGCTCGCGCCGGGCTTCCTGCTCGGGGGCCAACTTGCTTTGGAGAGCAGCGAGTTCCCCGTCAGTCATGCCGATCAGGCGGGGGTCGGTAAGCGCCTGCAGAGTCCGGGCGCGGACGGCAGCGCGCTCGTCGGCGCTCTGCGCGGTCAGGGCCGCGGCGTCGCCGACGGCGGGGGCGATGCTGTAGTTCCATTTCCCGTGCCGGTCGTGGGCCGTGATCGGCAGGGCTTCGAGTTGCTCGCGGCTGACCTGGATGCCGGTCGGGTAGGAGCCCTGGTCGAGGGCTGCTTCGATCTTCAGGCCCGTGCTCGTGGTGGTTGCGGCGATGGTGTTGAGGACGACTTCGTGGCTGGTCAGGGGTCGTCCGCGCCAGTTCATGGTGATGTGCGAGAAGAGCCGGTGCTCGATCTTGTTCCACTTCGACGTGCCCGGCGGGAAGTGGCAGACCGTGACCGTCAGGCCCGTCTCGGCAGCGAACGAGGCCAGCTCGGCCTTCCACAGACGGTAGCGGTAGCTGTTCGAACCTCCCGCATCAGCGGTGATCAGCAACCGGGTCGCCCGCGGGTATTCGAGTCGGCCGCGTGCCTGCCACCAGCGGCGGATGGAGGCAACCGCGAACGCGGAGGTGTCGTGGTCGACGCCGACGTTCACCCAGCCGGTGTTCGCGGTCATGTCGTAGATTCCGTAGGGGACTGCGGTCTGGACGTGGGTGCCGGCGAAGAAGCTGTGGTCCTCGACCTGGATCGGATCACCCGTGGGCCGCCACTCCTGCCCTGCCATCGGCAGCCGGCCGACCTGCTCCTTCTTCTTCGAGTCGACGCTGATCACGGGCTGTCCGGCAGCCTGGTGCTTCTTGACCTGTTCGTTGATGTAGCGGAACTGCGCTTCGCGGTCGGGGTGTTGGTCGCCTTCCAGGGTCTTGGCGGTGCCCTGGAGGCTGAAGCCGTTCTCCTTCAACAGTCGGCCGACGGTCGGCGCGGTCACTCGATGGCCCTGCCGGGACAACTCGGCGGCCAGATGCCGCAACGACTTCGTGGTCCAGCGCAACGGCGACATCGGATCACCGCGCTCGTCCGGCTCGACCAGCCCCATCAGCGCCGGGACCAGGGACGGATCGACGACCTCGGCCCGCATCCGCCCACCGCCAGAGCGCCGAACGCGGCCCTCGGACAGCGGCTCAGCACCATCCTCGAGTTCGAAGACTCCCTTGCGGACGGTGGTTTCGCTGACCCCGGCGATCCGCGCGACCAGGCGCACACCTCCATGGCCGAGCAAGCGTGCCTCCGTCGCCATCGCCAAGCGTCGCTGACGCTCGTTCAAGTGCGCTAGCAGGACTTCGAAGCGGTGAGCGAGTTGCAGGCGGACCTCGTCGGATATGCGCATACCACGCCAACGACACAGTTCCGGGGAAGCAACGTGTTGTTTCTTGACGGCTTCGATGCACCACGCAGGTCTGCACGATGGTACGCGGCCAGACGGTCTCCACCGCCTCGGGCAGGCCCTTGAGCCCGTCGCAGACCAGCATGAGGACGTCGTTCACGCCGCGGTTCTTGATCTCGGTGAGGATGTGCATCCAGTGCTTGGCGCCCTCGCCGCCGTCGCCGGCCCACAGGCCCAGGATCTCCCGCCGACCCTCGGTGGTGACGGCCAAGGCCACATAGATCGGCCGGTTGGCGACCGCGCCGTCGCGGATCTTTACGTGGATGGCGTCGATGAAAACGACCGGATAGACGGTGTCCAGGGGCCTGTTCTGCCATTCGGCCATGCCCTCGAGCACCTTGTCGGTGATGGTGGAGATGGTCTGGCGGGAGACGTCAGCACCGTAGACCTCGGCCAGGTGGGCCTGCACCTCGCCGGCGGTCAG
Organism: Actinacidiphila yeochonensis CN732; assembly: GCF_000745345.1. Taxonomy (NCBI): domain Bacteria; kingdom Bacillati; phylum Actinomycetota; class Actinomycetes; order Kitasatosporales; family Streptomycetaceae; genus Actinacidiphila; species Actinacidiphila yeochonensis. Next base: position 3,410,255 of record NZ_JQNR01000005.1, on the reverse strand, counting down.
GCCCTTCGCGGCCAGCGAGATCACCATCTCGTCGACCCCAGTCAGGCGCTTCTGTCGCTTCTTGACGATCTTCGGTTCGAAGGAGCCGTCCCGGTCACGGGGCACGACGATCTCCACCGGCCCCACGTCGGTCAGCACCGTCTTGCTGCGTGTGCCGTTGCGCGAGTTGCCGCGATTCCTGCCCGCCGGATCGTGCTTGTCATAGCCGAGGTGGTCGGTGATCTCGCCCTCCAGGGAGGACTCCAGCAGCCGCTTGGTCAGCTGCTGCAACAGCCCGCCCTCGCCGGTCAGCTGCAGGCCCTCGGCCTGGGCCCGGCTCACCAACTCGTCGATCAGCTGGTCATCCACGGCCTTCGCCGACACAGCCGCTGCCGACTCGACAGCGTCCTGCTCAGCCACGTTCTCACTGGTCATCGATGCATCCTCCATGATCGGGAGTTACACCGAACGATTTACAGTCCCCGCCACCGGCGACGTCACGCGGATCATCGACGCCAGGACAGCCGTCGAGCACTACTGGAACACCAGCGCCCCACAGGTACGCGAGCTCGCACGCTACACGCAGCGCGTCAAGCAGGCCGGCCGCAACGTCGAAGACATCTACACCAGCGACAACTGACCGAACGCACAGGCACAGCACGGCAGCGAGCTGAAACTTTCTCTACAAGGATCAAGGCACGCCCTGCGGGCGCGCAAGGGGCGGGAGGACCGGCCTTGGGGGCTGCTTCCTGCCTGCGGCCCAGCAGCCCCGACCAGTCCACCGCCCCAGCATCTCCACCGTCAGCCAGACTCGGCGAGGAGCGATCACGTTGCGCGCAGGCCGCCTGCCTCTCCCCAGCGTCACACCGACCTGGTCACGGGTATCGCCCGAATCTAGCCCTCTCACTGATCGGCGAGAGCGCCTCGCTCTTACGAGCCGAAACTTGCAGCAGAAGAGCCACGAACAACCTCGGCATGTCGGGACCCTGTGACGGCAACGCTGACGGCAACGGGAGCCGATGCGAGCAGACGACCCGAGACAATATGGCTTACCAAATAGCCATGATGACGGCAATCACCTGGAGCAAGAAAAGCTCCGAGATGGCGAATCGCACGCTCTCCGATTGCCAACTTCTCTAGTCGAGAACGTACTTTATGGCATCTGTCGGGCCCAGGATACTTACTCCCGCTTCCGCCATGCGTTTTGCGCCAGCTGTGTAAAGATGGGCTTCCTTGCGGACTCGCACACCAGTAATGACGTTCTCAACCGACGCACCCTTAAACATCAGCTTGCGAAGGTCATTCCTCAACCGTCTCCAGTCGGCAAGTGAAGCCGAGTCGTCAGTCATTGCGCCAAGAAATGTCTCTCGGAGAGCGCCATTCGATTGATCGCCGAAGGTGATTGCGAGGACGTCTGGATTCTTTCGCATGTACTCCAGTGCCGTCGAAACATCAAGGTTCACCGGACGCACACTCAAAGAGATCCGATCCGGAACAGGATTCAGATCGGCGGGGATCTCCGTCCGGTCTACCAGGCGCGCCTGGTAGACCGGACGGAAGCTCTCCGCCACAACCGTGAACCGTGACTGCTGGGCCCAATGGCTCACGACAGCCAAGACCTCGATGCGGTCTGCGTGGAACTGGAGAGATAGCTTCGTCATAGTGTCCTAATTGTAGGCCACGAAGTGCATCTCCATACCGATACTCTCCAGATCCTGGAGAGCCTCGGCTTCGCGTTTAATGGGAGCACCCGACGCGGTTTGTTTGCCAACATTAATCCCATACACACTTCCATCGGGCCATTGAACTAGTACGTCCGGCCTTCGCGAACCCTTGAATCCTCCGGGGGTATCGAATGCACGCTCTGGCAGTGAGCCACCCCCTGCAATGACTTCACCGTCTTCTACTTGGCCAGCCACCTCTGCAATTTTGAGGTTGTGGGCACCCGTTCCTGCCGCCTTCGGCCCTCGCTTATTGATGACGTCGCCACCATTATCACATTCGCATCGTGACGAATGAGTAGCGATATCACAATTGTGGACGAGAACCGGCGTCGCCCCCGCCAGCACATAGTACGTGTGGCACTCGACCCTGCTCTACCTGCGTTTTCGCAGGTCGGAGGTGGTTCGGCGGTCCGCTGGCGTCCGTGGTTGTGCGTTGATGTCCGTGGTTGTTGCCGTCGCTACTGCCGTCAGCGGTATAGACCACATGGGGTGTCTGGCGGTTCGCCCTCGTTCGGCTCCCGCGCCGTGCGGGTTGTCCCTATCCTGGCGTCATGAGTACCTTGCGCGAAGAGCTGCACGAGCTGGTCGACCGGCTACCGGAGTCGCAGGTCGCGCCGATACTGGCCCTCGTGCGGGAGAGCACTCCGGCCGAGGACGGCGGGCAGGAGTGGCCGCTGCCCGACTTCGTTGGCGCGCTGTCCAGCGGCAAGGGTGACCTGGGCGCCCGCTCCGGCGAGATCCTCCGCGCCGAGATGGGACGCGAAGCCGAGTGATCATCTGGGACACCGGGGCGCTGGTCGCCGCTGCCGATGCCGACGACCAGGACCACGCCCGCTGCGTCGAGCTGATGCGCCGCACCCCACGCCCGCTGCTGGTGCCCTACCCGGTGCTCACCGAAGTCTGTTACCTGCTCGAACGCGAACACGGAACTCGCGCAGAGGCCGCCTTCCTGCGCTCCATCAGCCTCGGACAGATCAGCCTGATCCCCCTGGCTGCCCAGGACATCGACCGCATGGTCGAGCTGGTCGAGAAGTACGCCGACTTTCCTCTCGGCGCGGTCGACGCCTCCGTCTTCGCGGTCGCCGAACGACTCGGAGCGGACGCCATCGCCACCCTCGACCGCCGCCACTTCAGCGTCGTCTGCCCCAAGGCGCCCCTCTCCTTCACCCTGCTGCCGTAGGCCGGCCGCACTGGCCGAAACAGCGTGGGCTGGGCCTCCGGCAGGATTGGGGCCTGAACGGGAGGGTCCCTCGTCGGTCGGGCAGCTTCGCCGGACCAGGATTCCCCGGGGGCCGCCAAGGCTCACCCCGTGACGCTCGCGCTCGTCCTTGGCGGCCCCCGCGGGTTCCTGGTACGCCTCCGGTGACCGAGCGACGAGGGACCCACCCCCCGCGACCCGCGACTCTGAACCACGACGAACCCGCACCCAAGGCTCAACCCCCCGCCCCTCGGAGAGAGGGCCGGGTCTGGGGCAGGGCCCCAGGGTGGTTCGCTCTGCCGACTGTTGCGCGCCCGGACCGGCGGGGATGCCGCTGAGCGGGGCGGAGACAGGAGCGGGCGGCGGCCCCGCAGGGCCGGAGCGCGCGACCCGCGCAAGCGGTCGCCTTGATCAAGTAAAGAAAATCTGAACAGCTCCGCGTCTATGCGGCGGTGCTGTTCCTATTGGGGTGGGGCGGGCGCCTCGGCGCTTGAGGGCGGCCCGAAGCTCCACTGCTCGTTTCGCCGTTTCCTTCGGGTGGGTCTCGCCGCGAAGACGCGCACGGCGTTTCTGGTCTTCGACCAGGGCATTGACCCGGCCCGTGAGCGCGTCGAGGAACTCGTCGTCATCAAGGAACTACTGGGTCACGCCCACATCGGCGTAACCGCCACGGCGTACGCACACATCCGACTCCGCCTCCAACGCGACGCCATCGACACCCTCAGCACCACGCTCAGCGGGCCGGAGACAGCACACTCCGACGGCGACGAACAGCCACCCCGGAACGCCCTCGTCCGCTGACGTTGCCGTCAACTACTGCCGTCAAACACCCAAGTGGCCCTGCCGGAAATTAACTCCGACAGGGCCACTCACTTTTTCAAAACCCTCCAGCGGGGAGCTATTCAGCACACCATCCTGCAGCCACGGGAAAAGCAGACCGCAGCAGATGACCTGCCCTAATCGCGCGGCTGATATGCATCATGACTTGCATAATAGGACAGAGCCGAACAGGCTTCCTCTCTCGTTGGCTCCTGGCCATCTCGCCAGGCTTTCCATACGCGGAGCACATCTCTTGCGAGGTGGACTTCGATGAGGTATGCCATTCCTTCCGGTTGATTATCAATCCCTTCGTCGACCAGAGCCGCCGGAATCGCGAGATCGACCGTCTGCCCTGATGCAACGTAGATAGTGAGCTCGCCATCAAGCTCGTCGAGATCGCGGAGCGCATCACCCAACCTGAGCTGGGACGACTCATCCCCAGATTGAGAATCCACCAACACCTCCCGGATGGAACAAGTTCTGTAGGTTTCCTGGTGCCTCATGCTGGATTCGAGGAACTAGCTGCATCAGGCCGTCAGGACCAGCATGATGCCAGGTCCACAGGAGCGAGGGCGACTGACGAGAGATGCCGCCTCGTGGATCGACCAGCGTATTGCGAATTCTGGGAATGAGATCGTCCATCGCCTTTGCGAAGTCGGCATCACTATCCATGGCCAAAACAAGGTCACGGCTTGCTGCCTGGAAGTGAGCACCGCGCGAGCGCCCGGGGTACATATTTTTCGGAATCTTCGTCTCATAAGCGACAGAATAAGCATTCCCAGATCCCACAACTGGATCGCCACACGTATTGTGCACCAGCACTGGCGTGGTCCCAGCGAGTACATACTGAGGTTGAACTCGTGGTGTCGTCATGTGGGTTGGATGGTCAGGCCGGTTTCGGTGAGGCAGCCGTCGATCAGGTTGCTGTGGTACTGGATGCTGCGGAGGCCGTGGCGAATGGTGTCGATGAGGTGTTCGGGGGTGGTGAAGGCGACGTTGGACAGCCACCCGCGTCGCAGCAGGGACCAGATCCCTTCGACGGGGTTGAGGTCGGGGGCGTAGGGCGGCAGGTAGTAGATGGTCAGCCAGTCGTGTGAGTCGGCGAACTCGCGCAGGCCGGCAGCTTTGTGGACGTTGAGGTTGTCCCAGATGAGGACGATCGGGCCGCCGAGTTGCCGGTGGGCGGCGATGAGGAGGTCACGGTAGTCGCGCCGGGAGAAGCTCTTGCGACCGTCACGGTTGCCGTCATCTCTGCGCGGCCGATAGATCAGCCGGGACTTGTGGCCGGGTTTGTAGCAGGTCAGTGCGGCGATCGAGACGCGTCTGCGGGAACGGCCGCGGACCCGCACGACCGGAGTGCGGCCACGCGGCGACCATGTTCTGGCACGCGGCGGCGTCATGGAGAAGCCGGCTTCGTCCTCGAAGACCAACCAGGCCCCACGAGCCGCCGCTAGCCTTCCGCGCGGGGCCAGACCTCCTTGACCCACCCAGCCACGGCATCATCGTCGCGTTCCATGGCACGCCGGGCCGGAACCTGACAGGACCAGCCGTTACGGACCAGCAGCTTGCGCACCCCCTGAACGGTGTAGGTCAGGTGGAAGCGTCGACCAATCACGGTCTTCACGCGGCTCAGGGTCCAGCGCTGATCCTCCCAGCCATGCGCAGCAGGCCCCTTCGCCAGTTCCGCCTCCAACTGGGCGAACTGCTTCTCGCTCAGCCTCGGCAGCGACGCCGGCCCCTGCGACCACAAAGCCCGCTGACCGCCCTCAGCCCACGCATGACGCCACCGCTGCACCGAGCGGACACTGACCCGCAGATCCCTGGCAATCGACGTACTGCCCTCGCCGCAGGCAAACCGCTCAGCCGCCTGAAACCGTAACTCCTCGCGCCTTCCCTGCCGTTCGGCGGTCAACCCGCCACCCTGTGGATACCGCACCCTCCGGTGATACCCCAGCCAGACACCAACAGCCAGCCCTACGACTCCACAAGTTCAACCTCAGTAGCTTCTCTTCATGAAACCAGGACCGCATGCGTAAATCAATATCTAGCCGGCACGCCAACACCCAGATCGCTATTGGCGCAGGCCATCGATTAGTTCTCGAGCTGCCGCAACACAATTGACTAGGTCGTCGTCCGTCATGTCGCCGGGTTCGCGCAGCTCGGGATCGATCACGTAATCCTCAATCGCGTAGAAGACCTGGTTGAGCGCCCGATCGAATGGCTCACGAAGCCGCTCACCCATGTTCAACGACTCACGCCGTTCGGCCAGCCAGGCACGGGCAAAATCCGGTCCGGAAAGTGAGCCGTTAAGGAGCGCGTCGACAAGCTTCAACTGCTGCGCCACATGACTGGAGGGGCCGACTTCGTCTGGGTTGGCCCAAGCGCGAGGCTTCAAGCCTCTTCCCGAGACGTGGTTACCATGAGTCACCAGAGATGTCCATTATCAATAATGTCTGTAAACTGACTTTCTCCGAGTTGCCAGCCGGACCAGAAGGTGCCATCTGAGCGAAGCATGACCATCAGTCGGGTGTCCGGGTTAATGAAGCCAACCGCTGCGCCCTGGCCACGGTAGTTAAACTGGAATATCTTTGTACCCGAGTCAGTCATATGGTCCTGCATCGCCTTCACATACGTCTTAAGGTTCGCACTGTTGCGGTTGCCGGTCACTCCGAAGTCGCCAGCGTGAGCATCGTATTTCTTACTCAGGGTCTTCTGGCTGGAGAAGTCCGCCTTGTCCTTCCAGGCACTAGCCGCAGATCCGCAGTTATGGACCAGTACCGGCGTGTCGCCCGCTAGCACATAGTACGTGTGCAGTCCACTGACGGTGAGGTCATACGTGACGGCGGTGGTGTGGTAATTGCGGATTGTGGTGACGGTGGCGTGGGTGCCGTTGGCTTCGCGGAGGTGGGTGCCGGGGGTGAGGTGGGAGGCCTCGACCCATTGGCGGGTGGTGGCGTTCCAGAAGGGGTGGTGCCAGGTGGTGGTGCGGATGACGCACTGGACGTGCGGGCCGCGGTCTGACCGGTCTGGGGGGCGGTGGCGAGTACCTGCTGGTGTACGCCCGCTGTGCTGCCGCTGGTGCCGTGGTCGGTCTGCGTCTGGCGGTTGCCGGCCGCGTCGTAGGTCCAGGACTGCCAGTACGGCTGCGGACCGCCGACGGTGGAGCTGTTACCCGTTGACGGTGCCGCAGCGCAGTTGTCGGTGGCGGTCCAGGCGGCGTTCAGGCGGGTGGCGTAGTCGTAGGTGTAGCACTGGGTGTCGGTGACGGCGGCGCTGTTCTGCTTGTCGGTGGAGGTGGTGGTCTTGGCGTCGGTCAGCCGCTGCGTCTGCTCGTCGTAGGCGAGGAGAGATAGGCCGTGGAGCCGTCCGTGCCCATCGTGTACAGCTCCGGATTGCCGAACTCGTCGTAGCCGACGGCCTTGACGTAGCTCCAGCCGAAGCCGGAGCTGTTCCTCGTGGAGCTGGTCGGCTGGCCGTAGAGGTCGTAGCCGTAGTTGAGCGTCTCGGCCTGGATTCCGCCGGCTGCCGCGTAGCCGCGGGTCAGCATGAGCCCGGCGGTGTTGTGCGTGTACGTGGTCACGTAGCCGCCGGACGGGGCCAGCGCCGCCTCGGAGCTGGGGAGGTTGGCCAGCGACTCGCATTCGGTGGCCACGTCCCCCAGGCCGTTGTACGCCAGCACCGTGTCCGTCGCCGACGGGCTGGTGGCGCCCTTCTGGTACGAGGCGGAGGCGGTGGCCCCGCCCGTGGTGTCGTATGTGGAGGTCTTACGGCCGTCGGCGTCGTGGGCGTGAGTGGTCTGCCTGCCGAGGGAGTCGGTCGTGGTCAGGAGCTGGTCGGCGTTGTCGTACGTGGAGGTGCTGGTGCCGGCGTCCGGGTCGGAGGTGGAGACCTCGTTGCCCAGCAGGTCGTAGGTCCAGCTCCAGGAGTTGCCGGCCGCGTCGGTCTCGCCTGTGCGGTTGCCGCTCGGGTCGTAGGTGTAGCGGGTGGCGGAGTAGTCCGAGGCGGGGTCGTTCAGGGGGTCGGCGGGTGCGCCGGTGTGGTACTGGTACTGCGCGGTCGTGTTGCCGCGGGCGTCGATGAACGTGCTCTCGGCGGTGCCGCCCTTGGGGGGACTGAGGTGGTTTTACGTCGGCGCCGTAGGTGGTCCCGGCGCCGTCAGCGACCTCCGAACCTGGAACTACACCCTCAACCCCAACCAGGTCAGCGCCCTCTACCAGCAGATCCCCTGACCAACCGCCAGTGACCGCCACGGCGGCCCGCCCGCCCTACCGGTCGCGCAGCGCACCCGGACAAAGCGAACGACTCCGCCCTGTCCCGATGGACAGGGCGGAGTCGTTCACGCTTGGGGAGTTCGCCGACGGGGCTTCACGCACGACCTGCACTGCGGGCGGCCTGGAACCCCGTCAGCACGAGCGAGGTCCCGGCCGCGAGGGAATCATCCCCGACGCACGTACCGCGCACCGTTCAGACCCGCTGCTCAGGCGCCCTTCGCCACGGGCGCGAGGATCGCGACGCACTCCATGTGGTGGGTCATCGGGAAGAGGTCGAAGGCCCGCAGGGAGATCGGGCGGTAGCCCTCCTCGGCGAAGAAGGAGAGGTCGCGGGCGAGGGCGGCCGGGTCGCAGGCGACGTAGGCGATGCGGCGGGCGCCGAGGGGGGCGAGCAGGCGGACGGTGGCGCGGCCGGCACCGGTGCGGGGCGGGTCGAGCACCACGAGGTCGGCCTCGTTGATCCGGGTGCGCGGCAGGACCTGCTCGACCTTGCCGTGCTCGATGCGGACCCGTTCCAGGTCCTGGAGGTTGTGCCGGGCGTCCTCGACCGCGCGGCGGGCGGACTCGATGCCGAGGACGGCCCCGCGTTCGCCGACGCGCTCGGCCAGCGCGCCCGCGAAGAGGCCGACGCCGCAGTACAGGTCGAGGGCCATGTCGCCCTTGCGGGGCATCAGGCCCTGCATGACGGCCTCCACCAGCATGTCGGGCGCCTTGGGGTGGACCTGCCAGAAGCCGCCGTCGCCCACCCGCCAGGTGCGGCCGGCGGCGCGCTCGCGGACGAACGGACGGCCGTGCACCCGGTGCACCGCGTGGTCCCGTTCGCCGACGCGCTGGACCGAGACCGGCCGGTCCAGCTCGACGATCGGCAGCCGGCCCCCCGGGCGGGGGGTGAGGATGACCTGCCGGTCGTGGGAGCCGGTCGCGGCGATGGCCTCGACGGTCGCCATCTGCGGCCAGGTGCGGGCCTCGACGCCCAGCTCGGTGACGCCCGGGGCGGCGATGAGGCAGCGGTCCACCACCTCGACCTCGTGCGAACGGTGGCGGCGCAGCCCCGCGCGGCCCTCCTCGTCCACGGCGTACTGGACCCGGGTGCGCCACTCGGGTACGCCGGTGCCGCCGGCGTCCTTGGCGACCTTGTCGCCGGGGGCGGGCACGATGGTGCCGTCCCAGCCCGCCTCCTCCGGTGTGAGGCCGGCCAGCCGGGCCAGCTGCTCGGTGAGGACGGCGGCCTTCAGCCGGCGCTGCCCGCCGGGGGTGACGTGCTGCCAGTCGCAGCCGCCGCAGCGGCCGGGGCCGGAGAAACGGCACGGTGCCTCGACGCGGTCCTTGGCGGGCTGGAGCACGCGTACGGCGTCGGCGCGCAGGAAGCGGGCCCCCTCCTCGCCCTCGGTGACCCGGGCCACCACGCGCTCGCCGGGAAGGGTGTGCCGGACGAACAGCACCTGGCCCTCGTCGGTGCGGGCGACGCAGTGGCCGCCGTGGGCGACCGGGCCGACCTCGACCTCGTACTCGCGGCCGACCAGCGAAGGGGCGGTTTCGGGCTGCATGAGGGGCGCTGCTCCTGGAGTGGAAGAGGGGGCCTGCCGGGGACGGGACCGCGCGGCAGCGACAGCCGACCAGTCTACGTCGCCCGCCGGGTGCCGCGCGCCGGACCGTCCTCCCGCCCGTGCCCAGGCCCCGTCGCCCCAGGACCCGTCACCCCAAGGCCCGTGGCCGGACACCCCCGCACGCTGCTCCGATGGACCCGTCCGGGCCGTCGCAGCCGCTCCCCGCCCCCGCGGGCGGCGCCCGTCCCGGCCTCGGCTATTCGCGGTCGGTCGGGCCGCCGCCGTTCACGGACCCACCACCGGCGCCGTTCACCGCGCCGGCACCGTCCGTCGGACGCCCGCCCGCCGATCGCCCGGCCGGCGCAGACCCACCCGCCGCGGTCCCGGCCGGATCGGTCCCACCGGCCGCGGTGCCCGCCGGATCGGCCGCAGCCGCGGCCGGCACGCCGGAGGGCCGGTGCGGGGCCACCGGGCCGCGCCGGATGGCGCCGGGGGCAGCCCAGTCGGCGCGGCGGCGGGCCCTGGCCCGCGCGGCCTCGGAGGAGTCCAGCTGCCAGGGCACGGACGTGACCATCACCCCGGGGCTGAACAGCAGCCGGCCCTTGAGCCGCAGGGCGCTCTGGTTGTGCAGCAGGTGCTCGTACCAGTGGCCGACGACGTACTCGGGGATGTAGATGCTCACCACGTCGCGCGGGCTGTCGCGGCGCAGGCCCTTGACGTAGTCGATGATCGGCCGGGTGATCTCGCGGTAGGGCGAGTCGAGGACCTTCAGCGGGACGTCCATGCCCTGCCGCTGCCAGTCGGCCTGCAGCGACCTGGTGTCCTCCGGGTCGACGTTGACGCTGAGCGCTTCGAGGCTGTCGGAGCGCACCAGCTTGGCGTAGGACAGGGCCCGCAGCGTCGGCTTGTGCAGCTTGGACACCAGCACGATGGAGTGCACGCGGGAGGGGCGGGCGTACTCGTCGTCGACGGCCTCGGAGGCGGCCAGCTCCTCGGCGACCCGGGTGTAGTGGCGCCGGATCGCGGTCATCGTGGCGAAGAACACCACCATGCCCAGCACGGCCACCCAGGCGCCGTGGGTGAACTTGGTGAGCAGCACGATCACCAGCACCAGGCCGGTGAGGAAGGCGCCGAAGGTGTTGATCGCCCGGGAGCGCACCATCCGCCGGCGCTTGGCCGGGTCGGTCTCGGTGCGCAGGTGCCGGTTCCAGTGCCGGACCATGCCGACCTGGCTGAGCGTGAAGGAGACGAAGACGCCGACGATGTAGAGCTGGATGAGCCGGGTGGAGTTCGCGCCGTAGATGTAGACGAGGACGGCGGCGAAGCCGGCCAGCAGCACGATGCCGTTGGAGAAGGCGAGCCGGTCGCCGCGGGTGTGCAGCTGCCGCGGCAGGTAGCGGTCCTGGGCCAGGATCGAGCCGAGCACGGGGAAGCCGTTGTACGCGGTGTTGGCGGCGAGGAAGAGCACCAGTGCGGTGACCGCGGCCAGGTAGACGAAGGGGATCGAGCTGCTGCCGAAGACCGCCGAGGCGACCTGCGCGATCACCGGGTCCTGGGTGTAGCCGGCGCCGAGCGGCTTGCCGTGGTTGAGCAGGTCGGTCGCCGGGTTCTCGGCCATCCGCACGTGGGTGACCATGGCCAGCGCGATGATGCCGCAGAACATCGTCACGGCGAGCAGGCCCATCATGGCCAGCGTGTTGGCCGCGTTCTTCGACTTGGGCTTGCGGAAGGCGGGCACGCCGTTGCTGATCGCCTCGACGCCGGTGAGCGCCGCGCAGCCGGAGGAGAAGGCCCGCAGCAGCAGGAAGACCAGCGCGAACCCGCCGATCCCCTTGGACTCGGCGTGCACGGTGTAGTGGGCGGTCGGCGCCTGCATGTCGTGGCCGAGGGCGATCTTCAGCACGCCCCAGGCGATCATGCAGAACACGCCGAAGACGAAGCCGTAGGTGGGGATGGCGAAGATCGTGCCGGACTCGCGCACCCCGCGCAGGTTCATCACCATCAGCAGCAGGATCACGGCGACCGCGCCGAGGACCTTGTGGGTGACGAAGAACGGCACCGCGGAGCCCAGGTTCTCGATGCCCGAGGAGACCGACACGGCGACGGTGAGCACGTAGTCCACCATCAGCGCGCTGGCGACGGTGAGGCCCGCCTTGGGGCCGAGGTTGGTGGTGGCCACCTCGTAGTCGCCGCCGCCGGACGGGTAGGCGTGGACGTTCTGCCGGTAGGAGGCGACGACGGTGAACATCAGCACCACGACGGCGACCGCGATCCACGGGCTGAAGTGGTAGGCCGAGATGCCGGCGATCGAGAGGACGAGCAGCACCTCACCTGGCGCGTACGCCACCGAGGAGAGGGGATCTGAGGCGAAGACGGGGAGCGCGAGCCGCTTGGGAAGCAGCGTCTCGCCCAGCCTGTCGCTGCGCAGCGCCCGGCCGATCAGGATCCGTTTCGGCAGGTCGGTCAGTTTGGACACCCCGCGATGTTAAGGGATGCGCCGTGGGGCCGTGCCCCCCAGTACCCGACGGAGTCTGGCGGACTTCCGCAGCGGGGCGGCGCAACCGCCCGACCGGTCCCGCGCGTGTGTAGCGTGGGCCGCGGTCTGAGACGCTTGGTGCAGCCTCAACACAGACAGCCGGAAGGACGGTCGTGCACGTCGTGATTATGGGATGCGGCCGGGTGGGCTCAGCCCTCGCGCACTCCCTCGAACAACATGGTCATACGGTGGCGGTGGTCGACCAGGACCCGACGGCGTTCCGGCGCCTGGGTTCCGGGTTCGGCGGGCGCCGGGTGACCGGTGTCGGGTTCGACCAGGACACGCTGCGCGAGGCCGGAATCGAGGAGGCCGGCGCCTTCGCGGCCGTCAGCAGCGGTGACAACTCCAACATCATCGCGGCCCGGGTGGCCCGGGAGATGTTCGGCATCGAGAACGTGGCCGCCAGGATCTACGACCCGCGCCGGGCCGAGGTCTACCAGCGTCTGGGCATCCCGACGGTCGCCACGGTCCGCTGGACCGCCGACCAGATGCTGCGCCGGCTGCTGCCCTCCGGGGCCGAGCCGCTGTGGCGGGACCCGAGCGGCGGGGTGCAGCTCGCGGAGGTGCACACCTCCGCGGCCTGGATCGGCCACAAGGTGAGCCGGCTCCAGGAGCAGACGGGGGTGCGGGTGGCGTTCATCACCCGGCTCGGCGAAGCGATGCTGCCGACCTCCCAGACCGTCCTCCAGGAGGGCGACCTCGTGCACGTGATGATGCGGACCGACGGCATCGCCGAGGTCGAGGCCGCGTTCGCCCAGGGGCCCGAGGAGGCGCACTCATGAGGGTCGCCATCGCCGGGGCCGGGGCGGTCGGCAGGTCGATCGCCGCGGAGCTGCTGGAGAACGGGCACGAGGTGCTGCTCGTCGACAAGAACCCCACCTCGATCTCGGTCGAGCGGGTACCGCAGGCGGAGTGGCTGCTGGCCGACGCCTGCGAGATCACCTCTCTGGACGAGGCCGCGCTCCAGCGCTGCAACGTCGTGATCGCCGCCACCGGCGACGACAAGGTGAACCTGGTCGTGTCGCTGCTGGCGAAGACCGAGTACGGGGTGCCCCGGGTGGTCGCCCGGGTGAACAACCCGAAGAACGAGTGGCTCTTCAACGAGTCCTGGGGCGTGGACGTCGCCGTGTCCACGCCGCGGCTGATGTCCGCTCTGGTGGAGGAGGCGGTGAGCGTCGGCGACCTGGTCCGGCTGCTCCGCTTCAGCCAGGGTGACGCCAACCTCGTCGAGTTGACGCTGCCGGAGGAGGCCGCGCTGGTCGGGACCCGCGTCGGTGACGTGGAGTGGCCGACCGACACCTCGCTGGTGACGATCATCCGCGGCAACCGGGTGCTCACCCCGGCCAAGGACGACGCGCTGGAGGCCGGGGACGAGCTGCTGTTCGTGGCCGCGCCGCACCGCGAGGAGCAGCTGGAGGACCTGCTCTCCGTCCGGGACGGCGCGGACGGCGCGGCGGGCACGTCGGAGGGCTGACGCTCCCGGCACCCGCCTACGACGACGGGCCCGGACCCCCGGTTGATCGGGGGTCCGGGCCCGTCGTCGTACGAGTGGCTCAGGGAGGCTGTGCGCGGGCCGGTGCCTCAGCCGGACAGGGTGCGCTGCTCGTCGACGGCCTTCTGCTCCCGCTCGGCCTTCTCGGCCGCCTCCATCTCCGCGATGACGTCGATCGGCGCGGGCGCCTTCACCAGGATGATCCAGGTCAGGTAGACGGAGAGCAGGAAGGGCGGGATGCCGAGGGCCACCTTCACCCAGCCCAGCTGGGTGGCGTTGCCCCACCAGTAGAGCGGGAAGAGGATCGCCGACTTCGCCAGCAGGATCAGGCCCCACGCCCAGCTGGCCCGGGTGTAGGCGCGCAGCCGGCCCGGGTTCCGCTTCCGCCAGGAGAGGTTCTCCTTGAAGATCGGCCCGAGGATGAGGCCGAGCAGCGGCACCCCGGCCGCGGCGGTGGCGATGTAGGCGATGGCCAGCCCGAGCGTGTAGAGCATGCCGGGCAGGTAGAAGTTCTTGGCGTTGCCCGACATCATCGCGAAGACCGCGCCGAACGCGACGCCGAAGATCCCGCCGAAGGCGTGCTTGAGCGTGTCCTTGCGGGCCAGCCGGGCCAGGCCCATCACCACGGACAGGGCCAGCGCGGCCAGGCCGGAGGTCTTGATGTCGTGGTCGACGGTGTAGATCGCGACGAAGACCAGTCCGGGCACGGTGGTCTCCACCATGCCGCGCACTCCGCCGAACGCCTCGAAGAGCGCCGCCTCGGTGACCGCGCGGGCCTCCTCGCCGGTCTCCTGGGGCGCCGTCCCGACCTCGGGCGACGCCGCCTCGTGGCGGGTGGCTCCGGGCGCGGGCCGAGGGCCGCCGCTCCCGCCGGGGGCGTGGCCGTCACCCGACGGGTCCGCGCCCGAGGGCCGGCCCGTGTTGTCGATCGACGTCACCTGTTACTCCTGTCCGACCGGACGCAGCTCGTACTTGGGGTTGAACAGCACCGGACGGCCCCGGTTCATGGAGACCCGGCCGGACGCGAGGATCATGCGCCCGGGTTCTATGCCGACGATGCTGCGGCGTCCCAGCCACACCACGTCGAGCGCGGCTGAGCCGTCGAACAGCTCCGCCTCCAGTGCCGGCACGCCGGCCCGCGGGCGGAGCGTGACGGTACGCAGGGTACCGGTCACGGAGACGATCTGGCGGTCGGAGCAGTCGCTGATCCGCGTGCAGCCCACGGCGAGAGCCTCCTGCCGCAGCTCCTCCGAGTCGAGTTCCTCCGGTGAGGAGGACAGACGGTCGAGCATGCGGCGGAAGCGGCCGGCAGGCCGTTCGGGACGGATGGCACCACTCATACGGTCCAGGGTAGCGGGCCCGACCCGCCGTGCCGGGGGCACGGCGGCGACAGCAACGGGGACGGGGGCTGGAACGGCGAGGGGGACGGGGACGGACGAGGCGACGGCGCCTGTGCGTCCGCCTCAGCCCGGTCGCCGCTTACACGTACGCGTGCACGGGCCGCCGCGTACGCCACGTCCCGGCGACGACCCGTGCGGCAGCCGGCACGGCGACGCCCGGCCGCCGTGGCAGTCCACGGGCGGCCGGGCGGAAGCGTGCGGGGGGACGGGCGGCTGAACCGGTACGACCAGTACCGACCACCGACCGGCCTGGACCGGCACCGGTCAGGCCCGGACCGCTGCTTCCGGCCGGGGCCGGAGGCGGTCGGACCAGCGGGCGCCGTCAGCGCAGCTCGGTGATCTCCGGTCCGCGCCGCATGGGGTCGATCCCGTCCCCGAACTTCTGCGCCTCACCCTGCTCGGGCGCCACGCCGTCCGGCACCATCTGGGCGTCGTTGGGCAGCTTGAGGACGATCGGGTCGCGGGGCGCCATCGGGGCCACGCCGCGCACCACCACGGTGTCGCGGAAGACCGACTCCAGCACGCCGGCCGCGGCGGGCTGGACCGCGCCCTGGCCGGAGATCACGCCGCGCAGGAACCAGCGCGGGCCGTCGCAGCCGACGAACCGCACCAGCTGCACGCCGCCGGTGCCGTCGGGAAGCTGCACCGGCACCTGCGCGCGCAGCTCCCAGCCGAGCGGGCCCTCGACCTCGTCGATGACACCGCCCTGCTGCGTGATGCCGCCCGCGATCTCCTGCCGGACCTCGCGCCAGATGCCCTCGGACTTCGGGGCGGCGAACGCCTGGAGCTGGACGGCGCTGTCCCGCAGCACGACGGTGGCCGCGACGATGGACTCGCCCGCCACCTCGACCCGCAGCTCCATGCCCTCGACGCCGGGCACGAACAGGCCGCCGAGGTCGACGCGCCCCTCACCCGGGTCCTTGACCTCCTCCACGTCCCACGGCCCGTCGGGGCGCGGCGCGGGCG
Organism: Actinacidiphila yeochonensis CN732; assembly: GCF_000745345.1. NCBI lineage: Bacteria > Bacillati > Actinomycetota > Actinomycetes > Kitasatosporales > Streptomycetaceae > Actinacidiphila > Actinacidiphila yeochonensis. The sequence continues at coordinate 3,394,323 of NZ_JQNR01000005.1, read as the reverse complement.
GAAGGTTGTAGCCGGACGATTCGCCGGAGCCGTCCGACTCCTCGCTGTCCTCGGCGGCGTCGTCGGGGCCCTCGGCCTCGTCGAGCTCGTCGATGACGTCTTCGCGCTCCTTGCGACGACGGAACACGGTCACTGTCCTTCCCGGTCACCGAGGACCGATGTGTAGCCGTTGCTGGACGTGCCCGCCGACGGTTTCCCCACCGCGGCGTGACCCCCTGTGGAGCCGAAGCCCCCCGCCCCCCTGGCGGAGCCGGGCAGCTCCGCGACTTCATGGAACCTGACCCGCTCGACCTGCTGCACGACCAACTGGGCGATACGGTCCCCCGCCTCGAACCGCACGCTCTCACGCGGGTCGAGGTTGACCACGATCACCTTGATCTCTCCACGGTACCCGGCATCCACCGTTCCGGGGGCATTCACCATGGCCACCCCGCAGCGGGCCGCCAGCCCGGATCGCGGGTGGACGAAGGCGGCGTACCCGTCGGGCAGCGCGACGGCGATACCGGTCGGCAGCACCGTCCGCTCGCCGGGGGCGAGTTCGGCGGCCTCGGTGGTCGTCAGGTCCACCCCGGCGTCTCCCGGGTGCGCGTAGCCGGGAACCGGTACCGACGGGTCGAGACGGCGCAGCAGCACGTCGACCTCGGGGCGGCTCACGGGTTCACCTCGAAGGCTCGGACGACCTTGGTCTGGTCAGGGTCGGCCATCGCCGCCTGGATCTCCTCGGGGCGGCCGTTGCGGGTGAAGTGGTCCAGCTCGACCTCGATGAAGAGGGCGTCGGCGCGGACCGCGACCGGGCCGTCGGCGCCGCCGATCCGGCCCTCGGCGGTGCAGAAGATCTTGCGCCCGTCCACCGCGGTGCAGCGGGCGGCCAGGTGCAGGGTGGTGCCGACCGGGACCGGGAGCAGGAACTCCGACTCCAGGCGGCGGGTGACCGCGATGGTCCGCAGCAGCCAGCCGAGGGCGCCCAGCGTCTCGTCGAGCGCGGCGACCAGCACCCCGCCATGGGCCAGGCCGGGCGCGCCCTGGTGGGCGGGCCGCACGGTGAACTCGGCGTGCACGGTGACGCCCTCGCCGGCGGTGGTGGCCACGTGCAGGCCGTTGGGCTGCCGGTCGCCGCATCCGAAGCACTGGTCGTAGTGCGAGCCGAGCGGTTCGCCCGGCGCGGGCGCCTCGGGATGGCGTACGGGCGCGGCGGCTCCGGGCGGCGGCGCCAGGCTCGGCCGCCCCTCGCTCGGGGGTGTTGTGGCTGGACTCACGCCGCAGACCTTATCGCGGCTTCCTCTGCCCACCCAGCGCCTGCCGGACGCGGATCGAACGCGAAGCGCGCGCGGAGCGGCGGCGGAACGCCCCCGGCCGGACCGGGAGCCGGGTGGAGGGCGCGGCGCACGACAGGGCGACGGGGCCGAGGGCGGGCCGGGGCGGGGCGTGCGGACGGGTTCGCGGGCGGGGCTTCCGGCGGTGCGGACGGCTGGGCGGACGGCTGCGCGGACGGGCTTGCGGAACCGGCGCGGACGGCGTCGCGGCCGGTCCGGCGAGGGGCCCACAGACGGCCATGGCAGGCTTGTCCCATGCCTGGTGTACCGCAGCCCTACGACGAACGCCTCACCGTGCCGCGCTCCTGGTGGCTCATGGCCCTCGGGGCGGGCGTCGGCCTCGCGCTCGTGGTCTACCCCTTCGGCCCGCTGGCGATGCTCGGCGGGCTGGTGGCCGGCACCGCGGTGTCGATGATGATGGTCAGCTCCTACGGGTCCGCGCGGATCCGGGTGGTGGCCGGCTCGCTGGTGGCGGGCAAGGCCCGGCTGCCGCTGAGCGCGCTGGGCGCCGCCACGGTGCTGGACCCGGCCGAGGCCGTGGCCTGGCGCTCCTACAAGGCGGACCCGCGCGCCTTCATGCTGCTGCGCTCCTACGTGCAGACCGCGCTCAGGGTCGAGGTGACCGACCCGGGCGACCCGACGCCCTACCTCTACCTGTCAACGCGTACCCCCAAGCGGCTGGCCGAGGCACTGGCCACCGCGCGGTCCTCGGCGGCCAAGGGGACGGCGGCCGCGGCTGCGGGCGGCGCGGCGAAGGACTCCTGAGGCCGGCCCGGACGGGTGGCCCCCACGGGCCGCCCCGGGCTGGACCGGATTCCGGATCGGCCGGGGGACGGGGTCGGACGGCGGTCTCACCGCGCGGGGCCTCGACGGCGTCCGGTACGCGCGGGACGTCGACAGCGTCCGGTACGCGCGGGACGTCGACAGCGTCCGGTACGCGCGGGACGTCGACAGCGTCCGGTACGCGTAGGACGTCGAGGGCGTCCAGGACGCGTAGGACGTCCAGGACGCGAGGAGCGGAACGCCGCGGAAGAACCGCTGGAGGCCGAAGGCCGCGCGGCGGATCGGTGCCGCCGAGGGGTCCCCGCGGTCAGCGCCCGCCGCGATCGGTTCCCGACGGCCGGTCGCCGTCGTCGTCCGTGGACGGCAGCGGTCCCTCCAGCGCGTCCAGCGGCTCCTCCAGCGCGGGGAGTTCGTCGGAGGCGGGCAGCAGGGACCAGGGGATCTGGTGGGCCCGCAGGTCCCGGCGGACCCGTCGGGCGAGCTTGCGGGTGTCGCGCCGGTTCATCACGGCGCCGACGGCCGCCCCGATCATGAACGGGGTCAGGGCCGGGGTGTGCTTGATGGTGCGGCGCACCAGGCGCTGGCGCACCTCGCGCTTCATGCCGCTGTTCACCGCGGCGCCCATGGTGGACAGCCGCAGCGCGTTGATGCCGCGCTGCTCGCTCCACGCCCACAGGTAGGACGTGGCGCGGTCCCGGACGGTGCCTTGCACCCGCTGTCCGTAGACCTCGTGCAACTCGGCGATGAGCTTGTACTCGACGAGGGCCACGCCGAGGGTCTCCGAGGCGATCTCGGCCGGCATGGCCGGCGGGGTCGGCAGCATGGCGGCCGCGCCCACACCGGCGCCGACCGTCATCGTGCCCCGTACCGCGGCGGCGGTCAGCCGGTCCGCGATCTGCTCGGCGTCGAGCCCGGGGAACTGCCGCCGCAAGGTCGCCAGGCTGCGCACCGGAATGCGTGGAGCCGTGTCGAACAGCCGCTCGGCGACCGAGCTGACCGTGCCCCGGGCCATCCGGCCGCCGGCCCGGGCGCCGCCGGCGACGCCCCGGGTCACCCCGCGGGCGGTCGCGGCCGCGAGCGAGGCCGCGTGGCCTCGCTCCTCACCCTTGCCGTGCTCCGGGAAGCCCTTCACGGCAGCCGTGTCAGGCCGCGCAGTCGCGGCAGATGGGGTTTCCGTTCTTCTCCGAGGCCAATTGGCTCCTGTGGTGGACCAGGAAGCAGCTCATGCAGGTGAACTCGTCCGCCTGGCGGGGCAGCACGCGGACCGACAGCTCCTCGTTGGAGAGGTCGGCGCCGGGCAGCTCCAGGGACTCGGCCTGGTCGAACTCGTCGACATCGACGGCGGAGGTCGTCTTCTCGTTCCGCCTGGCCTTCAGCTCCTCGATGCTGTCTTCGTTGACGTCGTCGTCGGTCTTGCGTGGGGTGTCGTAATCGGTTGCCATTTCGCTCTCCCCCTGTGGGTGTCTGAGGTCTTCCAGCGCACGTAACGCGCGGGAGGCCGGACTTGTGCCCGACCCGAGGCGGAGATTTTGCCTCACATCAAGGCCTGTTATTCAATCGACACCCGAATACGCCCCCGAAGAGGTGACCGCACGGGTGGTCGATCATGGTCTTCGGCGGCCGTCGACCGGCCCGCCGCTGATGCCTTTCCCTGTACTTCCCGTGATCATGACCTGCGGAAACATGGAATTTACGGCTGTTTCTCCCGGATCGCGGATCACCGAGCGTACCCGACGACCGGGGCTGATGTGCGATCGGTCACAGACCGCTCCGGTGTGGTCCAGAACCGGCGATTACTCGCATAGCGAACAGCCCTCCGGACCCTCTGGAACGCCACCGGGAGATGGGACGCAATCGGACGTGACACGGTTCACAGCGTCCGTGCGCGGTTCCCGCGGGTGCCGTACGCACGGGTGTGCGGATGCTCCGGGGCTCCCGGGCGGACGGCGCGCCCCCGGCGCCCACGCCCGTGCCGGGGGCGCGGGTGCCCGCCGGGCGCCCTGGTGGACGAGTCGCCCGCCGGGCGCCCCGGAGGGCGCCCAGGCGGCGCTCAGGCCCTCCAGGGGACGTCACAACGGGATGGCCACCCGCATCACCAGGCCACCGCCCTCGCGCGGCTCGGCGGTGATCACACCGCCGTGCGCCCGGGCCACCGAGCGGGCGATGGACAGGCCCAGCCCGACGCCCTTGTCGCTGCCCGTGCGCTCGGTCCGCAGCCGCCGGAAGGGCTCGAAGAGGTTGTCGACCTCGTAGGCCGGCACCACCGGCCCGGTGTTCGCCACCACCAGCTGCGCCTGCCCGTGCTCGGCCGACGTGGCCACCTCGACCCAGCCGCCCTCGGGGATGTTGTAGCGCACGGCGTTCTGCACCAGGTTCATGGCGATCCGCTCCAGCAGCACGCCGTTGCCCTGCACCACCGCCGGGGTCAGGGCGCCTTGCAGCCGCACGCCGCGCGACTCCGCCTCGGCCCGGGTCTGGTCCAGCGCCATGGAGGCGGCCTCGGCGAGGTCGACCGGCTTGCGGTCGACGATCTCGTTCTCGCTCCGGGCCAGCAGCAGCAGACCCTCGACCAGCTGTTCGCTGCGCTCGTTGGTGGCCAGCAGCGTCTTGCCGAGCTGCTGGAGGTCCGGGGAGGCCGCCGGATCGGAGAGCTGCACCTCCAGCAGGGTGCGGTTGATCGCCAGCGGCGTGCGCAGCTCGTGCGAGGCGTTGGCGACGAACCGGCGCTGGGCGTCGAAGGAGCGCTCCAGTCGGTCCAGCATTCCGTCGAAGGTGTCGGCCAGCTCCTTGAGCTCGTCGTCGGGGCCGTCCAGCTCGATGCGCCGCTTGAGGTCCGAGCCGGCCACACTGCGGGCGGTCCGGGTGATCCGGCCCAGCGGCGAGAGCACCCGGCCGGCCATCACGTACCCGAAGGCGAAGGCCACCACGGCCAGCCCGATCAGCGCCAGCAGCGACCGTTTGAGCAGCGTGTTCAGCGCCGCGTCCCGCTGGTGCTGGAGGCAGGTGCTGATCATCTGGTTGACCTGGTCGTTGGTGGTGTCCGGCCCGATCGAGAGGCAGCTGCTGTTCCCCACCCGGATCTCGGTGATCTGGAAGGGCAGGTTGGTGCCCTGGTGGATGGCCTGGGCGGCCAGCAGGTAGATGATCCACAGCAGGATGACGCCGGCGATCAGGAACATGCCGCCGTAGAGCACGGTCAGCCGTATCCGGATGGTCGGCCGCAGCCAGGGCGGCGGGTTCTCGGCCGGCTGCGGGTCCCAGGAGGGCTTGGGCGGCGCGGACGGACGCTCCGGCGGGGCCTGCGGCCGCCCGGAAGCGGCGCCGGCGTGGGCTTTCGGGTCCTTGGAGCCCTGGGGGCCCTCGGGTGCTGGGGAGGCCATTCCGCCCTCAGATCCGGTAGCCGGAGCCGGGCACGGTGACGATCACCGGGGGCTCGCCGAGCTTGCGCCGCAGTGTCATGACGGTGACCCGCACGACGTTGGTGAAGGGGTCGGTGTTCTCGTCCCACGCCTTCTCCAGCAGCTGCTCGGCGGAGACCACCGAGCCCTCGCTGCGCATGAGGACCTCCAGGACGGCGAACTCCTTGGGAGCCAGGTGCACCTCCCTGCCGTCGCGGAACACCTCCCGACGGTTCGGGTCGAGCCGGATGCCCGAGCGCTCCAGGACGGGCGGCAGCGCCGCGGTCGTCCGGCGCCCCAGGGCACGCACCCGGGCGGTCAGCTCGGTGAACGCGAAGGGCTTGGGCAGGTAGTCGTCGGCGCCGAGCTCCAGGCCCTCCACCCGGTCGCTGACGTCTCCGGCGGCGGTGAGCATGAGCACCCGGGTGGGCATTTCGAGTTCGACCACGCGCCGGCACACCTCGTCGCCGTGGACCACCGGCAGGTCGCGGTCGAGTACCACGACGTCGTAGTCGTTGACGCCGATGCGCTCCAGGGCGGAGCCGCCGTCATAGACCACGTCCACGGCCATGGCCTCACGGCGCAGGCCGGTGGCGACCGCATCGGCGAGCAGCTGCTCGTCCTCGACGACCAGTACGCGCAATGCGCTGTTCCTTCCGTGACAAGAGCATGAGCTCGTGACAAGAGCATGAGCTGGGAAATTCTGCTCCCCATCCTGCACCGACCCCCCGTAAACCGGCGGTAAGCGCCTGTTTCTCCGCCGGCCCGCCTCCCGCCCCCGCCGTGTGGCCCCGCCTCCGCTCCCCGCCCCTCGCCGCGGCCCGCCGCGCCTCGGAGCGTCACCGCCCGCGGACCGCCCGCGAGGCCCCGCGTCCACGCGGCCCCGCGGAAGCGTCACGGCACGCGCACGACTCCTGCGGGAGGCCGTCACGAGGGGACCGGGGTAGGGCGACGGCGAGGTGTTTTGTCGGAAAGGCCGCGAATATTCCTTGGGTCAGTGAGGTTTCCGCCCCGAAAGGGGTGGGGAGGACGGCTGTAACCCACCCAACATGCCGTGCTCCGCGTTTTCACGCGTGGCATCCGGCTTGACACACCCCGTGTCATCGGAGACGACGAGGGGGCGCATCATGGACGCGTTCACCACCGGAATCCTTCAGCGCATCCACACAACGGAGTCCGATCTGCGCCGGGCCCGCGAGACCGGCGACGACTTCCTCGTCGACGTCGAGGAGGGGGAGCTGGACGACCTCCGCCGCATAGCGGCCGACCACGGCGTGGACGTACGGGACGGACGGAACGTTCGGCCGAAGGTCGCCTGATCCGCCTCGGCTGACCCCGCAGCCGAACGCCCCGGTCGCCGGACGGTGCCGGGGCGTTCGCATGCCCGCGGGGGGCGCCTCCGGCCCGGCACCCGCGGCCGCGCGGACGCGCCCGAGCCCCGGCCCGGGCAGGCCCGGACCGGGACTCGGGCGCCGCCCGGCGGTCCGGTCAGTCGTGCCAGGCGCCCAGTTCCTCCAGCATCCCCTGGAGCCGCTCGAAGAGCCCGGGCGGCGCCGCCACCGTCAGCTCCTCGGCGGGCTCGCGGCCCGGCCGGCCGCCGGTGAGCGCGCCCGCCTCGCGGGCGAACAGGGCCCCCGCGGCGAGGTCCCAGGGGTTCAGGCCGCGCTCGTAGTAGGCGTCCAGCCGGCCGCAGCCGACGTCGGCGAGGTCGATGGCGGCCGAGCCGCCGCGCCGCAGGTCGCGCACCTGCGGCAGCAGCACCCTGACCACCTCGGCCATGCTGGCGCGCCGCTCGCGCAGGTAGCTGAAGCCGGTGGCGACGAGCGCGTGGTCCAGGTCGGGGGCCGGCCGGCAGTGCGCGCGCACCCCGTTCACGTAGGCCCCGCCGCCCAGCACCGCCTGGTACGTCTCCCGGCGCATCGGGGCCTCGACCACCCCGACCACGGCGCGCCCGTCGCGCTCGGCGGCGATGCTCACCGACCAGGACGGCAGGCCGTAGAGGTAGTTCACGGTGCCGTCGAGGGGGTCGATGACCCAGCGCACGCCGCTGGTGCCCACGCGGTCGGCGCCCTCCTCGCCGAGGAAGCCGTCGTCCGGCCGCAGCGCCGAGATGTGGGAGGTGATCAGCTTCTCGGCGGCGATGTCCATCTCGGTGACGACGTCGATGGGGCTGCTCTTGGTGGCGGCGACGCCGAGGTCGGCGGGGCGGCCGTCGCGCAGCAGGGCGCCTGCGCGGGTGGCGGCCTCCAGGGCGATCTCCAGCAGTTCGGCGTCCTCGCCCGTGGCCTCGGGGCGGCCGGCGCCCTCGGCGGGGCCGGTCGCTCCGGTGGCGGGTGTGCTCATGGGGACAGGGCTCCTCAGTCGGTTCCGGCGGCGGCGGGCTGCGGTGTCCGGGCCGGGCAGCAGCCGGCCGGGCACACGTCGTGGCTGGGTCCGAGCGCGCCGAGGGCGCAGCGGGCCGGCGTCCGGCCGCGCTCGGTGGCGGCACGTTCCAGCACCAGGTCGCGGACGGCGGCGGCGAAGCGCGGGTCGGCGCCCACGGTGGCCGCGCGGCTGACCGGCAGGCCCAGTTCGGCGGCCTTGGCGGTCGCCTCGGTGTCGAGGTCGTACTTGACCTCCATGTGGTCGGAGACGAACCCGATGGGGACCATCACCACCGCGGCGGCGCCGTCCGCGTGGACGGCTTCCAGGTGGTCGCAGATGTCGGGTTCCAGCCACGGGATGTGCGGCGCGCCGGAGCGGGACTGGTAGACGAGCTCCCAGGGGCGGTCGACCCCGGTGGCCTCGCGGACGCCGTCGGCCACCAGCCGGGCGGTGTCCAGGTGCTGGGCGACGTAGGCGCCGCCGTCGCCGTGGTCCTCCTTGGGGCCGGAGGTGTCGGCGGCGGCGGTCGGGATGGAGTGCGTGGTGAACGCGAGCCGGGCCCCGTCGCGCACCTCCTCGGGCAGTTCGGCGAGCGCGGCCACGGTCGCGTCGACCATGGGCTCGACGAAACCGGGGTGGTTGAAGTAGTGGCGCAGCTTGTCGACCCGCGGCACGGGCAGGCCCGCCGCGGCGACCTCGGCCAGCGAGGCGGCCAGGTTCTCCCGGTACTGGCGGCAGCCGGAGTACGAGGCGTAGGCGCTGGTGGCCAGGACCAGCACCCGTCGGCGGCCGGCCTCGGCCATCTCGCGCAGGGTGTCGGTGAGGTACGGCGCCCAGTTGCGGTTGCCCCAGTGGACCGGCAGGTCCAGCCCGGCGGCGGCGAAGTCCTCGCGCAGGGCGCCCAGCAGCTCGCGGTTCTGCTCGTTGATCGGGCTGACGCCGCCGAACAGGAAGTAGTGGCGGCCCACCTCTTTCAGCCTTTCGCGTGGGATGCCGCGCCCGCGGGTGACGTTCTCCAGGAACGGCACGACGTCGTCGGGGCCCTCGGGGCCGCCGAAGGACAGCAGCAGGAGGGCGTCGTAGGGGCCGGGGTCCGGCTCCTGCGGGGTGCCGGGTGAGGCGGCGACCTCGGCAGACGCGGCGGAGGGGTCGGACGGCGCGGCCGCGGCGGCGGTGTGCGGCGCGTGGGGCTGATCGGACATGCCTTTGATCCTGCCATTCCCGGCGGCCGCCCCCGGGAACGGCCACCGGGAAAAAACATTTGCCGCGTTACGTAAGCTGTCTCTGTCCACGAACTACCCTGCGGGCCGATGCCGTCGCGCCCCCCGCGTGAGTCCGACGCGGGACGGCGCCGGACAGCTCCGGAGTACCCCCGTGCCCAGCCCTTACCGCTCTCTTTTCGCCACCCCCGGCGCGCGTGCCTTCTCCCTGGCCGGACTGGTCGGGCGGATGCCGTTGTCGATGACGGGCATCGGCGTCGTGACCATGATCTCCCAGGTGACCGGCCGGTACGGCCTGGCGGGCGCGCTGTCCGCGACGCTGGCGCTGTCCAGCGCGCTGTGCGGGCCCCGGGTGTCGCGGCTGGTGGACCGCTACGGGCAGCGCCGGGTGCTGCGCCCGGTGGCCGTGGTGACGGTGCTGGCGGTGAGCGGCCTCCTGCTGTGCGTGCGGGAGGGCGCGCCGGACTGGACGTACTTCGGGTGCGTGCTGCTGGCCGGGCTGACGCCGAGCCTGGGCGCGATGGTGCGGGCGCGCTGGTCGGAGATCCACCGGGGCTCGCCGGAGTTGCTGCACACCGCGTACTCGCTGGAGTCGGTGGTGGACGAGGTGGTGTTCATCGTCGGCCCGGTGCTGTCGGTCGGGCTGTGCACGATGGCGTTCGCGGAGGCCGGGCCGCTGCTGGCGATGGTGTTCCTGGCCGTGGGGGTCGCGCTGCTGACCGCGCAGCGGGCCACCGAGCCGGCCGCGCATCCGCAGGCCGTCATGGGCGGCGGCTCGGCGATGCGGTCGGCGGGGCTGCGGATACTGTGCGTCGTCTTCGCCGGGGTGGGGATGATGTTCGGCGCCGTGGACGTGATCACGGTGGCCTTCGCCGACGAGCGCGGCCACAAGGGGCTGGCCAGCCTGGTGCTCGCCTGCTACGCGCTCGGCTCGTGCCTGTCCGGGGTGGTCTTCGGCATGCTGCCACCGCGCCGTTCGGTCGCCGACCGGTTTCGCTGGGGTGTCGCCGGGATGGCGGTGAGTATGATCCCGCCACTGCTGGTCGGCAGCATGCCGCTGCTCGCCCTGGCCCTGTTCGTGGCCGGCACGACGATAGCGCCCACGATGGTGGCGGCCATGGGCCTGGTGGAGCGGCTGGTGCCGCGCGGGCGGCTGACCGAGGGCATCACGTGGACCTCCACGGGCATGGCGGTCGGCGTGGCCGCGGGTGCCGCGCTGGCCGGCCGGGTGATCGACGCGCACGGCGCCTCGGCCGCCTTCGCGGTGCCTGCCATGGCCGCGGTGGCCGCCGCGGCGGCGGCGTTCCTCGGATACGGCCGGCTGCGGCCGACACCGCGCCAGGAGGAGAGGTTCGGCGATGAGCGGGACGAGCGGGGCGGGGACGCGGCCGGCGGGGCCGCGGAGCCCGGAGCGGGCGGAAGTCTGGCGTAACTGGGCGGGCACCGTCACCGCCCGGCCGCGGCGGGTGGCGGCGCCGGCGTCGGTGGACGAACTGGCCGCGGTGGTGCGGGCGGCGGCGCGCGACGGGCTGCGGGTGAAGGCGGTCGGGTCGGGGCACTCCTTCACCGCCGCGGCGGCCACCGACGGGGTGCTGGTACGGCCGGAGGGGCTGAGCGCGATCCGTTCCGTGGACCGCGCGGCCGGCACCGTCACGGTGGAGGCGGGGGTGCCGCTGCGCCAGCTCAACGCGGTGCTGGCCGGCGAGGGGCTGTCGCTCACCAACATGGGCGACATCATGGAGCAGACCGTGGCGGGCGCCACCAGCACCGGCACCCACGGCACCGGCCGCGACTCGGCCTCCATAGCCGCGCAGATACGGGCGCTGGAGCTCGTCACCGCGGACGGCTCGGTGCTGACCTGCTCCGCCGGGGAGAACCCGGACGTGTTCGCCGCCGCCCGGATCGGGCTGGGCGCCCTGGGCGTTGTCAGCGCGATCACCTTCGCGGTGGAGCCGGTGTTCCTGCTGACCGCCCGTGAGGAGCCCATGCGGTTCGACCGGGTGATGGCGGAGTTCGACCGGTTCGCGGCGGAGAACGAGCACTTCGAGTTCTACTGGTTCCCGCACACCGAGGGCTGCGTCACCAAGCGGAACAACCGCAGCGCCGGGCCGGCCGATCCGCTGCCGGCGGTGCGCGGCTGGGTCGACGACGAGCTGCTGTCCAACGGCGTCTTCCGGGCGGCCTGCGCGCTGGGTCGGGCGGCGCCGGCGGCGATACCGGGCATCGCCCGGCTCTCCTCCCGGGCGCTGTCCGCCCGCACCTACACCGACATCCCGTACAAGGTGTTCACCAGCCCGCGACGGGTGCGGTTCGTGGAGATGGAGTACGCGGTGCCGCGCGAGGCGGCCGTGCCGGTGGTGCGGGAGCTGAAGGCGATGGTGGAGCGGTCCGGACTGCGGATCAGCTTCCCGGTGGAGGTGCGGGTGGCGCCGGCCGACGACATCGCGCTGTCCACCGCCTCGGGCCGCGACACCGCCTACGTGGCCGTCCACATGTACCGGGGCAGGCGGTACCAGGAGTACTTCACCGCGGTCGAGCGGATCGCGACGGCAGCCGGCGGGCGGCCGCACTGGGGGAAGATCCACACGCGGGACGCGGAGTACCTCGCGGAGGCGTATCCCCGGTTCGCGGAGTTCACCCGTCTGCGGGAACGGCTCGACCCCGAAAGGCTCTTCGGCAACGACTATCTGCGCCGGGTGCTGGGGGCCTAGCCGGCGCCGCGCCGCCGGACCGGAGGCCGCCCGTTCAAGGCCGCGACCTGGGGCGGAAGTTCGAAAGGATACGTCCGTTTTTGCCCTGGCGTGCACCCCGGAGTTGTGAGCCGGGTCACCGAACTCCGCGCCCGCGCACAATATTCGACGGTGTGGCAGGCACCCTCCGGTGGCCCGAATGGAGTACCGTGACGAACCCTGGCATCCGGCGCCCGGCCGGCTGCCTGGACAGCACCAGCACCACGGTCGGGAGGGGAGTCGACGGCACTCTTCCCGGCGTGTCACAGTATGGTCACCCTCGGTGGACAATCGACCACCGTCCCATGACGGCGTGTCACCATACTGAATCGACACGCCGAGCAACTCAGCAAGGTTGTGGCACGCTGCACCCGGGCAGGCCACACTCGTTCACAACGGGAGCAGCGACGCACGTGACGTCGGCAGGCACCACCCGGGAGGTAACCGTGCCCGAACTGCGCGTCGTGGCCGTCAGCAATGACGGCACACGACTGGTGCTCAAGGCTGCCGACAGCACGGAGTACACCCTCCCGATCGACGAGCGGCTGCGCGCCGCCGTGCGCAACGACCGGGCCCGGCTGGGTCAGATCGAGATCGAGGTCGAGAGCCATCTCCGGCCCCGTGACATCCAGGCGCGGATAAGGGCCGGCGCCTCCGCCGAGGAGGTCGCGCAGCTCGCCGGCATCCCGGTGGAGCGGGTGCGGCGGTTCGAGGGTCCGGTGCTGGCCGAGCGCGCCTTCATGGCCGAGCGGGCCCGCAAGACCCCGGTGCGCCGGCAGGGCGAGACGACCGGCCCCCAGCTGGGCGAGGCGGTGGCCGAACGGCTGCTGCTGCGCGGCGCGGAGAAGGACACCGTCCTGTGGGACTCCTGGCGCCGGGACGACGGCACCTGGGAGGTGCTGCTCGTCTACCGGGTGGCCGGTGAGCCGCACTCGGCGAGCTGGACCTACGACCCGCCGCGCCGACTGGTGCAGGCGGTGGACGACGAGGCCCGTTCGCTGATCGGCGAGACCAGCCAGCAGCAGGAGCCGAGCTTCCCGTTCGTGCCGCGGATCGCCCGGCTGCCCCGGGACCGTCCGCTGGACCGGTCGTTGGACCGCGTTCCGGAGCGCGGCGCCGAGCGCGGCACCGAGCGCGGCGACCGCCAGGAGCGGGAGGCGCGCGAGGCGCGGGCCGAGGAGCAGCAGGAGGAGCGCGACTCGCTCACCAGCCTGCTGGAGGCGGTGCCCAGCTTCCGGGGCGACCTGGTGGTGCCCGCTCAGCCGTCGGTCCAGCCGGAAGCGGTGCCGGCCGCCGAGGTGGCGGAGGAGGCCGAGGAGGCCGCCCCGGCCGCGAGCGCCGGCTCGGCGTACGCGGACGTGCTGATGCCGCGTGCGGTGGCGGGGCACCGGGACCGGCTGGTCGGCACCACCGACCGGCAGGCCGAGGCCGACGGGGTCCGGCCGGGCCGCCGTGCCACGGTGCCGAGTTGGGACGAGATCGTCTTCGGCAGCCGCCGCAAGAAGCAGGATTAGCCGTCGGGCGCGTGCCCGACGGCCCGCGGGGGCCGCCCTTGGTCGCCAAGGGCGGCCCCCGCGGCGTGCCGGCCGCGGTGCCGCTCGCGGCGGTATCACTCCCCCGGGGCCGGGGGTGCGCTCACACACCCGGGGTGGGCCGGCGGAGAAGCCGCCTCACCCGGGCTGCGGGCCGGTGGCGACGGGGCGGGAGGGGTCGGAGGTCCACTCGCTCCAGGAGCCGACGTAGAGAGCCGCCGGCACCCCCGCCACGGCCAGGGCGAGGAGTTCGTGGGCCGCGGAGACGCCCGAGCCGCAGTAGACGCCGACCTCGGCGCCCGGGCCGCGCCCAGCGCGGCGAAGTGCCCGGCGAGGTCGGCGGCGGACCGGAACCGGCCGTCGGGGCCGAGGGTGTCCACGGTGGGCGCGCTCACCGCGCCGGGGATGTGCCCGGCCGCCGGATCGATCGGCTCGGTCTCCCCTCGGTACCGCTCCCCCGCGCGGGCGTCGAGCAGCAGGCCGCGCCGGGCCAGGGCGGCGGCGCCGTCCGCGTCGAGCACCGGGAGCGAGCCCGGCTCGGGGGTGAAGTCGCCGTCACCGGGCGGCGGTTCCTCCGTGCTCAGCGGCCGGCCGGCGGCCCGCCAGGCGGCGAGCCCGCCGTCGAGTACCCGCACCCGCTCGTGGCCCGCCCAGCGCAGCAGCCACCAGGCCCGGGCCGAACCCCAGCCGTTCCAGTCGTCGTAGAGCACCACGTCGGTGTGGCGCGAGACGCCGGCGGCACGCATGGCGGCGCCGAACACCTCGGGGTCGGGCAGCGGGTGCCGGCCGCCGGTGCCGGGCGGGGCGGCCAGTGCCGTGTCCAGGTCGACGTAACGGGCCCCGGGGATGTGCCCCTTGGCGTACTCCCCGGCTCCGGGCGGGCCGCCCATCCGGTAGCGGACGTCGAGCACGGCGGTCGTGGCGGGCGCGGCGGCGAGCTCCACCACCGAGACGATGGGTTCCATGCGCCCATTGTGGGCGGTGGCCCCGCCCCCGGTGGACACCGCCTCCAGCGGGCCCCGCGGGTAGCGGGTCCGGGTTCCCGTCCCGGCGGGCAGACGGGAAGCTAGGCGGGTAGGCGGGCGGGCGGCCCGGTGGACCCGGCGCGGACCCGTACGGCCGCTGCGCGGACCTGTACGGCCCCGGCGCGGACCGCGGCTCGGGAGCCCTCCTACGCCGGTTCCGGCTGGTCGCCGGGGGCGCCCGAGAGGAGCTGCGGGGCGTCGGCGAGGACGAGGCCGGCCGCGCCGCGCACCTCGGCGCCGTCACCCAGGCCGCCGGTGACGATCTCGACGCCCTCCACGGCCGAGGGCAGCGTGTGCCGGCGCACCCCGGAGCGCATGGGCTCCAGGATGTCCTCGCCCGCGCCGGCCAGGTCGCCGCCGACCACGATGAGCCGCGGGTTGAGGAGCGTGACCAGGGTGGACAGCGCCCGGCCGACCGACTCGCCGGCGTCCCGGACGGCGCGCAGCGCGCCCGTGTTGCGCTGCGCGATCAGGGTGGGCAGGTCGCGGGCGGCGACGGGGTGGCCCCAGCTCTCGGAGAGCAGCCGGGCGATGGCGACGGGGCTGGCGACCGTCTCCAGGCAGCCGCGGTTGCCGCAGCGGCAGATCAACCCGTCGGTGGTGAGCGGGAGGTGCCCGATCTCGCCGGCCAGCCCGCGCGCGCCCAGCATCAGCCGGCCGCCGCTGACGATGCCGGCCCCGATGCCGGCCGACAGCCGAACGTAGACCATGTCGCCCGCCTGCCGGCCCGCGCCGTACATCCTCTCGGCCAGGGCGCCCGCGTTGGCGTCGTTGGTGACGCGCACCGGGAGGGCGGTGCGGCGGGCCAGCTCGTCGGTCAGGCGCATGCCGACCCAGCCGGGCATGATGCCCTCGGCGCCCAGGGCGCCGCTGCCCTTCTCGACCGGGGAGGCGATCCCGGCGCCGATGCCCAGCACCCGGTCGCGATCCACCCCGGTCTCCTGGAGCGCCCGGTTGACCAGGACGGCGACGAGGTCGAGGGTCTCGTCCGGCGCCCGGTCCACCTCCTTGGCCACCCAGTGCTCCCACAGCACGGCGCCGAACAGGTCGCACAGGATGACCCGGACGTGCTGGTGGCCGATGTCGGCGCCGATCGCGAAGCCCGCGGTGGGTACCAGCGACAGCGACTGGGCGGGGCGGCCGGTGCGCCGCGGCTCGGTCTCCTCGGGGCCGTCGTCCTCGGTGACCAGGCCGACCGCGATGAGGTCGGAGATCAGCGACGAGACAGTGGCTCTGGACAGGCCGGTCAGCCGGACCAGCTCCGGACGGCTGCTGCGTGGTGTGGTGTGGAGGGCCTCCAGGACCCGTAGCCTTCCAACCTCACGCAGGTTCACTGGCGTCTCGATGACGACCCCCGGGTGTCGAGCTGCGGCGCGTATCGTCGAACGCAGGCTTCCTCTTTGCGATTCTGCCGTCAAGAGCCTTGACTTATGCCGAAGTTCAGGCAGAAACTCGCGAACTGTTCTATCCGTCTTCGTGAGTTTGAGTCGATGCCGGATGAATAACGATTGGGGCGAGCCGCCAGGAGGAGCCGCTGTGCCGACCCGTGTGCCGACCGACGCACCGACCGCACCCCCGTCCCAGGACCCCGTGAACCCCGCGGATCACGCGGGCCGTACGGGCCGTACGGACCCCGCTCCGGAGCCGACTCCGGACTCGACCCCGGACGCCGCCGCGGCGGACCGGCCCGACAGCGCCGCGCCCCTGCGTGTCGGCATGGTCGGCCACGCCTTCATGGGCGCCGCCCACTCGCACGCCTGGCGCACCGCCGGCCGCTTCTTCGACCTTCCCCGCCCGGTCGAGCTGACCGCGGTGTGCGGCCGGGACGCGGCCGGGGTGGCCCGCTCCGCGGAGCGGTACGGCTGGCGGTCCTGGGAGACGGACTGGCGGGCTCTCGTGGCCCGGCCGGACATCGATGTCGTGGACATCTGCACGCCCGGCGACAGCCACGCCGAGATCGCCCTGGCCGCCCTGGCCGCGGGCAAGCACGTGCTCTGCGAGAAGCCGCTGGCCAACTCCGTCGCCGAGGCGGAGGCGATGGTGCGGGCGGCACGGGAGGCCCGGGAGGCCGGGGTGCGCTCCATGGTGGGCTTCAACTACCGCCGGGTGCCGGCCCTGGCGCTGGCCAGGCGGCTGGTCGCCGAGGGGCGGCTCGGCCGGATCCACCAGGTGCGGGCGCAGTACCTGCAGGACTGGCTGGTGGACCCGGAGTTCCCGCTGGCCTGGCGGCTGCGCCGGGACAGGGCCGGCTCGGGCGCCCTCGGCGATCTGGGGCGCACAGCGTGGACGCCGCCCAGTACCTGACGGGGCAGCGGATCTCCTCGGTCGGCGCGCTGCTGGAGACGTTCGTCACCGAACGGCCGCTTCCCGCCTCGGCCAGCGGCCTGTCCGGCACCGCGGCCGCGGAGCGGGGCCAGGTGACGGTGGACGACGCCGCGCTGTTCACCGCCCGCTTCGACGGCGGCGCCATCGGTGTGTTCGAGGCGACGCGGTTCGCCACCGGCCACAAGAACGCGATGCGGATCGAGATCAGCGGCTCGCTGGGCAGCCTGGCCTTCGACGCGGAGAAGGCCAACGAGCTGGCCTTCCACGACCGCACGGAGGACGCCGCCACCGCCGGCTTCCGGCGCGTCCTGGTGACCGAGCCGGTCCACCCGTACATGGACGCGTGGTGGCCGCCGGGGCACCTGATCGGCTACGAGCACACGTTCACCCACCAGGTGCGGGACTTCGTCACGGCGGTGGCCGCCGGTGAGGACCCGGTGCCGTCCTTCGCCGACGGCCTCCAGGTGCAGCGCGTGCTGGCCGCCGTGGAGTCCAGCGCCGCCGCGTTGGGGGTACACATCCCCGTGAGCGCCTGAGCCGCCGCCGGCGGTGCCGGAATTCCCGTACGCGAAAGCTCCGACCGGGACGTCCCGTTCGGGACACGCCACGTTCAAGAAGCCCCACGGGGCCGAGGAAGCCCACGAGTCCCGCGTAGGACCCAATGGCCCCGGCCTATCTATGGACCCGACCGCTGGAGGACGCCCGCCATGGCCCGACCTGTCACCCTGTTCACCGGCCAGTTCGCCGACCTGCCGTTCACCGAGGTGTGCCGGCTCGCGTCCGAGTGGGGCTACGACGGGCTGGAGATCGCCTGCTGGGGCGACCACTTCGACGTCGAGGCCGCGCTCACCGACGACGCCTACCTGCCGAAGCTGCGCGAGACCCTGGAGCGGCACGGCCTCCAGTGCTGGACGATCTCCTGCCACCTCACCGGGCAGGCGGTGTGCGACCACCCGATCGACGAGCGGCACCAGGGCATCCTGCCGGCCCGGATCTGGGGCGACGGCGAGCCCGAGGGCGTGCGGCAGCGGGCGGCTGAGGAGATCAAGAACACCGCGCGGGCCGCGGCGGCCTTCGGGGTGCGCACGGTGGTGGGGTTCACCGGCTCCTCGATCTGGCACACGGTGGCCATGTTCCCGCCGGTGCCGCCGGCGATGATCGAGCGCGGCTACCAGGACTTCGCCGACCGCTGGAACCCGATCCTGGACGTCTTCGACGAGGTGGGGGTGCGCTTCGCGCACGAGGTCCACCCGAGCGAGATCGCGTACGACTACTGGAGCACGGTGCGCGCGCTGGAGGCCGTCGGCCACCGCCCGGCGTTCGGCCTGAACTTCGACCCGAGCCACTTCGTGTGGCAGGACCTGGACCCGGTCGGGTTCCTGTGGGACTTCAAGGACCGCATCTACCACGTGGACTGCAAGGAATCCGTCAAGCAGCTGAACGGGCGAAACGGGCGGCTCGGCTCCCACCTGCCGTGGGGCGACCCCCGGCGCGGCTGGGACTTCGTGTCCACCGGCCACGGCGACGTGCCGTGGGAGCCGGTGTTCCGCATGCTCAACAGCATCGGCTACGAGGGGCCGGTGTCGGTGGAGTGGGAGGACGCCGGCATGGACCGGCTGCTCGGCGCCCCGCAGGCGCTCGCCCACGTACGGGCGCTGGCCGCGATCGAGCCGCCCGCCGCGTCCTTCGACTCCGCCTTCAGCTCCTCCTCCTGAGGACACCCGCCCCCGTGGCGGGACCGCGCCCCGGAACGCCGCCCTGGTCAGGGGGGCGGCGCTCCGGGGCGTCCGCCCGTCCGGCGTCGAACGCCCGCTCCTCCCCTGTCCAGGCCGGCGGTCCGGCGCCGCCGCGTTCACTCGGCGCGGGACGACCGGACCGGCCCCCCTCCTTCACTCGGCGCGGGACGACCGGTCCGGCCCCGCCGCGGCCGCCGTCCACGGCACCGGCCGGCGAGGGCGCGCCGCCGGACGGGGCGGGGCGGCTCCTGGCCGCGGTCGGGGCGGATTTCCGGGGACGGCCCCGCCGGTACGTGCCGCCCCGGCAGAATGAGAAGGTGTCGAACCAGGGAATCGACCCCGGCCGGGTGCTGGCTCCAACACAGCTGCTGGCCGCGGTCCTTGTGCTGCTGGTGGTCTCGGTTCCCGCGTTCATCACAGGTGCGGCCACGGTCGGTTTGCCGGGCTGGGTACCGGGGATGTTCGCGGTGGCCGCGGTCGTCGACGTCCCCTTGACCATGCTGTTCGTCTATCAGCTGTTGACCCGGCACCGGCAGGACATCCTGCGCGACGACGCCTACGAGCGCATGGCGACGCTCGCTCACCGTGCGAGTCGCGGCCTGGACGCGTCGCTTGCCCAGGCGGGTGTCGACACCGAGAGCCTGGTCGCCGGAACCGCCGCTGTCGACCGGCAGGTGCTCGGCTACATGGGGCAGTTGGAAGCGTCGGTGGGGGCTCTGCGCGATCTCTCCCTGGCGGAGGCCGTGCCGCTCGACGCCGAGCTGAACCTCGGCAGGGCGCTGATGGCCGAGCGGCGGTGGGCGGAGGCGGCGGAGCACCTCGACCGCTACGCGGGAGAGGCGGACGCGGGCTGGGAGGTCCACTACGTCCGAGGGGTGGCCCACGCGAACACGCGCGGAGGGACCTCGTCCGACATCGCCGCCCTGCGGGCGTACGGCGACGCGATCGCTCTGCTGCCGTCCGACGCCGAACCCGACCTCGTCGCACGGCTGTTCACCTATCGGGCGGCGGCGGAAAAGCGCCTCGGCAGGTACGAGCAGGCGGAGGCGGATCTCCTGCTGGCCAGGCGGAAGGCCACCGCCGACTACGAGGTCACCGACATCGCGTACAACCTGGCCTCCGTGTACACCATGGCGGGCCGCCGCGACGACGCGCTCACCGAACTGCGCCGACTGCGCGACCTGGACGGCATCGGCCTCGTCCGCGGCCACCTGGACGACTACTTCCGGTCGCTGCGCGACGACCCGGACTTCCGGGAGGTCACGGGGATCTCACCGCTGTGACGCCGGAGTGCCGGCACGTCCGGTGGAAGGGCGCGCCAGAGGAACGCGACACGGCACCCCTTCGCACCGGGAGACGGCCACGGCGCCACCCTGGGGGGCGGCGCCGCGGTGCCCGCGAGCCCGCTCCGCTCCGTGTTCCGCGGCGCGGTCCGGCGGGGGCGCTCGTGGAGCGGGGCTGGGCCCTCCGCCGGCCGTGGCGGCTCAGCCGATCGTGGTGCGCGGCACGTTGTAGCCCTCGACGACGATGCGGGGGCGGTCGCCGCCGCGGGTGGGGTGCGGCCAGGTCGCGGTCAGGGTGCGCTCCTCGCCGGGCAGCAGCCACAGGTAGTTGTCCGAGAGGTACGCGGGCAGGAGGCGGGTGTCGGTGGCGCGGTCGCGCAGCGAGATCCGGACCATGGCGGCCGTGGCGGCGCCGGTGTTGCGCACCGTGAAGGTCAGCGCGCCGGGGTCTGACGCCCTGGGGCCGCGGCTCCCCCGGGCCTTCCGGCCGTGCCCGTCGGCGACCTGTCCGACGGTGACGCGGGTCTGCGCGAGGGAGTTGAGGCCGCGCAGGTCGGAGGGCTGCCGGTAGCGCCAGTAGGTGTTGCGCGACAGCGGGGTGCCGTCGGCGGCGGTGAGGTCCAGGCGCAGCAGGTGCAGGGCGGGCAGGTCGGCGGTGAAGGCGGCGACGGGCCCGTCCGCGGTGGCCGAGGCGGCGACGTCCACGGTGGCCGAGGCCGGCGGGGCCAGCCGGTTGCCGAGCAGGTCGTACGCGGTGGCGGTGGCCGTGGCGCCGGTCAGCGCGGCCGGGGTGTGGTTGACGGCGGTGATCTGGCCGTCGGAGGGCCGCAGTTGGATGTGCAGCGGCTCACAGGCGCAACGGGTGCCGTAGTAGAAGCCGTTGGTGTCCAGGTCGTAGTCGTAGGTCTGCCAGACGGTGCTGTACCAGGCCGGGTGGGACATCCAGAGCAGCAGCCCGGAGGCGTTGTCCCACAGCGCGGAGTTCCACGCCTCGAACATGGCGCGGGCGTTCTCGTAGTTGACGAGCTGGGCGCGGGTGGTGAAGGTGTCGAGGTCGTCGGCGGCGGTCAGCCGGTCCTCGATCGCCGCCTGGTAGCCCCGCGGGTCCTGGGCGCCGTTGCGGGCCCAGTCGTGGGCGCCCCACACGTCGCCGACCGGCCACGGCGCCTCGTCCCCGACGAGGTTGCGCATGGTCTCGGCGACGGGCAGGACGGGCATCCCGATCTCGGTGTGGAAGCCGAAGTTGCCGGTGCCGAAGTAGGAGCCGGGGTCGGTCCAGCTGTAGGGGCCGTGGCCCTTGACCACGCCGTCGGCGGAGCTGCCGAGGTAGAGGGTGTCGGGGTCCTCCTGGGCGACGAGCTGTTTCACGCCGTCGTCGATCGGGGTCGGCGGGGCACCCTCGTTGGCGCCGCACCACACGGCGATCGAGGGGTGGCTGCGGTAGGCGCGCAGGGTGTCGCGGGCCAGGGCGAGGTACGCGGCGTGGTCCGGCGGATCCATCGACCAGCCGTCCCAGAAGTCGTTCCAGACCAGCAGCCCGTTCTCGTCGCAGGCGGCGAAGAACTCCTCGCGGTTGGAGCAGCCGGTCCAGTTGCGGATCATGGTGAAGTTCTGGTCGCGGTGCAGGGCGACGGTGTCGGCGGTGCGGGTGCCCAGCACCCGGCGCAGCAGTTCGTCGAAGCCCCAGTTGCCGCCGCGGCAGAAGACGCGGGTGCCGTTGACGGAGATCTGGAGCGGCTGCACCGGCTTCTGGGCGACGGAGGTGGCCTCGGTCCAGTTCTGGCCGTCGGCGGAGACCTGCACGGTGAAGTCGGTGGCGTAGGCGGTCTCCCACTCGATCGCGACGCGGTCGACGCTCGCGGCCGAGCCGAGGTCGACCTGGATCCACTGGCCGTCCTGGTAGCCGGAGGACCAGCGGGTGGTGGAGTCGCCGTCGGTGACGTTCCCCGGCGGGCCGGCGCTGGAGTCGGTGGAGGAGGCGGTGGCGGGCCGGCCGAGGGCGAGGTCGGTGGAGTGGTCGCCGGCCGCGTAGACCGACAGCGTCCACATCGAGATGCCGTACTGGGTGGCCCGGTGGATGTCCTGGAGCCGCACGTAGCGGCCCTGTACGGCGGTGAAGTCGAGGACCTGGGAGCCGTGGCCGTTCACGATGGGGACCGGCATGCTGTAGCTGTAGTCGAACTGCCGTATCCCGAACCGCAGGGTGCGGCGGTCGCTGACGGCGCCGCCGGCCTCGGCGGTGAGGGTGAGGTCGTGCAGCACGGGCTCGCCGTAGCCGTTGGGCCACCACAGCTCGGGGTCGGCGATCCGCAGCGCGGGGAACTCGGCCGGGGCGAGGACGACGTCGGTGGTCGCGCCCGCCGGCACCGTGGCGGTCCTGGCGACACGCACCCCGTCGAACGCGGCCCGCACGGTGACCTTCTGGTCGCGGCCGGCGGTGTTGGTGACGGGGACGGTGAGGGTGATCTCGGCGGTGCCCAGGTCCGGCAGGTCGGGCAGCCTGGTGGAGACGTACGGGTCGGTGACGACGGCGGTGCCGGTGGAGCGCAGCCGCACGTGGTTCCAGATGCCGGTGGCGCGGTCGCGGACCGGCGGCATCCAGTCCCAGCCGGAGATCGACATGTAGGTGGGCGCGTTGCGGTTCATCGTGCCGCTCCCGGCGTCCAGCCAGGAGTCGCCGCTGGGGCCCTTGTCGGCGGGGCTGCCCGGGTAGGGCATCGGGTCGACCCGCACCGCGAGGACGTTGGGGCCGCGGCCGGGGCGCAGCGCGTCGGTGACGTCGAAGGCGGCCCGGGCGTAGGGGTGGACGGCGGTGCCGAGCCGGGTGCCGTTGAGCCAGAACTCGGCCTGGTGGTTGACGCCGTCGAACTCCAGCCGGACGCGGCGGCCGGGCCCGTGGTCCAGGCCGGCCGGGAGGGTGAACTCCCTGCGGTACCACCAGGAGTGGCGGGACAGCGCCTCGGGCACCTGGAGGTTGTTCCGGCCGAGGACCGGGTCGGGGAGCTTGCCCTGCTCGACGAGGGAGGCCAGTACGGTGCCGGGCACGGTGGCCGGCAGCCAGGCGGAGGTGTCCACGCCCGGGCCGGACAGCACGGCGCCGTCCGTGGAGGGCGCGAAGTCGTCGGTGGTGACCGTCCAGCCGGACTCGACGGGCACGCTGCCGTCGGCGGCGACGCGCAGCTCCGGGGGCGGGCCGGCGAGGGTGTGCCAGTCGGTCCAGCCCTCGGCGGCGGGGCGGGCGCCGTGCGCGGTGCCGTGCACCTGGAACCCGTTGAGGCCCAGCGGCGCGGCGGAGGAGCGGCTGGTCGCGGTCATCCGCACCCAGCGTCCGGTGGCGGGCGGGTCGAGGGGGATGCTGACGGCCCCGCCGCGTCCCGCGGTCTCCCGGTGCACGGTGGTCCAGGTCGAGTTGTCGGTGGACACCTCCAGGGTGAAGGCGACCGCGCAGCTGGACTGGATCTCGTCGCCGGTGGACCCCTCGCGGGAGTGGGCGCCGGAGGACGGCAGGTAGGGGGTGTCGTCGGCGGTGGCCTCGAAGACGAGGTCGACTCCGGTGACGGAGCACACCTGCTGGAGGTCGACGGCGATCCACTGGGGGTCGTCGCCGGTCCCGGCCCGCCAGCCGCTGCCGCGCACGCCGACCGCGTCCAGGCCGTCGGTGGCGAAGGACGGCTGGGTGGCCGCGTACGCGGTGGAGGAGGCCGTCACCGGGCGGTACCGGGCGAGGTCCGAGGCGGCCCGGCCGGCCGGGCCCCCGCCCCCCTTGGCCGCCGCCGCGGCGGCTCCGGCGGGCAGCAGCACGCCGGCGCCGAAGGCGGCGAGCACGGTGGAGTTGGCGGCCAGGAAGCCGCGCCGGGACACCCCGGGCCGGGCGGGCCGCCGGGCCGGGGATGACTCGGGCTGCTGGGCCGGTGGCCCGGCTGGTTCGTCGCGCACGGGTGCCTCCTTGGCGGGGCGGTGGTGGCGGAACGTCGGAAGGTGGAGCGTCGTAAGGCGGAGCGTCGGAACGGACGTCGGACGATCGGACCGCCGTACGTCGTACCGTCGGATCACGGGAATGTCAGACCGTCAGACCGTCAGAACGGCCGTGCGCCCGGACATCCCGAGCGTCGGACCGTCGTACCGTCGGATCACGGGAACGTCGGACCGTCGGACCGTCGGACCGGGTGCGGGCGGGTGCGGGCGGGTGCGAGCGGGTCCGGCGGCCCCGCACCCGGGTGCGGGGCCGCCGGCGGGGATCAGCTGCCGTAGACCTCCACGTCCCACAGCGAGAAGCCGTAGGAGGTGGCGCGGGTCGTCAGGTCCAGCCGTACGTAGCGTCCGGTCGCGCTCAGGCCCGGGAAGTCCATCCAGCCGGCGGCGGAGTTGCCGGTGACCGTGGCGACGGTGGTCCAGGTGTGGCCGTCCGCGGAGACGTCGACGGCGAAGTCCCTGGCCGTGGCCGTCTCCCAGTCGAGCTTGATCTCGGTGACGGAGCGGACCGCGCCGAGGTCGAGCTGGAGCCACTGGTTGTCGGCGTAGTCGCTGGTCCAGCGGGTGGTGCTGTCACTGTCGACGGTCTTCTCCGGGCCGACGTCGCCGTCGGTGGTGCGGGTGGAGGAGGCTGTGACCGCGGCGCCGAAGGAGATCAGGTGCGCCACCGGCGGCGGCGCGACCGGGGTGAAGGTGATCTCCACCGCGGTGGCGCCCTTGGGCAGCGTGACCCGGACGCCCTGCCGGCCGGCCGTGCCGAGCGCGCCGATCCGCTGCCGCCGGCCGCCCACGGTGAGCACCGTGCCGTCCAGGCCCGGCGGCACGGACAGCTCGACCGACTGCCGGATCGCGGACTCCAACCGGGCGGTGACGGTACCGCCGGGGTAGTCCCAGGCCAGCGAGGCGATGGTGATCCGGCCGCGGGCGAGGATGCCGGAGATGCTGCCCGTGGCCAGCGCGCCGGGCAGCGCGGGCAGCAGGTCCAGGCGGCCGGGGGCGGAGAAGGCCAGAGCGTTGTGCAGGACGGCCGGGATGCCGCCGCTGGCGTCGATGTTGAAGACGTTCAGGTCGTCGTAGTGCGAGGGGACCAGGCTGGTGTGGAAGACGTTGTTCGCCGCCATCAGGGTGAGGAAGTTCCAGATGTCGTCGCCGCGGCCGAGCCGCGCGGCGCACAGCGACGCCTGCATCCGGTAGTGCGACTCCGACTCGGTGACGCTGCGGATCTTCTTCTCGTACGCCTTCTCCGCCGCCGTCCAGATCTGCGGGGTCTGCTCGGGGCTCAGCTCGTTGCTGACGAACAGCGGGTACAGCGGCGACAGATGGCGGTGCGGCGGGAACTCCAGCATGTTCGCGCCGATGAACTCCTTGAGGGTGCCGTCGGCGACCGCCGGCACCCCGCCGTCCATCAGCCAGTTCGGCGGCGGCGTGCCGCCGGTGGTGTCCGCGGTGTTGACCATGTAGGCGGGGAAGCGGGTGAGCAGCTTCTCCCAGCGGGGCACCGACTCCTTCTCCACGCCGAGCAGCCGGCAGCCCTCGACCAGGTTGGTGAGCACCTCCTTGGCGACGGCGAAGTCGATGGTGGCGTTGTCGGCGAAGGCGGACTCGTAGGAGAAGGACGGGGTGGAGCGCAGCGTTCCGTCGGCGTCGGCGGTCCACCAGTCCTCGTAGAACAGGGCGCAGTCCTTGAGGTACGGGATCGCGCGGTGGCGCAGGAAGTCCAGGTCGCCGGTGTAGCGGTAGTAGTCGTAGAAGTAGTGGCCGAGCCAGCCGGCGATGGAGACCTGGTTGAACCACTGCCAGTCGTGGTTCTGCTGGAAGTAGGTGCCCTGGTCCTGCATCCGCGCCGGGTACAGGATGCCGCGGCAGCCGGCCAGCTTGGCGGCGCCCTCGCGCCAGGACGGCACGCCGGACTCGATGAGGGAGAAGAAGCCCTCCATCAGCTCGGGCATGTTGCCGCTGACGATGGAGTCGACGGCGAGCTGGAGGTTGGCGTCGGCGCTGTAGTCGCTGTGCCAGGGCGGGCTCCAGCTGCCGTTCCAGATGCCCTGGAGGTTGGGCGGCAGGTCGCCGCTGGCGGACATGACGGTGTAGCGGCAGGCGTCGTAGACCTTCTCCAGCAGGGCCGCCGGCAGGGTGCGTTCGCGCTGGGCGCGGGCGAGCAGCTCGTCGGTGGTCAGCGCGCGGTCGGCGCCGCCGCCGAAGTCGACCCGGACCCGGTTGTAGAGCTCGCCGTGGACGGCGGCGTGCGGGCGCAGCAGTGCGTCGAAGTCGGGCTTGAGGCGGCGCAGTTCGGCGGCCAGCTGCTGGACGCCGCCGGTCTGCGGCGGGCGCCAGCGGGTGATGCGGATGAGCAGGGTGAGGCGGTCGGCGCCCTAGACGGTGATGGTGGTGTCGTCGGTGGTCGCCGTGCCGCCGGTGGTGGCGACCCGGATGACGCCGTCGTAGCCTCCGTTGCCCGGGGCGTAGAGGTTGTGGAAGCCGATCCAGTCGGTGCCGTGGGCGGGGCCGGGGGTGATGAGGCCGGTGCCGACGGGGCCGAGGGTGAAGACGGCGTCCAGGGCGCCCCGGCCGGGGCCTTCAACGGTGTAGACGACAACGTTGTCCGGGCGCGAGGCGAACGCCCGGGTGGTGAAGGTGCCGGCGCTGCCCTGCCAGGTGGTGGTGACCTCGCCGGTCTCGAAGTTCTCGGTGCGCTGGTAGCCGGTGGCCTGGTCGGCGCCGGTGAGCGCGCCGGTGAGGAAGAGCCCGGGATGGTAGTCGATGGACTCGTCGGGGGCCAGGCCGTGCGCCGTGGACTGGGCGAAGGACCAGTCGAGCATGGCGGTGTAGCCCTGCTCCTGGATCATCTGCCGGATCTGCGGCAGATACGCGGCGGTCTCCGCGATGGTGCGCTGCTCGGGCGGGTACTGCGAGGTGTAGAGCCGGTTGTGGTTCACCAGCACGGTGGGGGCTTCGGGGCGGCCGTAGAGCACGGCGCCGAGGTTGCCGTTGCCGGTGATGAAGCCGCTCTCCCAGTTCTCCGTCCAGGAGGTGCTGACGGCCGTGCGCGGGGCGTCGTCCTTCGGGGCGCCGCCGCGGCCGGCCCGGCCGCCGTGGGCGTTCCGGCTCGCGGCGGGTCCGCCCTCCGAGGCGGCGGCGGGCGCGGCGGCGGCGAGCGGCAGCGCGCCGACGGCTGCGGCGCCGCCGGCGATCTGCAGGAAGTCTCTTCGGTCGAGTCTGCTCATGACGACTCCTCAACTGGCTTCGGCTGCAAGGACCGTGGGCGCGGGGCCGGGAGCGGCGCCCGGGTGGGCACGAGGGCGGTGGCGGTGGCGGTGGCGGAGCTGCGGGCGGAGCGGCTTCACGGGCCAGGCGGGTGCGGGCCGTGCGGGGTGCGGGCGCTACGGGCGGGTGCGGTTGGCGCAGGCGGGTACGGCGGGTGCGGGCGGGCACGGACGTCGGGGTGGCGCGGGAGCGGCGTGGCGGGGCGGGGCGACACGGCGGACGCGTCGGGAAGCGCCGTCCCGTAGCGCTTCCCGACCGGTCCACACGGACGTCACTAGTCGGCAAGACATCCGATGTCCGGACCTTTATATGACCACACCCGACCCATGTAAAGAGTGCGCGCAGCATCTCCCCCCAGAGACATCCGACGACTGTTCGGTGACCGGGACGCCTGTCGCCGATGCCGCGGCCGCAGCGGGCCGCTCCCGGCCGTCGGCCCTCCGTCCCCGGGCATGCCGCTGAGCCGGCCGCCCGCACCCCGGTGGCACGGGGTGCGGGCGGCCGGCTACTGCCGTCGGGCGGGCCGGCGGCTACCGCACGGCGTACACGTAGATCTCGTGGACCGACATGTACAGCCCGCCGGCCTTGGTGTTGACCACCTTCAGGTAGCGGGCGGCCACCGGGTCGAAGCTCAGCGTCATGACGCCGCCCGTGGTGTACGGGGAGGTGTCGGCGAGGCTGAGCACCGTGGTCCAGGTGGAGTTGTCGGTGGAGACCTGGAGGTCGGCGGCGCTGGGGCAGTCGCCGCTGGAGGCGGAGGCGTCCCAGATGATCTTGTCGATCGTGTGCTCGGCGCCGAGGTCCAGGCCGTAGTACATGCCCGGCTCGCGGAGCGTGTCGGTGCTCCAGCGGGTGCTGGGGTTGCGGTCGAAGGCGTTGGCCGGGTTGCTGCTCGCCGGGTTGGTGAAGCCCTTCCACCCGGAGGTGGGCAGCTGGCCGGAGCCGGAGCCCGCGGCGAAGGCGGCGCCGACGTTGGCTGCCAGCGCGGCCGCCAGTCCCACCTGGGCGGGCAGCGCGGTCTTCACCGGCCACAGCAGCTGGTCGACGACGACCGTTCCCTTGCCGAGCGGTCCGTGCCACAGCGCGGTGCCGGCCGTGAAGCCGACGGCGCTGTGCGCGGCCTTGCCGTACTTGGTCTGCTCGTTGCCGGCGGTGAACTGGCTCCAGTCCACCGCCCGGGTGGCCACCGCGCCGGTGCCGCCCTTGGCGGTGACGGTGCTGGTCACCAGCGTGCTGCCGGCGCCCGGCCAGTCCAGGTCGGCGTTGCTGAGCCCGGCGGTGAGCGGCGAGTCGCCGGTGACGACGGCACCGTGCTGGTGGGTGGCGTCCACCGCGGACAGCGACGCGCCCTTGGGCAGGAACGCGGCCACGGCGGGCAGCGTGTCCGGGGTGGCTCCGTTGACCCACAGGGTGCCGCCGGCCTCGATCCAGCCGGTGACGTCGGAGGCGGCGGCCTTCAGTGAGGCCAGCGCGGCGTCGTTGCCGGCCGAGGCGTCCACCAGCAGCACGTCCAGCGCGGCCAGCGCGGCGGCGTCCACCGTGGTGAGCGCGGTGAGGTCGGCGCCGGCCGCCTTGAGGGTGGTCGCGGCGGCGCCGGCCGGGTCGGCGGCGAGCACCCCGAACCGCCCGGTGGCCGGGGCCGGGGCGGCCGCGTACCGCAGCAGGTTGCGCAGCAGCGCGTCGGCGACCGGCTCGTCGGCCTGGGCGGACACCACCGGGTACTGGCACATCAGGTAGCGGCCCTTGCCGAAGCGGGCCTCGGCCAGCGCGGAGGCGGCCAGCGCCGGTCCGCCGTCGGCCAGCGAGAGCAGGCTGCCGAAGCGCGGCTTGAGCAGCAGGGTGGAGACCACGATCTCGTTGTCGGTGTGCCACCAGCGCAGGTCGTCGGCGCCGATACCGGCGAGCACCGGGTGGTTCGGCGCCGCGACGTGCGTGACGGTCTGCGAGCTGCCGACGGTGAACTGCGGCCACGGCAGCACCTGCGGGAAGGTGCTCTGGGCCAGCACCAGCACCTGGCCGCCGCCCTGGACGAACGCGGCGACCGCGGTGCCGGCCGTGCCGTCCACGGACGGGTCGGCGCCCTCGGCGATCACCAGCACCTCGCCGGAGGCGGGGTCGGGCAGCGTGCCGAGGTCGCCGAGGGCGCGGGCGGTGACGCCCAGTGCCGTCAGCGCGGCGGTGGTGGCGGAGCCGCCGGCGCCCTCCAGCACGGCCGCCTTCAGCGGGGTGCCGAGCTTGGCGGCGGGCGCCGGGTGGAGGGTGAGCGGGAGCTCGTCGGTGAAGCCGGCGCCGTCACCGGTGACGGAGATCCGCAGCGTGGCCGCGGTCTTCTTCCGGACGGCCGGCAGCGCGAGTCGCGCCGTCACGGTGGCCCGGCCGGTGGCGGCCACGGTGGTGCGCGCGGAGCCCTTGCGGGTGGGCAGGCCCTGGCCCTTGAGCGTCCAGGACACCGTCAGCGCGGCCTGCCGGGCGGTGTCGTTGCACACCATCAGGTCCTTGCTGAGGGTGCTGCCGCCCGCGTAGTGCGTGCGGTAGTCCATGGCGAGCGCGGCGACCGGCTGGAAGACCCGGACCACGGCGTCGTGGATCGGGTTGGGCCGGTAGGCGGGCAGGCCGCGCTGGAAGCCCGGGTTGAGGGTCGCGGCGAACGGGCCGACCCGGCGCAGCACCGGCCCGGAGCCCTCGGGGTCGCGGGCCGGGACGGAGGTGCCGTCGAACGGCAGCGGCTCCATGCCGTACCAGACGGTGTTCCAGGGGGAGATGGCGGTGATCCCCGCGTACCGGAAGCCCTCGATCTGGGCGCGCAGGGTGAGGGCGTGCGCGCTCCACAGGCCGTCGAGGCCGGCGTAGACGGCGGGGCCGCCGACCGCGCTGACGTCGGACGGGTTGGCGTAGTACATGGAGCTGAACTCGCTGATGAGGAAGGGCTTCTGGCGGTCCCACTCGGTGCCCCGGGACTGGCCGGGGGCGAGCGCGCGGGCGCTCTCCGGGATGGCGGTGCTGCCGGAGGTGATCTCCAGCGGGTAGTGGGTGCTGCGCAGGTCGCCGGCGCCCTCGGGGTCCCCGTCGCCCTCGAAGTAGACCGGCCGGGTGGTGTCCTGGGCGAGGACCGGCCGCTTGAGGGTGGCGACCTTCGCCGACCAGCTCTGGCCGAAGGCGGCCAGCATCTCGTTCTCCGCGCTCCAGGCGATGATCGAGGGGTGGTTGCGGTCGCGCAGCACCCGGTCGGTGAGGTGGGTGGCGCAGTTGGCCCAGAAGTCGTCGGCGTTCAGGGCGTAGTTGCCGGAGGAGCCGTAGATGCCGGACTCGCCGACGATCAGCATGCCGAGCTCGTCGGCGACGTCGTAGTAGACGGGCGGGTACGGCATGGCGTGCAGCCGCATGTAGTTGACGCCGGCCGCCATCGCCATCCGCATCCACAGCTCGGCGTAGGCGCGGCTGTTCTGGACCGAGCCCATGTAGTGCCAGGAGTCGCCGCGCAGCAGCTGGGGTTCGCCGTTGAGCAGCAGGGCGGGCCCGTCGACGGTGACCTCGCGGAAGCCGAACCGCTCGGTGGCCGAGTCGCGGACCGGGCCGGTGGCGGAGGAGCGGACGTCGACGCGCAGTTCGTACAGGTGCGGGTCAGCGGGGCTCCACAGCCGCGGGTGCGTCCAGGCCGCCTGCTCCTCGACGGTGGCGGTGCCGCCGGCCGGCACGGTGACCCGGCGGCTGAGCCGCATGACCTGGCGGGGGCCGTCCCAGACGGTGTGGTCGACGGTGACGGTGGCGTCGGCGGCCGAGTCGTTGCGCAGCCGGGTGGTGGCGGTGAGCCGGCCGTCGGTGACGGAGGTGACGACGGCGGTGTCGGCGACGGAGACGGTGTCGCGGGCGAGCAGCCACACGTCCTGCCAGATGCCGGCCGCCTCCTGGCCCCACCAGGAGCCAGCCGGGTGGTGGTAGCCG
The DNA here is from genome assembly GCF_000745345.1 of Actinacidiphila yeochonensis CN732. Taxonomy (NCBI): domain Bacteria; kingdom Bacillati; phylum Actinomycetota; class Actinomycetes; order Kitasatosporales; family Streptomycetaceae; genus Actinacidiphila; species Actinacidiphila yeochonensis. The sequence continues at coordinate 3,363,437 of NZ_JQNR01000005.1, read as the reverse complement.
TCGGACTGGCGGGCCGCGGCGCCGGGCGAACGCACCAGCAGGTGGACGGTGTTGGAGCGGCCGAAGACGATCTGGTCGGTGACGTCGGCCTCGAAGGGCAGCAGGCCGTCGAGGTGGTGGGCGACCTGCGTGCCGTTGACGTACACGGTGGCCTCGAAGTTGACGGCCTCGAAGCCCAGCACGATCCGCCGGCCGCGCTCCGCGGCGGGCACGGTGAAGGTGCGCCGGTACCAGGCCGTGTCGGCGCTGTTCCAGTCGGCCGGGGTGTCGAACACGTCGTAGGCGTGCCAGTCGGTGGCAAACGGGCCGGAGTCCATGTTCCACTCCGCCGGCACGGGGATGCCGGCCCAGCCGCTGTCCGGCGGCGGGTAGGCGGCGCCCGCGGCGGCGGGCTGGAAGTCCCAGGTGCCGTTGAGGGAGGCCAGGACGCGGGAGCCGCCGGAGCGCGGCGCGGCGGCGGCACCGCCGGGTGCGGCCTGGGCGGTGCCCAGCCGCTGCACGGCCAGCGCGGCGGCGGTGGCCGCGGCGGTGGTGAGTACCTGGCGGCGGGTGGGGACGAGCGCGGAACTGCTCGGCTGCTGGGGGTTCATGGTTCCTTCCGTGGGCACCGCGAGGGTGCGCCGCAGTACGGGCGGTGGCGGGCGCGAGGGGATGGCGGGCGTACGGGAGCGGCCGTGCCGCGGGGGCGCGGTGGCCGGTACGGCCGGGTGGAGGTGCGCGGGGGTGCGGGTGGGCCGCACGGGTACGGGTGGGCCGGCGCCGCGGTGCGGGGGCCGGCCGGGGCCCGGCGGCGCGGCGGGGCGGGCCGCCGGCGGACGCGGGCGCGGCCCGGAGGCGCCGCGGGGAGGAACGGGGAGCCACGGCGGTGGCAGGGCGGCGCACGACGGTGGCAGGGCGGGTCCGGCCGGAAGGCCGGGCGGCGCGGCGGACGGTGTCCGGGCGGGCGGGGCGCCCGGCCCCGCGGGGTGCGGGGCCGGGCCCGGTCGTGCGGCGGGGCTGTGGCGGGCCCCGGGCGGGGCCGGCCGCGTGGCGTGCGGCCGGCCGCGCTTGGTCGTACGGGAGGCTGCCGTCAGCCGCCGATGGCGATGGAGAAGAGGTGCATGGCGACCTGGTGGTCGACCACGCCCTGGCTGACGTTCGGCAGGGTGATGGCCTTCACGGTCTTGCCGGGGAGCAGGTTCACCGTGGCCGCGTAGATGTGGACGGTCTGGTTCTGCTGGCCTCCGCTGTTGTTGAGGTAGCTCAGGCTCGCGGCGATGTCGCTGCCCTGCGAGGCCGATCCGGACCACCAGTCGGCGATGGCCAGGGAGTACGACTGGGTGGTGCCGTCGGTGTAGACGACGGTGCCGGTACCCGAGGTCGCGCCGAAGGCGCTGGCGCCGACGAAGCCGAGCTTGGAGCCGCTGCCGGTGATGTCGATGGCCTGGCCGCCGGCCACCACGTTGTCCGGGGCGCCGGTGCCTGCGCTGGCCGGCCACGGGAAGGAGACCCCGTCGTGGACGGTGGACTGACCGGGCGTCCAACCGGCCGCCTGGAGCGCCTGGTTGGAGAAGCTGGCGCCCTCACCGTCGAGGCTGCCGGTCTTGGTGTTGCTGTCGTTGCTGATCGCCGAGTTGCCGTAGGCGGCGGTCACCGAGGCGTACGGCACGGTGACCGGGGCGCTCGCGGTGTAGCTGCCGGTGGGGGCGGTGGTGGTGGCGTCCAGCTCGAACGAGGCCGGGGCGGTGCCGGCCGGGACCGACACCTGCCAGGTGGTGGTGACCTTCTGGCCGGGGGCCACGGTGCCGAAGTCGGCCGGGGTGGTGGCCTGGACGTTCCAGCCGTCGGGCGCCGTGAGGCCGGTGCTCACACCGCTGACCGACGTGGTGCTGCCGTTGGTGTACGAGGTGGTGGCGGTCAGCGTGCTGCCGGCCTCGGCGATCGGCGGGGCGTCGATCGTCGAGGTGTTGCGCACCACGATGGGCGCGGAGCCGGTGACGCCGCCCACGGTCGCGGAGATGGATGCCACGCCGTCGGCGACCGCGTGCACGGTGCCGTCCTTGTCGACGCTGGCGACCTTCGTGTCGCTGCTCTTGTAGGTGACCTTCGTGGTCTTCAGGTCGACGAAGGACTCGTCGTTGTTGACCGCCTCCACGACGTTGTCAGCGGTGATCGCGGTGTCCCGCTGCTCCTGGGAGTGGTCGGTGTCGTCCTTGATCCACTTGTTCTTGCCGGTGAGGCTGAAGGAGTCGCCGGCGGCGAGCACGACGTTCTCCGGCTGCACGGTGACGTCCTGGACCTTGGGCGTCAGGTTGCCCGTGACCTTCACCTTGGCGGTGCCGGCCGGGTCGGCGGAGTCGGCGCCGAGCCGGAACGCGTAGGTGCCGTCGTAGACGACCTCCTTCGCGGAGTCCGCGTCCCAGAAGGACAGGTCGGCGATGTTGACCTTGATCGCCACGTGCTGCGTCTTGCCGGGCTTGAGCACCTTGGTCTTGGCGAAGCCGACCAGCCGCTCCTGCGGCAGCTGCGTGTCGGCCACCTTGAACTGGGTGGCCGCGTAGAGCTGCGCGACGGTGGCGCCGGCGGTGGAGCCGGTGTTGGTCACGTCGGCGGTCACCTTGACGGTGCCGTCCGCGGAGACCTGGTCCTTGTTGACGGTGATGTTCGAGTACGTGAAGCCGGTGTAGCTCAGGCCGTAGCCGAACGGGTAGTCCGGGGTGCCGGTGAAGTACTCGTAGGTGCGCCCGAGGCCGTCGGTGTCGGCCGGGGTGAGGCCGTAGTTCTGCTTGTCCGGCAGCTGCGAGTCGTCCTTGTACCAGGTGAAGTTGAGGTGCCCGGACGGGTTCTGCTTGCCGAAGAGCACGTCCGCCAGGGCGGTGCCCTGGGCCTGGCCGTTGTAGCCGCTGAAGACGATCGAGGAGACCGGCGAGTCGGCCTTCTGCACGGTGTCGTCGAGGGTGACCGGGCCGTCGGACTGGATCACCAGGGCGATGTTGTCGTTGCCCTGGGCGGCGGTCTGGTCGATCAGCGAGTCGTAGTTGCCGGGCATCTTGAGGCTGGCCCGGTCCTTGCCCTCGTCGGCGTTGCTCTGGTTGGTGCCGACGAAGACGACGACCAGGTCGGCGGCGGCGATGTCGGCCTTGGTCTTGTCGCTGAGCACGGCCGCGCCGGTGGCGGTCGAGGAGGTGCCGGCCGCGTCGTAGACCACCGAGGCGGTCGGGTCGGCGGCGTGCACCTCGTTCTCGATGCCCTGGACGGGGCTGGTCGTGTGGTCCGGCTGGCCGGAGTACAGGCCGAGCGTGGCGGTGTTGGCCATGTCGCCGAGGATGACGACCTTCTTGGCCTTCGCCGGGTCCACCGGCAGCAGCGCGCCGCCGCCCGAGGTCCGCTTGTTGTTGCGCAGCAGCACCAGGGAGTTGTCGGCGACCTTGGCGGCCAGCTCCTGGTGGGCCGGCGACTCGATCTGGTCCTTGGTGATCTGGGTGTACTTCACCTTGCTCGCCGGGTCGAACTCACCGGTCTCCATGCGGATGGTGAAGACCTTGACCAGCGCGGTGTCGATGACGCCCTCGCTGAGCACGCCGGCCTTGATGGCGGCGTCGACGTTGGCGGTGGTGGCCTCGTCACCGGTGCAGTTCAGGTCGGTGCCGGCCCGCAGGGTGTAGGCCTCGGCGCCGGCCTGGCCGGGCACGGTGGTACCCGTCGCGGTGTTGGTCCACGTCGGGTTGCTCGACTTGTGGTCGGTGGTCCAGCCGGGCGGGGCCCAGTCGTGGCCGCCGGGGAACTGCTGCCACGCGGTGCCGACGGCGCCGCAGTCGGAGGTGATGTAGCCGTTGAACCCGTAGGTGCGCTGGGCGAGTTCGTTGGTGGTGTAGGTGTCCGCACTGGACGGGGTGCCGTTGATGGCGTTGTACGACGTCATCAGGCCGGCCACGTGGGCCTGCTCGATCAGGTCGCGGAACTGCGCGGTGTAGTAGTCGCGCAGGTCGGTGTCGTTGGTGTTGGAGCTGATGCCGGTGCGGTTGTCCTCGACGTTGTTGAGGGCGTAGTGCTTGGCGGTGGCCGCGACCTTGAGGTAGCCGGTCTGCGAGGTGCCGTCCTGGTTGTTGCCCTCGTAGCCGTCGATGAACTGGCCGGCCATCTGCCCGGTGAAGTACGGGTCCTCGCCGAACGCCTCGTCGGTGCGGCCCCAGCGCGGGTCGCGGTCGAGGTTGACGGTGGGCGCCCAGTAGGTGAGGTCGCCGTAGTCGTCGGCGGACGGGCCGAGGTTGTTCTGCCCGGTACCGAAGAGGGACTTGTCCACGTAGCCGCGGGCCTCGTCGGAGATCGCGGTGCTCTCCTGGTACATCAGGTCCTTGTCCCAGGACATGGACGACGCGAAGTTCGTCGGGAAGGTGGTGGAGTGGACACCGCCCTGCGCCCCGCCGTTGTTCTGGTCCGCGCCGAGGCTGTTGACGCCGTGCTGGCCCTCGCTCCAGTACGTGTACTGCTGGACGCCCAGCCGGGGGATGGCCGGCCCGCTGTTGGTGGAGAGCTGCTGCACCTTCTCCTGGAGGGTCATCCGGGAGACCAGGTCGGCGGCCCTCTCCTGGAACGAGTAGCTCGTGTCGAGGTAGATCGGCGTGGCCGCCGCGACCGTCGACGCCTGTGCCAGCGCGGTGCCGCCGGCGGTCGCGGTGAGCCCCAGTGCGCACACCAGCGCGCACGCGGCGGCGAGCCCCGCCTGCCTGCGCTTTCGCTTGTCCATCCTGCCTCCGTCGTCCGTGGAACGTTCTCAAGCAGTACGTAACTTTGGTGCAAGTCTGAAGAAACTAAGGGTCATTGGTTCTTCAGTTCGGCAGTTTGTTGTCAGGTTTGACAGCCAGTCAAGAGCCATGACACGACTTCGTTCGACAGTTTTGCGCGATGGCGGCAAAACGGCTCCTCGCCGAGGTGTCTTGAAGACGCGTGGCCTCCGCCGATCCCCGCGTCGGCCCGGACCGGCGGCACTGGACGGCGCGCCCGGCCGGGCGGCGGCGCGTTCCACCAGGAGGCGGGGTTCCGCCGGGAGGACGGGCTCCGCCAGGACGGGGCTCCGGCGGGTGGGGTCGCGTTCAGCCGCTCCGGGCTGCCGGGTTCAGCCCCGCGGGCGCAGCCTGGGGGTGAAGGTGGCGTGGAAGATGGTCGAGGCGGCGCCCACCGCGGCGGCCTCGGCGCTGAGCACGGACGGCTCGACCTCGACCCGGCGCAGCCGCCGGGCGGTGGGGAACTCGTTGACCACCCGGTGGATCTCCTCCAGGTAGAAGGCCGCGGTGTCCTCGGTGAAGAACGGGCCGCCCAGCACGATGAGGTCGATGTCGAGCAGGTCGACCAGGCCCAGCGCGCCGCGTCCGACCGCGCCGGCCACCTCCCGCAGCGCGGCGGCCGCGGCGGCGTCGCCGGCCGCCGCGGCCCGCGCCACCTCCTGGTACGCGGCGGTGCTGCCGCGCGCCGCCAGGGACGGCCGCAGGCCGGCGCGGGTCGCGAACTCCGGTACGGACGACGGGGGGTTGCACTCGGGCACCATCGCGGGGCGCCCGTCGGGCGCGGTGCGGCCCAGGGATATCGCGCACAGCTGGCCGAACTCCCCCGCGTTGGCGCTCACTCCGCGGTAGAGGTCGCCGTTGAGGTAGAGGCCGGAGCCGACGCCGGTGCCGAGGTAGAGGTAGGCGAAGTCACGGGCCCGGCGGTCGCGGCCGATCCACCGCTCCCCCGCCGCCGCGGCCAGCGAGTCCTTCTCGATCGTCACCGGGCAGGGGAAGTGGTCCTTGAGCAGGTAGAGCAGCGGCAGGTCGTTCCACGCCGACATCAGCGGCGGCCCCAGCACCGTCCCGGAGGCGATGTCCACCGGCCCCGGGACCGCGACGCCGATCCCCAGGAACCCCTCCTCCGGCACCGCGCCCTGCGCCTTCTCCAGCGCCTCCCGGGCCAGCGCCACGATCTGCGCCACCGACTCGGACGGGCCGGTCCCGGCGTCCACCGGCCGGGTGGCGGTGCACACGATCGCCCCGTCGAGGTCGATCACCACCGCCGTCAGCACCTCGGGGTCGATGTGCAGGCCGAGCGCGTGCGCCGCGGTGCCGCACAGCCGGACCGGGGTGCGCGGCTTGCCCGACGTGGCCCGGCGCTGCGCGTCCTCGACGAGGATGCCCCGGTCGATCAGCGAGCGGGCGATCCGGGAGACGGACTGCTGGGTGAGGCCGGTGCGGTGCGCGATCTCCCCCCTGGTGGTGGACCCGGCCAGCCGCACCGACTCGATCACCACGCACTCGTTGAACGAGCCGAGGTCGAGCTGGTTGGCGCCGCTGGACGCCGCGCGCTGCCCGGCTGTCCCGGCCTGCTCCGCCCCCGCGTGCTCCGGCGCGCCGCGCACCAGGCCCGCCACGCTCTCGCGCAGCCACCGCACGGAGGTGCCCGGTCGGCCGAGCGCCGCCACCAGGTCCAGGTAGACGCGCCGGGAGGACTCCGGGTGGCTGGTGCTGTCCAGCGCGGCCAGGGCCCGGACGAAGCTGCGCCAGGAGGCGTTGGCCGGCAGCGCGTGCCGGGCCGGCGGGGCGCCGGCGGTCGGGGTCCCCCGGCGGCCGGCACGGCGGGCGCGGACTCCCGGGCGGGGCCCGGCCTTCCGGCCGCGGCGCCGGCCAACGCGCGGGCGGCCGTCCGGGACGCGGCGGGCGCGTCGGCGCCCCCGGGGTCCTCGGCGCCCCCGGGGTCCTCGGGGGCCTCGGGGTCGCCCCACAGCGTCACCGCGTGCAGCGCGATACCGGGGTGGCGGGCGGCGGCCTCGGCCAGGAACGCGGCGAGCCCGCCACCGCCGGCCCCGCCGTGCTCCGCCCCGTCGGTCTCCCCCGGCCCGGACCGGCCCGGCCAACGGTCGGCCGCCGACCCGCTCCGCGCCCGGGTCACCGCGGCCGCCGCCCCTCCCAGCCGCCGTACGCGGCGCCGCCGTACGCGGGTACCAGGGCGGCGGCCCCCGCCCCGGCCGGGACCGCCGCCTCCGCGCACGCCGGAGCGGCGTCGCGGAGCCGTTCCATCGCCTCGGTCAGCCCGTCGAGCACGTCCTCCCCGATGACCGAGGCGACCGCCGCCCGCGGCGCCGGGTCCGCGCGGGTGCCGGCCAGCAGCACCGCCCGCCGGGCGTCGGCGTGCAGGCCCATCACCCACACGTCGGCGCCGGGCAGCGGCGGCCGGGTCGGCACCCGGGGGCCGCGCGCGCCCTCGCCGGTCAGACCCCAGCGGCGCCGGATCGCGGCCACCGTGGCGTGCGACAGGCCGAGTTCGCGGGCGATGGCCCGGCTGGCGCCGGAGCCGCCGGGGGCGAGCAGCGCCCGGGTGACCACCTCGGCCTCGTCGACGGTGGCCGGCCGTCCGGTGCGCGGCCGCTGCTCCAGGCCGGCCAGCCCGGCGCTCTGCCAGCGGTGCCGCCAGGTGCCGACGGTCTGCCGGGACACCCCGAGCCGCCGGGCGATCTCAGCGTCCCGCAGCCCCTCGGCGGCCAGCAGCACCACCTGCGCGCGCACCGCCAGCGGTCCGCCGCCGCCGGCCCAGCGGGCCAGCAGGTCCAGCTCCGGCAGCTCCTGTTCAGCCACGGCCGGCCTCCCCGGTGGTGCCCGGGGTGAGCCGCAGCGTGAGGATCTGGAACGGCCGCAGCGTCAGCGGCTCACCGGGGACGCGGCTCACCAGCGGTTCCTCCATCAGGTCGGTCTCCTCGACGGCGGCGAGCGGGAAGTCCGCGCTGAGCGTGGTGCGGACCCGGCCGCCACGTGACTCGTACAGCCGCACCACGACGTCGCCGCCGCGGTCGTCGGCGAGCTTGACCGTCTCCACCACCACGTCGGGGTGGTCGACGCGCACCAGCGGCGGCTCCGGGGCGGGCCTGTCCGGGCCCGGCCGCAGCGGCAGGTTGACGGCGTAGCCCTCGGCGACGGCGTCGCCGACATCGGCACCGGGCCGCAGCGTGTGCCGGAAGCGGTGCTGGCCGCGGTCGGCGTGCGGGTCGGGGCTGTGCGGGGCCCGCAGCAGGGTGCTGCGGACCACCGTGGTGGTGCCGCCGTCGAGCCGGGTGCGGCGCGCGGTGTCGTAGCCGTAGCCGGTGTCGGCGGCCAGCGCCACTCCGAAGCCGTGCTCGCCGACGTGCACCCAGCGCTGCGCGGCCGCCTCCCGGCAGCCGCCGTCCGCACCGGAGTTGTCGTGGGTGGGCCGGGTGACGTGGCCGAACTGGGTCTCGGCCGTGCTGTGCGCGGCGTGCACGTCCAGCTCCCAGGCGGCCTTGAGGACGGTGTCCTGCTCCCGCCAGTCGATCTCGGTGTCGACGCTCAGCGCGGGGCCGCCCGCGGTGAGGGTGAGGTCCTGGACGATGACGGACCGGCCGGTGGTGCGCACCACCCGGACGGTGGCCAGCAGGGGCCCGCACTCGCGCAGCTCGACCCGCTCGGCGGCGTCCAGGTCGCGCGGCGCGCGCGGGTCGAGGTGGAGCGCGCTCCAGCCGGCCGGGTGGTCGCGGTGGAGTTGGAGCAGGTTGCCGGCCCCGCCGGGCGCCACGGCCTCGCGGCCGGAGGCGAGATGGACGGCGGACCGGACCAGGCCGGCCGCGTCGATCCGCACCCGCAGCAGCCCGTTGTCGAGGACGAAGCCGCCGTCGCGGGGTTCGGCGGTGACCGGCGGCAGGCCGTCGAGCGGCAGGCCCGCCCGCCCGGCGCCCAGCGCCGGCGCCTCGGCCAGTACGGCGGTGCGCCCGTCGGCGAGCCGCTGGCCGGCGGGCCGCGGGCCGGCTCCGGCCGCGAGCACCACCACCTCACGGCGGTCCCGGGGGCCGGGGTTGAGCACCACCGAGCCGTCCGGGTCGCCGACGGCCCGCCGCACCAGCCGCTCCAGCCGCCGCTGCGCGTCGCGGTGGGCCTGCTCGGCCTCCTGGTGCACCCAGGCGATCGAGGTGCCCGGCAGGATGTCGTGGCACTGCTGGAGCAGCACCAGCTTCCACAGCCGGTCCAACTCGTCGTACGGGTAGGGGATTCCGTGCCGGACGGCGGCGGTGGCCGACCACAGCTCGGCCTCGTGCAGCAGCACCTCGCTGCGCCGGTTGCCGCGCTTGGTGCGGGCCTGGCTGGTGTAGCTGCCGCGGTGCGGGGTGAGGTCCAACTCACCTCGCCACACCGGCGGGTGGGGGTTCTCCCGCTCGGCCTCGCGGAAGAAGGCGGCCGGCGTGGTCGGCACCACCCGGGGGGAGCCGTCCAGGTCGGCGTAGCGGCCGGCCCGTTCCAGCATCGCGCGGTCCGGGCCGCCGTCGGGTCGGCCGAACGGCAGCAGCGACGCGGTCGCCGTCCCCTTGTCGGCGAACTCGGCAACGTTGTCAGCCAGTTCGCCACCGGTCAGGGTGCTGCCCGACTCCCCGCCGGGGGCCAGGTGGGTGAGGACGCGGGTGCCGTCGATGCCCTCCCAGTGGAAGGTGTGGTGCGGCGGCGCGTCGGCGGCGCCCGGGTCCGGGCGGCGGGTCAGCACCCAGGACGCGCCGGCGAGCGCGGCCAGTTGCGGGAAGGCCGCGGAGCCGCCGGAGGCGTCGGGCAGCCACACCCCCTCGGCGTCGACGCCGAGTTCGTCGCGGAGGAACCGCCGGCCGTGCGTGAACTGCCGTACCAGCGCCTCGCCGCCCGGCAGTTCGATATCGGCCTCCACCCACATGCCGCCGACCGGCGCCCAGGTGCCGGCCGCGACGGCCTTCCGGACCCGTTCGAAGACGTGCGGGTGGTGCTCCTTGACCCACGCGTAGTGCTGCGCGGAGGACGCGGCGACCACCAGCCCGGGGTACTCCTCGGCGAGGGCGGCCATGGTGCTGAAGGTCCGGGCACACTTGCGGACGGTCTCCCGCACCGGCCACAGCCAGGCGGAGTCGATGTGCGCGTGGCCCACGGCGGCCAGGGTGTGCGCGGAGTCGTGGGCACGGCGGCTCAGCACCGGGGCGAGGACCGTACGCGCGAGGGCGGCGGTACGGGCCACGGCCCGGGGGTCGACGGCGTCGACGGCCCGTTCCAGGGCGACGCGGATCTCGTGGCGGCGCGGCAGTGCCTCGGGCAGCGCGCGCATCAGCCCGTCCAGCGCCTCGATGTCGTGCAGCAGGCCCCACACGTCCTCGTCGCGCACCGCCAGGTCCGCCCGGCGCAGCCGGTACAGGGGGGCGTCGCCGGCGGTGGCCGGGTCGCCGTAGCGGACGCCGGCGCCGGTGGCGCCCTCGATACGGGGGTTGGCGGCGGCCTCGACCAGCAGCCGCACCTGCTCGCCGCCGGCCGCGGCGGCGGCGACCGGGACGGCGCACAGGTTCGGGTGGAGGCCCTGGACGGGGTTGCCGCGGGCGTCGTGGACGAGCGCCTCGGCGCGGCCGCCGGCCTCGTCGGAGCCGAGGTCGACCAGCACCTCGACCCGGCGGCCGGCCCACCGCTCGGGGAGGGTGGCGCGGACCTCGAACCAGGTGGTGGACCAGGGCCTGCCCCACGGCTCGCCCACGGCGAAGGGTGCGTAGGGGGCGCGCAGCGCCACCTCGGCGGGGACCGGCTCGCCCAGGATGTGCCAGGCGCCGACGTCCATGGGCAGGCGTTGCGGATACAACGCGGGGCGCAGCTTCCCGGTGAGGAATGCGGATATCCGCTCCTCGCCGCGGGCGATCCGGTCATGCATGGCGGCAGCCCTTCCTGTCCAGCGGGTTGCCGCCATGTAAATCCATGAGTGTTATCAAGTCAACGTCTTCATCCCTCCTGACTTTTCACTACCGCACTGACCTGCACGTTCGCGAATGTCATGGCATTTCCGTGCCATTGCGTGGGCGATCCGGAAACTAAGTCGCATGACATCGCGGCCGGTGAAAAACGACGGCGTGTGCCGCCGTCGCTTTTCGCCCCCTCTTCACCGCCTTTTCCGGAACCGCCTGCCCACCGGAACCGCCTGCCCGCCGGGCCCGCCGGGCGGGGCTCAGGCCGGCGCGGCCGCCGGCTCCACCAGCCCGGGCACGGCGCCGGGCCGCTCCGCGCCGGGCTCCACCGCGAGGGTGCGGCCGGCGTGCGCCGCGTCGAGCAGGGTCAGCATCACGTCCAGGACGTGCCCGGCCAGCGCGGCCGAGGCCAGGTGCGGGCGGCCGGCGGCCAGCGCGCCCGCGAGGTCGGCCAGGCCGGTGCCGCGCCCGGCACCGACGTATCCGGCCGAGGGCGGCAGCAACTGCCAGGGGCCGCCCGCCGGGTGGAGTTCGACCGGACCGTCGAAGCCGTTCGGGTCGGGCACCGACAGCGAGCCCTCCGTGCCGTGCACCTCGATCCGGGGCAGCCGGGCGGCGTGCACGTCGAAGCTCATCACCAGCGTCGACAGCGCTCCGCCGGCGTGTTCGAGGACCCCGGTGACGTGGGTGTCGACCTCGACGGCGAACGTCTGCCCGGCGCGCGGCCCGCTGCCGACGGCGCGTTCGGCGCGCGGCCGGGAGGCGGCGCCGGTCACCCGGACCACCGGACCCAGCAGGTGGACCAGTGCGGAGAGGTAGTACGGGCCCATGTCGAGCAGCGGGCCGCCGCCGGGCCGGTAGTAGAACTCCGGGTCGGGGTGCCATGCCTCGTGGCCGGCGGTGGTCATGAACGCGGTGGCGGCGACCGGGCGGCCCACCAGGCCCTCGTCGACCGCCCGCCGGGCGGTCTGCACGCCGGTGCCGAGCACGGTGTCGGGCGCGCTGCCCACCCGTACCCCGGCGCCGCGCGCCGCGGCCAGCACCGCGGCGGCCTCCTCGCGGGTGGCGGCCAGCGGCTTCTCGCCGTAGACGTGCTTGCCCGCGGCGACGGCGGCGAGCGCCACCTCGGCGTGCGCGGCCGGGACGGTCAGGTTGAGCACCGCGTCGACGTCCTCGCGGGCGACCAGTTCGGCCACCGAGGCGGCCGTCGCCGCACCGGCCCGGTCGGCCGCCGCGCGGGCCCGCTCCGGGTCCAGGTCGGTGACGGCGGTCAGCCGCAGCGCCGGGTCGCGGGCCAGGGTGTCCAGGTACTGGCCGCTGATCTTGCCGGCACCGACCATCCCCACCCTCAACGGCTCGCCCACAGCAGTCCCCTCTCGGTCAGCGCCCGCACCTCGGGCACGTCGAAGTCGTCGGTCTTGTGTCCGATGGCGCTGACGAAGACCCGCCCGGCGCCGTGCCGCCGGGTCCACACCGCGGGCATCGCGACCGGGTGGTCGCGCCGCTCGTCCGCCGGGAAGACGGTGGTGGCCAGCAGGTCGATGTCCGGGTCGGTGGCCACCCAGTACTGCTCGGTGTCGACGGCGAAGTCGGACAGCCCGGCGACCACCGGATGGCCGGACCGCTCGGGCACCACGTGCACGGTGTGCTCGACGAAACCGGGCGGGTGGTGCAGGAACTGACCACCGGTCAGCAGGTGGTAGTCGAGGTTGCCGCGGAAGGAGTCGATGATCCCGCCGTGCCAGCCGGCCAGTCCGGTGCCGGCCCGGACCGCGGCGGCCAGGCCCGCGGTCTGCTCGGGGGTTGCTTCGCCCATCGTCCAGCAGTGGACCACCAGGTCGGCGGCGGCGGTCCGTTCGGCGTCGGCGTAGACGTCCAGGCTGTCGGAGACCTCCACGTCGAAGCCGTGCTCCTTGAGGAACGGGATGAAGAGGTCGGTGGCGGCCACGGGCACGTGGCCCTCCCAGCCGCCGCGGACCACCAGGGCCCGGCGGGGCCGGCCGGTCGCGGCCGTCGAGTTCGTCACGGGCGTTGCACGCTCCCATCGGTGTTGCGCAGCAGGGCCCACCGGTCGTGGGCGAGCGGTTCGGGGACGGGGTACCGCCGGGCGGCGGCCTCGTCGAAGTCCACACCGTGGCCCGGGGTGGGGTGCGGGCGCAGGCCGCCGTCCGACGGGGTGATGGTGCCGGGGTAGACCTCGTGGGCGGCGGGGTGGAAGGCCGCCGCCTCCTGCACCCCGAACGCGTGGCTGGAGATGTCCATGGCCAGGGTGGCCGCCTGGGCGATCGGGCTGACGTCGGCCGGTCCGTGCGGGGCCAGCCGCACCCCGGTCAGCTCGCACAGCGCGGCGATCTTCCGGGCCGGGGTGAGGCCGCCGAGGGTGGGCACCCGGATGCGGGCGAAGTCGATGTCCGGTCCGGCCAGCAGGGCGGTGAACTGGGCCGGGTCGTGGAAGAGTTCGCCCACGGCCAGCGGCACCGGGGAGGCGTCGTGCAGCCGCTTGAAGTGGCGGGCGTCCTCCGGCGCGAGCAGGTCCTCCACGAAGTAGAGCCGCGCGTCCTCCACCCGCCGGAGGAACTCGCGGGCCTGCCGCGGGTCCAGTCGCTCGTGCACGTCGTGCAGCAGCTCGACGTCGTCGCCGACGAGTTCCCGGACCCGGGTGAGCACCTCGGGGACGTACCGGAGGTAGCCGGCGCTGTCCCAGGGGGCGCGCCGCTCGCGGACCGCGGCCGGGTCGGCGCCGCCGCCGTGGGCGCCGTAGGTGTCGGCGCCCGGCACCGCCGCCTGCACCCGCACATGGCGGAAGCCGCGCTCGCGGGCGGCGGCCACCTTGTCGGCCAGCTCGGCCGCGTCCAGGCCGTCGACGTGCGTGTACGCCTCGGCGAAGGTGCGCACCCGGCCGCCGAAGAGCGAGTACAGCGGGGCGCCGAGCCGCTTGGCCTTCAGGTCCCACAGCGCGGTGTCGACCCCGCCCAGGGCGTTGCCCGTGATGGAACCGCCGCGCCAGTAGGCGCTGTTGAGCAGCAGCCGGTGGATGTCGTCGATGTCGTCGGGGTCGCGGCCGGCGAGCAGCGGCGCGACGTAGTCGTCGATTACCGAGCGCACCGCGAGGGTACGCTGCGGATCGCTGGCGCATCCCAGCCCGTACAGGCCGGGGTCGTTGGTCTCGACGCGGACGACGAGGTGGGGGCAGCCGTGCGGGGCGGTCAGGAAGGTGCGGACGGCCGTGATGCGGACGGCGGCGCCGCGCTCGTCCACCCAGGGTGCGGGGGCGAGCAGTGCGGGGCCGGCATCAGGCAGGGGCATGCGAACTCCCACGTACAGATAGCGGAACAGCGTACCTTCTCCTGAACGTAGGGAGCCGGTACGGGATTTGTCAACGGGGCGTACGGCACCGGGTGCCGCTCCCCGGCGACTTCTGACAACGTTGCCGCGCCGGGCGTCCGCGAACACCCCGGCCGGCGCAGCCCAGGCCCCCGCACGCCGCCCCACCCCCGGCCCGGCGCCGGGCCCCGACCCGGACCGCTCCCACCCCCCGGGCCGTACCCCTGCCCCAGGCCCCGCGCGCCGCATACCGCGGGGATCAGTGCTGGCCGAGCCGCTTCAGCAGGGTGCTCAGCGAGTGCGCGGCCTCGGTCACCAGCTGCGCGACCTCCTCGGCCCGCGCGTCGTCCATCCGGCTCACCGGCGCCGAGCAGCTGAGCGCGTCGCCGCCGTGCCCCCCGCCCTGGCCGCCGCCGAGCGCGACGGCCACGCAGCGGATGTCGGCGGAGTTCTCCCCGTCGTCCATCGCCCAGCCGCGCAGCCGCGCCTCCGCGAGCTGCGCCAGGAACGCGTCGGGGTCCACCACGGTGTTGGGGGTCAGCCGCTCCAGCGGCCAGTCCAACCGCCGCTGCACCTCGGCGGGGTCGTACTGCGACAGCACCGCCTTGCCCAGCCCGGTGGCGTGCGCCGGCAGCCTCCTGCCCACCGCGGAGTACATCCGCAGCGCGTGCCGGGACTCGCGTTTGGCCAGGTAGACGACGTTGGTGCCGTCCAGTCTGCCCAGGTGGACGGCCTCGCCGGTCTCCTCGGCCAGGGCGTCGAGCACCGGTCCGGCCAGGCTCGTGACGTCGTCCCCCTCCAGATAGGCCGTGCCGGTCAGCAGCGCCTTCAGTCCCAGGCTGTAGCGGGTGCCGGACGGGTCGACGTCCACCCAGCGGCGCGCCTCCATCGTGCGCAGGATCGCGTGCAGGCTGCTCTTCGGCACGGCCATCGCCGAGGCCATCTCGGCCAGCGACAGCCGCGCGCCGTCCGTGCCCAGCAGTTCCAGCACCTCCAGCGCGCGCGCCGCGGACTTCACCTCCTCCGGCCTGCGCTCGACCGCTCGCTCCGCGCCGCGCGCCACTCCGCCGCCGCGTGCCGCTCCACCCACCGGTTCCACAGTTCCTCCGCTCCCCGCACTCCCCAGCGCCGTGTCTCGGCGCCGCCACAGCGCCCACTCTCATCACGACACGTGCCTTGACGCTATATCAAATGCCGCCGTAAGTTCAGGTACTCCAACGCCATTCGGTCTTCTGAACGGTCGAACTCAAGGCAGGGGCTATGCATATACCTTTCACGGAGCGGTGCGCGGAGTCTTCCGACGTCAGCAGGGGTACCACCGGCAGCGGCAGGCCCCGGCGGGCCCGGCTGGCGGCGGTGGGGGTGGTGACGGTCCTGGCGCTCGCCCCGGTCGCGGCCTGCGGCGGCTCCTCCGGCTCCTCCGGGGGCGGGAAGACGCTGGACATGTGGACGTTCAAGCAGTCCCACCTGGCCGGGCTGAAGGCGGCCGCGGCGGCCTTCAAGAAGCAGACCGGCATCACCGTGAACATCGAGGTGTACGGCCCCGACGACGCCTACACCACCAAGGTGCAGGCCGCGGCGAAGACCCACGACCTGCCGGACGTGCTGGAGGTCCACTCCGACGGCGAGGACCTGGTGCTGGGCTCCGCCGGCATCTCCAAGGACATCTCCTCCGACGTCGGCAGCGACTGGAGCGGCCTGTACCAGTCGAGCGTCCAGCAGTCCGGCACCGTCACCGCAGAGAAGTACAAGGAGTCGCTGCCCACCGACTCCACCTCGCACGGCGTCAAGCAGGGCCAGCGCTTCAGCGTGCCCTTCACCTCCGGCACCTTCGGCATCGTCATGGGGAACAAGAAGGCCCTGGCGGCGGCCGGTATCACCAAGGCCCCGGCCACGTACGAGGAGTGGCTCCAGGACCTCAAGGCCACCAAGGCCAAGGACCCGGTGAACGGCGGGCTGAGCCTGGGCCTGAAGGTGAAGTCGACCGGCCTGACCTGGGCCTTCCAGCCGCTGGCCTTCGCCGAGTTGGGCAAGGACGACTACCACGCGCTGTTCTCCCAGGACCCGGCCAAGGACCTGGCCTCGCCCAACGGCGTCAAGGCGCTCAACCTGTACTCCGAGCTCCAGCCCTACTGGATGCCCGGCACCCAGAGCCTCGACATCGACGGCGCCGACCAGGCGTTCGCGCAGGGCAAGTCCGCGTGGGACATCGGCGGCACCTTCACGCTGGCCTTCCTCCAGCAGAACGGGATGCAGCCCGACGACGTGCTGGCCTTCGGCATCCCCGGCCCGGCCGGCGGCGCCGTGCCCAAGCCCGCCCTCGGCCCGCTGGCGCTGACCGGCCTGGCCGTCACCTCCACCAGCACGCACCAGGCGGACGCCGAGAAGTGGATGAAGTTCCTCGCCCAGCCCTCGGTGGCCTCGCAGTTCGCCAAGGCCGCCACCGAGGTCTCCTCCACCGAACTCGGCGCTGACGCCGCCACGGTGATGGGCCCGACGCTGTACGCCATGACCAAGACGTTCGCCGGCACCCCGGAGAACACCTACGACCCGTCGGACAACTCCTTCCGGCCGGCCGGCTACGACCAGGACTCCATGAGCGACATCATCGCCGACCTCACGCCGCTGCACCAGAAGAGCGCGGCCCAGACCGGCAAGGACATGGAGAAGCTGAACAACTCCTTCTGGAAGAACGCGCAGAAGTGACCACCACGCCCCGTACCGCAACCACAGCGGTGGCCGGCCGGCCGGGCACCGGCCGGCCGGCGGCACAGCCCGCCACCCGGACCGCCCGGCGCCGCGGCCACGAGGCGCTGTCCGGCTACCTGTTCGTCGCCCCCGCCGTGGTGCTCTTCGCCGTCATGGGCCTGTACACCGTCGGCTACGGGCTCGTGCTCAGCTTCGCCCAGTGGAACGGCTTCGCCCCGAACTGGGACTGGGTCGGCCTGCAGAACTACAAGGACCTGCTGTGGGCCAACCCCGAGTACGCGCCCGAGGTCAGGGACGCGGCGCTGCACACCCTGTGGGTGATGATCGCGGTACCGCTGCTGACCGTGGCGGTGTCCTTCCCGCTGGCGGTGCTGCTGAACTCCGCCCGGCGGATGCAGCCCCTGCTGCGCTCGATCTACTTCGTGCCGTACGTCACCAGCGGCATCGCCGTCTTCTTCGCCTGGCAGTACATCCTCCAGCCGGACGGCGCGATCAACGTGCTGCTCAAGAGCGTCGGCCTGGGCTCGCTGTCGCAGCCGCAGGGCTGGCTCGGCAACCCGCACACCGCGCTGCCCACCATGATCGCGGTCACCGTGTGGGGCGCGGTGCCGGTGGGGATGCTGATGTACCTGACGGGTCTGCAGTCGGTGGACCGCAGCGTGCTGGAGGCCGCGCAGCTGGACGGCGCGGGCTGGTGGCGGACCAACGCGTCCGTGGTGTGGCCGCTGGTGCGGCCGATCACCTCGATCGTGGTGCTGCTCAACCTGCGCGACTCCCTCCAGGGCTTCCAGACCTTCCTGGTGATGACCAACGGCGGCCCCGGCAACCACACCAACGTGCTGGGCCTGGAGGCCTACCGGTTGGCCTTCCTCAAGCAACTGGCGCCCACCCTGGGGCTGGCCAGCGCGCTCGGCTGGCTGCTGTTCGCGGCCGCGCTGGTCCTCGCCCTGATCAACCTCCGAGTGCTGCGGAGCAGGACATGACGACCACTTCCCCCGGCCCGGCCGGCGCCCTCGGCGAAGCCGGCCCGCACCGCCGCACACCGGCCGACCGCGACGCCGCGCTCCGCGCCCGCCGGATCACCGCCCGGGTGGTGGTCGGCGTGCTGCTGGCCGCGTACGCGCTGGTCAGCGCCTACCCGTTCCTGTGGATGGTGTCGGCGGCGTTCAAGAACCAGGTCGAGGTGGTGCGCGGCGGCCACCTCATCCCGCACCAGCCGACCCTGCACACGCTCACCCACACCTGGAGCCAGCTCCACTTCCTCCGGTACTTCGTCAACAGCGTCGAGGTCACCGCGATGACGGTGGTGCTCACCCTCGCCGTCTACGCCGCGGCCGGCTACGCCTTCGCGGTGCTGGACTTCCCCGGCCGCAAGGCGCTGCAACGGCTCTTCGTGGCCCTGCTGTTCGTGCCGGGCGTCACCGTGATGCTGCCGATCGTGCTGGTGGAGGACAAGCTGCACCTGCTGGGCACGCACATCGGCCTGGTGCTGCCCTTCGTCAACGGCGGCGCCCCGCTGTCGATCCTGCTGATGACCGGGGCCTTCACGGCGGTGCCGCGCGAGCTGCGCGAGTCCGCGCGGGTGGACGGGGCCAACGAGTTCCACATCTTCACCCGCATCTACCTGCCGCTGACCCGCCCGGCGCTGATCACGGTGGCGCTGCTGACCGCGATCCCCACCTGGAACGAGTACCTCCTCAGCCGGGTGTCGCTGAACAGTCCCAACACCTTCACGCTGCCGCTGGGCCTCCAGACCCTCGCGTCGGAGAACGTGCCGCACTACAACGAGCTGATGGCCGGCGCGCTGATCGTCGTGGTGCCGGTGCTGCTGCTCTTCGTCGCGCTCCAGCGGTACTTCGTGAACGGCCTGGTCGGGGCGGTGAAGGGCTGATGCGGGTACTCGTCACCGGCGCGGCCGGGCACATCGGCGGCCACGTCACCACCCGCCTGCTCGCGGCGGGACACCAACTCGTCCTCACCGACCTGCTGCCGGTGGACGAACCGCGCGCGCTGCGGGTGCACACCGGCGACCTGCGCGACCGGGAGCTGGTGCGCGAGGCCGTCGCCGGCGTCGACGCGGTCGTCCACCTCGGAGCCGTGCCGCATCCGAACGTGCCCGACGACGGCGAGCTGCTCGCCCACAACACCCTCACCGCGCACCGGGTGCTGGACGAGGCGGGCCGGGCCGGGGTGCGCCGGGTGGTCGCGGCGTCCAGCATGGCCGCGGTCGGGCTGGCCTGGTCGCCGGTGCCGGTCTCCCCCGCGTACGTACCGCTGGACGAGGAGCACCCGCTGCTGGTCCGCGACCCGTACGGGCTGTCCAAGCTGGTGCTGGAGGAGGCGGCGAGGACCGCGCACCGCCGCTACGGGATGGACACCGTCTGCCTGCGGCTGCCGTTCACCGGGCTCGGCGAGCGGCTGTCGCACTTCCTCGCCGCCTGCGCCGCCGACCCGGCCGGGCAGCGGCACGACCTGTGGGGCTGGCTGCACACCCTGGACGCGGCGGAGACCGTCCGCCGCGCGCTGGAGGCGGACCTTTCCGGCGCCCACACCGTCAACGTCTCCGCGCCCGACACCACTTCGGCCATCCCCTCGACCGAGCTGATGGCCGAGCACCACCCCGGCGTACCCGTGCGCCCCGGCGTCACCGGGCACGCCGCGCTCTTCGAACGCACCGCATGCACCGCCCTGCTGGGGTTCACCCCCCGGCGCACCTGGCGTACGACGACCGAAGGAGCGAACTGATGCCATCCGAGAACCCCGCGTCCCCCGTCCCACCGCCCGGCGACGGGACGGCCCCGGCCACCCCGTCCCGGCGGGCCCTGCTGGCCGGCGGCGCCGCGCTGGGCGCGGTGGCACTGGCCGGGCTGAGCGTGCAGAGCGCCCAGGCGGCGGCCCCCGGACCGGCCCCCGGCCGGTCCCCGGCGGCGGCCACCCGGCCGGGCGGCCCTCCCGGCACACGCACATCTTCTACTACCCCTGGTACGGCAGCCCGCAGTTCTCCGGCCAGTGGCGGCACTGGCCGCAGGGGTCGGTCAACCCGCCGGACGACATCGGCTCCAACTACTACCCGGTGCTGGGCCCGTACGACTCCGGGGACCTGCACGGCGCGGTCGCCCAGCACATGCGCTGGCTGCGGCAGGCCGGCGTCGGCGTGCTGGTGAGCAGCTGGTGGGGGCAGGGCAGCTACGAGGACCAGCACGCCCGGGTGGTGCTGGACGCCGCCGCTCGCGAGGGGCTCCAGGTCGCCTGGCACATCGAGCCGTACGGCGGCCGCGACGCGGACAGCGTGGTGGCCGACATCCGCTACATCACCGCCGAGTACGGCCGCCACCCGGCCTTCCACCGCGACCCGGAGCACGGCCACCGCACCGCGTACTACATCTTCAACAGCCTGCTCACCGTGGACTGGTCGGCGCTGCACCAGGTCGACGACGAGGCCATCGTGATGGCGCAGACCTGGGACACCAGCAGGATCGGCGACTTCGGCGGCGCCTACACCTACGACGCCATCGCGACCCACAACGAGCCGGACTGGTCGGGGGTGGCCGCCTTCTGCGCCGAGCGGGGCATGGTGTGGGCGCCCTCCCTGGGCCCGGGCTACATCGACGACCGGGCCGTGCCGGGCAACACCACCCCCACGCTGGACCGCGCCGACGGCGCGACCTACGACCAGGAGTGGTCGTACGCCCTGGCCTCCGGCAACGCGGGCGGGGTGCCCGACTGGGTGAGCATCACCTCGTTCAACGAGTGGCACGAGGGCTCCATGATCGAACCGGCCACCGCGCACACCCCCGGCAGCCTTGAGTACCTGAACTACGAGGGCGCGTACGGCCGTACCGGCCGCCGTGCCGAGACCGCCTACCTGGACCGTACGGCCCAGTGGGCGGCGCACTTCGAGGACCGGCTCGCCGCCGCGCGCCGCCACGCCAAGGGCTGAGCCCCGTCCGCGCTCCCGGGCCCGCCCAGCGGTGTCCGGGAGCGCGGAGCCGCGCCGCGCCGCGCACGTCGTCCGGGGCCGCGCGCGGCCCGGGGCCGGCAAGGGAGGCGCCGGGCCGACTCGCTGGCCAGCCGCCGAGCCGACCAGCCGACCAGCCGCCGAGCAGACGGGCCGACAGGCCGACCAGCCGCCGAGCCGACCAGCCGCTGCACCGCCTCCCCGGGCGCCCTCCGCCGGCTCGCCGACGCGTCCCCGCCGGTCCTCCCTGCCGTCGCACCGAGCAGAAGGAGCACGCCTGTGCATGACGACCGCCATATCGTCGAACCCCGGATCACCAAGTTCCTCTCCCACGTGGTCAGGCCGGCCCTCTACGGTCCGCCGCTGCCGCTGGAGTTGGCGGCCTGGCAGGTGCCGGGCGAGCCGGTCCCGGTCGCGGAGGCGCTGGCGGCCGAGTACCGGCCGGCCGCGATCGGCGATCCGTGGGGGGCGCCGTGGTCGACGACCTGGTTGCGGGCGACCGGCCGGATACCGAGGGAGTGGGCGGGCCGGCGGGTGGAGGCCGTCTTCGACCTCGGCTTCGACCTGTCCAGGGGGCCCGGCGGTCAGGCCGAGGGCTTCGTCCACGACGCGGCCGGCTCACCGCTCCAGGGACTGCACCCGCACCACCGCGGCGTGCTGCTGGCCGAGCCGGCGAACGGCGGCGAACCGGTGGAGCTGCTCGTGGAGCTGGCCGCCAACCCGGGCATCGAGGGCGCGAGGGCCGTCGGTACCCGCTTCGGCGCACGGGAGACGGCCGGCACCGAGCCGCTGTACCGACTGGTCGCCGCCGACCTCGCGGTGCGCGAGGACGCGGTCTGGCACCTGCTGCACGACGTGGAGGTGCTCGACGGGCTGATGCGCGAGCTGCCGCTCGGCAGCAGCCGCCGGCACGAGGTGCTGCGCGCGCTCCGGCACGCCATGGACGCCGTCGACCCGGCCGACGTGGCCGGCACCGCGCAGGCCGGCCGGGACCGGCTCGCCGGGGTGCTGTCCCGGCCGGCGCACGCCTCCGCGCACACCGTTACCGCGGTGGGCCACGCGCACATCGACTCGGCCTGGCTGTGGCCGGTCCGCGAGACGGTCCGCAAGTGCGCGCGCACCTTCACCAACATGACCGCCCTCGCGCGGGAGTACCCCGAGCTGGTCTTCGCCTGCTCCTCGGCGCAGCAGTACGCGTGGATCAAGGAGCGGCGGCCGGAGGTCTTCGAGCGGATCAGGAAGGCGGTCACCGCCGGCACGTGGGTGCCGGTCGGCGGGATGTGGGTGGAGGCCGACGGCAACCTGCCCGGCGGCGAGGCGCTGGCCCGCCAGCTCGTCCACGGACGGCGGTTCTTCGCCGAGGAGTTCGGGATCGCCCAGGAGGGGGTGTGGCTGCCGGACTCGTTCGGCTACACCGCCGCCTACCCCCAACTCGCCGTGCTGGCCGGGGCGAAGTGGTTCCTGACGCAGAAGCTCTCGTGGAACGAGACCAACCGGCTGCCGCACCACAGCTTCGACTGGGAGGGCATCGACGGCACCCGGGTCTTCACCCACTTCCCGCCCGTCGACACCTACAACGCCTCCCTGACCGGCGCGGAACTCGCGCACGCCGAACGGAACTTCGCCGACAAGGGAGCCGCCACCCGGTCGCTGGCCCCGTTCGGGTTCGGCGACGGGGGCGGCGGGCCCACCCGGGAGATGATGGAGCGGGCACGGCGGCTGCGGGACCTGGAGGGGTCGGTCCGGGTCGAGGTCGGCGACCCCGCCGCCTTCTTCGCCGCGGCCCGCGCCGAGTACCCGGACGCGCCGGTGTGGCGCGGCGAGCTGTACCTGGAGAACCACCGCGGCACCTACACCAGCCAGGCCCGCACCAAGCAGGGCAACCGGCGGGCCGAGGCGCTGCTGCGGGAGGCCGAGCTGTGGGCCGCCGACGCGGCGGTGCGCACCGGCGCCGCGTACCCGTACGAGCGGCTGGAGTCGGTGTGGCGGCGGGTGCTGCTGCACCAGTTCCACGACATCCTGCCCGGCTCGTCCATCGCCTGGGTGCACCAGGAGGCCGAGGCGGTGCACGCCGAACTCCAGGAGGAGCTGGCTGGGTTGATCGGCGAGGCGCTGGCCGTGGACGAAGGGGCGGACGGAGCGGCGGGGTTGGCCTTCCACAACGCCGGGCCGTACCCGCGCCGCGAGGTGGCCCTGGTGCCGGCCGGCACCGCCGTACCGGAAGGTGCGGCCGCGCAGCGCCTGTCGGACGGCTCGGTGGCGGTCCTGGCGGAAGTGCCGGCCCTGGGCCGCGGCGGGCCCGTGCCGGCCGCCGCCGTGGCGGACGCGGAGCGGGTGCGGGTGACCGGGGAGGACGGCCGCACCGTCCTGGACAACGGCCTGCTGCGGGTGGTCGTCGACGCCGACGGGCTGGTCCGCTCGGTGTACGACCTGCGCGCGGGCCGGGAGGCGGTCGACCCGGACCGGCCGGCCAACCTGCTCCAACTCCACCCGGACGACCCGAACCTGTGGAGCGCCTGGAACATCGACGGCTACTACCGCGACACCGTCCGGGACCTGGTGGAGGCCGAGTCGGTGGCGGTCGCCGAGGCCGGGCCGCTGCTCGCCTCGGTCCGGGTGGAGCGCTCCTTCGGCGCCTCCCGCCTGGTGCAGCACCTCGAACTGGCCGCGGACAGCGGGGTGCTGGCGGTGCGCACCGACATCGACTGGCAGGAGCGGGACGCCCTCCTCAAGGCGGCGTGGCCGCTGCGGGTGCACGCCGAACACGAGAGCGCCGAGATCCAGTTCGGCCATGTGCGGCGGCCCACCCACGAGAACACCAGCTGGGACGCGGCCCGTTTCGAGCTGTGGGCGCACCGCTGGGTGCACGTCGGCGAACACGGCTGGGGCGCGGCCCTGGTGACCGACTCCACCTACGGCCACGACGTGTCCCGGCAGGTCCGCGCGGACGGCGGCACCACGACGACGGTGCGGCTGTCGCTGCTGCGCGCCCCGCACAGCCCGGACCCGCAGGCCGACCGGGGCCGGCACCGCTTCTCGTACGGGCTGGCGCCCGGCACCGACGTGGGCGGCGCGGTGGCGGCGGGCTACGCCTTCACGCTGCCGCTGCGGCCGGCCGCGGGGTCCCCGGCGGGCGGGCCGCCGCTGGTCGCGGTGGACCACCCGGACGTGGTGGTGGAGTCGGTGAAGCTGGCCGACGACCGGTCGGGGGACGTGGTGGTGCGGCTGTACGAGTCACGCGGCGGCTCCGCGCGGGCGACCCTGACGGCCGGCTTCCCGGTGGCCCGGGCGCACGTCACGGACCTGCTGGAGGACCCGGGCGACCGGCCGCCGCTGCCCGGCGGGTCCGCGGTGGCGCTGGAGCTGCGGCCGTTCCAGATCCTGACGCTGCGGCTCGCCCGCGCGTGACGCCCGGGCCGCGCGGGGCCCGCGCGGTCAGACGGGGTTGACCGGCAGCACGTCCTGGGCCAGCGAGCCGCCGGCCGCCGCCGCCCGGGTCACCTGGCGGCGGTGGTGGCGCCGGCACAGCACCTCGTAGCCGACCTCGCTCTCGGCCTTGTCCACGTCGCCGATCACCACCTGGGCGCCCTCGACCACCATCACCCCGCCCACCGTACGGGCGTTGTGGGTGGCCCGGGCGCCGCACCAGCACAGCGTCTCCACCTGGAGCGCCTCGACCCGGTCGGCCAGCTCGATCAGCCGCTGGGAGCCCGGGAAGAGCCGGCTGCGGAAGTCGGTGGTGATGCCGAAGGCGTACACGTCGAGGTCGAGGTCGTCGACCACCCGGGCCAGCTGGTCGGCCTGGTCCGGGCCGAGGAACTGCGCCTCGTCCACCACCACGTAGTCCACCCGGGAGCCGCGGCTGAGCTCGGCCACCAGGTGCGCGTAGAGGTCGGTGCCGTCGGCCACCTCGACGGCGTCGGTGACCAGGCCCAGCCGGGAGGAGAGCTTGCCCTCGCCGGCCCGGTCGTTGCGGGTGAAGATCACCGACCGCAGGCCGCGTGCCGCCCGGTTGTGGACGATCTGGAGGGCGAGGGTGGATTTGCCGCAGTCCATCGTTCCGGAGAAGAAGACCAGCTCGGACATGGGGTGGGGGTGGCCTTTCGGTGGACGGGCGGGTGGTGCGGGCCCGGTCCGGCGGCGTCGCGCGGAGAGCGGGCTCAAGCGTGGGAGGGGGTGGTCAGGAGCGTACTTCGAGGAGCGGGACGAGTTGCTCGACGGGGACCATGGAGCCGTGCAGGCCCACCATCCGCGACTCGTGCGGCTCGGTCCGGGTGGCCACCACGGCGACGTCGTCGCGGGCCACGGCCACCACGTCGCCGATCCGCGGCAGCACCCGCGGGTCGGGGTCCGGGCCGAACCAGCCCGCGGCCACCGCCTCGTCCCGGCCGGCCACCCACATCCGGTCGCCGAGCACCTCGCTCCACACCGCGAGCACGTCGCCGGCCGCCCCGGGGACGGCGTAGACGTGCCGGGCCCGGCCCTCCCCGCCGAGCACGGCGACGCCGGCGCGCAGCTCCCAGTCCTCGTCGAAGTCGATCCGCGACTCCTCGTCGAAGGGGATGTCGATCATGCCGTGGTCCGCCGTGACGTACAGCGCGCTGCGCGGCGGGAGTTGCTCGGCCAGCCGCTGCACCAGCCGGTCCACGGTGGCGAGTTGGCCGCGCCAGGCGTCGGAGTCCACGCCGAACCGGTGGCCGCTGCCGTCGAGTTCGCTGTAGTACGTGTAGACCAGCGCCCGGTCGGCGCCGAGCCGCTTCGCGGCCAGGTCCATCCGCTCCTCGCCGGTGAGCCGGCCCAGGAAGGTGCCGCCGGACAGCGCCACCTTCGTCAGCGGGGTGCGCTCGAAGTCGGGCGAGGAGACCTGGCAGGTGGAGATCCCGGCGGCGTCGGCGAGCTCGAAGACGGTCGGGTACGGCTGCCACACCGCGGGCGGCGTCCACGGCTTCCAGCGCAGCTGGTTCATCAGCTCGCCGGTGTCCGGGTTGAGCGCGGTGTACCCGGGCAGGCCGTGGCGGCCGGGCGGCAGGCCGGTGCCGACCGAGGCCAGCGAGGTCGCCGTGGTGGCGGGGAAGCCGGCCGTCAGCGGGCGCCGGGAGGCGGCGACCAGCGAGGTGAGGAAGGGCGCCCAGTCGGGGTGGCGCAGCAGCAGCTCCCACCCCATCCCGTCGACGAGGAAGACGCACACCCGGTCGGCGGGCTCCAGCACCATCCCGGTGGCGGGCATCCCGGGCACCTCGAAGCCGGCCATCGCGGCCGGCAGGAGGTCGCTCAGCGCCCCGCTGCCGTAGGCGGGCGCCGGAGCGGTGCGCGGGTCGAGCGGCTCGGGGCCGTACGGGTCGGTGAGCGGTGGGGCCATCAGTCCTGGGCCGCTGTCGCCTCGGAGAGCGCCTGCGCGAAGGCGAGGGTGTCACGGACCGCGTCCGGGCCGTCACCGGCCTCGCTCACCCGCAGCGAGAGGTCGTCGGCGGTGGAGGAGCCGGTGTAGCCGTGGTCGGCCTCGCAGTCCGGGTCCGCGCAGGCGGCGGGCTCCAGGTCGATGCGGTTGACGGCGCCCCAGCCGATGGTCAGCACCACCTCGCGCGGCGGGGTGCCGGGGGTGTACTCCTCGGGGTCGGCCACCACGCGGCTGACCACGACCGACGAGATCCGGCCGATCTTCACCGACTCGGTGGAGGTGGTGGTGTAGGGGCTGGGTGAGGTGTCGTCGGCGGCCTGCTCGTCGGTGTGGCTGACGATGAAGCGGCTGCCGGTGAGCACCAGCACCGTGACGTGGCGGCGCACCTCGTTGGCGTCGAACGTGGTCTCCTGGTTGACCAGGTAGGACGCCACCGGTTCGCCGCCGACCGCGGCCTCGACGGCCTCGGCCACCAGGGCCGGGTAGTAGCCGCTGCGCTCGATGGCCGTGCGCAGGCCCTGCGTGCTCGTACCGGTTTTCGCCATGGCGCCCATCCTATGACGTGCCGCGGGGCGCGGAACGCGGCAGAACCGGACGGCGCCCGGGCGGCCCCCGGCAACGGGCCGGACCCGGGGCAGGCGCGGGCCAGGCGCCCCCGCAAGGCCCCGGCGGCACCCCCGCGGCAGGTCGGGGCACGTCCGGCGGTGGGGGCGCCCGAGTCCGCCGGGGCGGTCAGAACGAGGACAGCGCCCGGGGCCCCAGGTCGGTGCGGGCCGGCGGGCGGGACAGCCGGACCCGGGCGCCGAGCACGCTCAGCCCGCGCGGCGCGACCACCACCGGGTCCAGGTCCACGGCCACCACCTCGGGAAGGTCGTCGGTGAGCATCGACACCCGCAGGAGCAGCTCTTCCAGCGCGGCGGTGTCCACGGGTTCCGCGCCGCGCCAGCCGAAGAGCAGCGGCGCGGCCCGGATGGAGCGGACCAGCTCGGCGGCGTCCCGGTCGGTGGCCGGAACGAGACGGTGGGCGAGGTCGCCGAGCAGCTCCGAGGGCGGCCCGGCCAGGCCGAAGGAGAGGACCGCGCCGGCCGCCGGGTCCACCCCGGCGCGTACCACCGTGTCCACGCCGCGCGGCGCCATCGCCTGCACCACCGGCCGCAGTTCCCCGGGGGCGCCGAGCCGCGCGGTGAGTTCGGCGTAGGCGCGGCGCAGGTCCTCCTCGTCGGCGAGGTCCAGCCGCACCCCGCCGAGGTCGGCGCGGTGGCGCAGGTGCGGGGCGGTGGTCTTCAGCGCGACCGGGTAGCCGAGCCGTTCCGCCGCGGCCACCGCCGCCTCCGGGTCGGGGGCGGGCAGCGAGCCGACGACACGAATGCCGTAGCGGCCCAGCAGCGTGGCGGCCTCGTCCTCGGTGAGGGTGCGGCCCTCCCCGGCCGGGGTGCCGGGCGGCAGCATCCGGCGGACGTCCTCGGCGGCGGCCGCCTCGTCGACGCCGTCCAGCTCCGGCACCACGCCGGGGCCGGCCGCCGACTCCCGCCAGGCCGCGTAGGCCGCCGCGACGGCCAGGCAGCGCACCGCGCGGTCGGGGGCGCGGTAGGCGGGGATACGGGCGCCGGGCGCGTCCTCGGCGTGCAGCCGGCCGGCCATCGCTTCGAGGGCGAGGTACACCACGACGACGGGCTTGGCGGCGCCCTCGGCGGCCCGGCGCAGGGCGTCGGCGAGGTACGGGTCGTCCTCCTCGGCGGGCGGGCGGGCGGCGGCCGCGGACAGGTCGGCGGTGACCGGCGGGCTCTGGTCGCCGGTCAGGCCGGCGAGGGGGTCCGGCCGGGCGGCGGGGCCGCTTCCGGGGGGCGCGGCGGCCGGGTCCGTGCCGACGCGCGGGATCACGGTGACCACGACCGCGTCGTTGCCGGGGTCGGCCAGCGCGGCGCGCAGGGCGGCGGCGATGTCCTCGGGGGTGGCGCCGGTGGTGAGGTCGACGGGGGCGAGGGGGCGCAACCCGGCGGTGAGCGCGGCGTCGTAGGTGAGCAGCCCGAGCGACTCGCAGTTTCCGAGGACCGCGACCCGGCGGCCGGCCGGCAGCGGCTGCAGGGCCAGGTACACCCCGGTGTCGAGGAGCTCGGTGACGGTGCCCACCCGGATGACCCCCGCCTGGCGGAAGAGCGCCGAGACGGTGGAGTCGGGGACCCGGGTGACCGGCACGGCGTGGCCGGGCGGCACCGCGCCGGAGTGCAGCGCTCCCTTGACCACCACCAGCGGCTTGGCGGCGGCGGTGCGGCGGGCGAGCCGGGTGAACTTGCGCGGGTTGCCGAACGACTCCAGGTACATCAGCACCACGTCGGTCTCCGGGTCGTCCTGCCAGAACTGGAGCAGGTCGTTGCCGGAGACGTCGGCCCGGTTGCCGGCGGAGACGAACGTGGACGGGCCCACCCCGCGCCGGTGCAGCCCGGACAGCAGCGCGATGCCGATGGAGCCGGACTGCGTGAACAGGCCGAGCCGGCCGCGGCGCGGCAGCTCCGGCGAGAGCGAGGCGTTGAGGCTGGTGTCGGCGGCGGTGTTGACGACGCCGAACGCGTTGGGGCCGATCACCCGCATGCCGTGGACGCGTGCCTGCCGTACCAGGTCGCGCTGGCGGGCCCGCCCCTCGGGGCCGGACTCGGAGTACCCGGCGCTCACCACCACCAGGCCCCGCACCCCCGCGGCGCCGCAGTCGGCGACCGCCGCCGGCACCTGCTCGGCCCGCACCGCGACCACCGCCAGGTCCACGCCGCCGCCGGCCGCCACGGCCTCGCGCACGGACGCGTGGGCGGGGACGCCGTCGACCTCGGCGCCCTCGGCGAAGGCCGGGTTGACCGCGACCAGCCGGCCGGTGAAGCCGCCGGCGGCGATGTTGCGCAGCAGGGCGCGGCCGACGCCGCCGGGCCCGCGGCCGACGCCGACCACGGCGACGGAGGCCGGGCGCAGCAGCCGCTGCACCGAGCGGGCCTCGGCGCGGTGCTCGCGGGCGCGCATCACCGCCACGGAGGCGTCGGTGGGCTCCAGGTCGAGGTCGAGGTGGACCACCCCGTCGGCGAAGCTGCGCTGCTGGGTGTAGCCGGCGTCGGTGAAGACCTTCACCATCCTGCGGTTCTCGGGCAGCACTTCGGCGGTGAAGTGGAGGATGCCGCGCTCCCGGGCGACGGCGGCGATGTGCTCCAGCAGCGCGGAGGCCACCCCGCGGCCCTGGTGGGCGTCCTGGACGAGGAAGGCGACCTCGGCCCGGGTGCCCGCGGGTCCGGTCGCGGGCCGGCCCTGCTCGTCGGTGCGGTCGTAGCGGACGGTCGCGATGAAGTCGTCGCCGACGGTGGCGGCCAGCCCGACCCGGTCGTCGTAGTCGTGGTGCGTGAAGCGGTGCACGTCGCGGTCGGACAGCCGCGGGTAGGGGGCGAAGAAGCGGAAGTACTTGGACTCGTCGGAGACGAGTCCGTAGAAGTCGACCAGTCGTCCGGCGTCGTCCGGGCCGATCGGCCGGATGTGGGCGGTGCCGCCGTCGCGCAGGACGACGTCCGCCTCCCAGTGCACCGGATACGGCCGTTCGCTCATGGGCCCAGCGTATGCGGGTGAGGCTTCGCACGAAGGTACGGGAGTCCCCCGGTGCCCGCCGGGGCCGCGAACCGGTCGGGAGAAACCCCTGCCGGGCCCTGCTCGGGCCCTGCTCGGGCCCTGCTCGGGCCCTGCTCGGGTCCTGGTCGGGGGAGGCGCCGGTCGTGCCGGGGAGACGCGCCGGGGACGCTGGTGGAGGGTGCGGCCGCCGATCGGCGGGCAGGCTTGTGGGGGTGCGCCCGACGGCGGGCGGCACCACGGACCACCGGCAGCGACCACAGAAGGACACCACCATGGCTGAACGCCACGTCACCATCGGCTGGGCGGAGGGGCTGCACGCCCGCCCGGCGTCCATCTTCGTCCGCGCGGCCACCGCCTCGGGCGTACCCGTGACGATCGCGAAGGCGGACGGCTCGCCGGTCAACGCGGCCTCCATGCTCGCCGTACTGGGGTTGGGCGCCCGGGGCGGCGAGGAGGTGGTGATCTCCTCCGACGCGCCGGACGCGGAGGCGGCCCTCGACCGGCTGGCCAAGCTCGTGGCCGAGGGGCTGGACGAGCTTCCCGAGACGGTCTGACGGCGCGTCCGGCCGTGTCCGGCCGCTCCCGGCGACAGCGGCGGCGCACGGCGGTGTAGCGCGGCGCACGGCGGGTGGTCGCGGCCGCGCCGCTCCGGCGCGGCCGCCCGGCGCCACAGCCCGCGTCGCGGCCGGCTCTACGGCCCGCCGCACCGGCTGCTTTACGGCCGGCCGGGCGCGCACGGCGAATTCAGCGGTGCCGGACAACCCCCCACGGCTTGCCCGGCACCGCTTTCCCGAAAACCCCGGGAAGTAATTCACCCGACTTTATACGGTGCCGATGTTAAGCCCGGCGGCGAATCGCGTTGACGGGATGTTTCGGGGTTCTCACGGCGACCGCCCGCTCCACGTGGAGGGCGGCCAGCCGGCGGGCCCGGTCGGCGTCGCCGCGGGCCACCGCGTCCACGATCGCCGCGTGCTCCTGCCACGCCTGGACGGCGCGCGGGGTCGGGCCGTCGCCGAACACCCAGGTGATCTTGTGCCGCAGCTGGGTGAGCAGGGCGGCCAGCGTGGGGCTGCCCGACGCCTGGGCCAGCGTCTCGTGGAACCATCCGCCCAGCGACGGCAGGTCGGACAACTGCCCTTGCTCAGCGCGCTCCTGACCCAGCCGGACCAGCCCGCGCAGCACCTTCAGGTGCGCCTCGCCGCGGCGCTGCGCGGCTCGGGCAGCACCCAGCGGCTCCAGCAGGCCTCGCATCTCCAGCAGGTCGGCGGCCTCCTGCTCGGTCGGCTCGGCCACCGAGGCGCCGGCGTGCCGGCGGGTGCGGACGAAGCCCTCGGACTCCAGGGTGCGCAGCGCCTCGCGCACCGGCACCCGGGAGACCCCGTAGCGCCGCGCCAGCAGTTCCTCGGTGAGGCGGCCGCCGGGCGGGAAGAAGCCGCCGACGATGTCGTCGCGGATCGCCCCGCACACCACCTGCGCGGATATGCGCCGCCCGGTGCCCTCCGTGCCGTTCACGTCCGGTTCCGCATCGCTCGGACTCCGTTCTTTCCCCGTTATTCTGCCGAGACTCTATTCCAGCACGCGGGGGGAATGGAAAGCAGTCCGCGAATTCTTTGGCGGATTTTGGTCGGAGTGCGCCGGTGGCCCCGGCCGCGCGGGTGGGCGGCCGGGGCCGAGGCGCCCGGTGGCCGGAGGACGTCCCGGCGTCAGACGCCGACGCCGTGCTCCCGCAGGTACGCCAGCGGGTCGAGGGCGGAGCCGCCCCGCGCGGCGGTGCGCACCTCGAAGTGCAGGCCGGCCGTGCCGCCCGCGCCGGTGGTGCCGGACAGGCCGACGCTCTGGCCGCCCGTCACCGTCCGGCCCGCGGCCACCAGGGTCCGGGAGAGGCCGCCGTAGAGGGTGTAGCGGCCGTCCGCGTGGCGGATCACCACCGCGAGGCCCTCGGCGCCGTCCGGGCCGGCGGAGACCACGGTGCCGGCGGCGACAGCGTGCACGGCGGTTCCCGCCGGGACGAGGAAGTCCACGCCCCCGAGCCCGCCCCCGGCCGCCGGCCAGGTCCGGCCGGCGGCAGAGCTCCGCGCGCTGACGGGGGCGGCCCCGACCGGGGCCGTCCAGCCGCCCGGGGCGGTCGTGGGCGCGGACGACGGGCTGCCGCCGGAGGTGGCCGCGGCCGACGGCGCCGTGGCCGACGGGGCCGGGGCGGCACCGGCCTTCGGGGCGGACGGCGACGCCTGGGCGCCGGGCTCCGACGTCCGCGAGGCGCCCGAGGGGGATGTGGCCGGCGACGTCGCGGTGGGCTTCGGCGCGGTCTTCTGCTCGCCCTTCGGGCCGGACGTCCCGGCGGGCGCGGGTGCGGCGCTCGCGGAGGTGCCGCCCGTACCGCTGTCCGGAGTGGCCGTGCCGGCCGGTTCCTGCGCGTCCGCCTGTCCGTCCAGGGTGTGCGCCAGCGCGCCCGGGACGCCGACGGCCTGGCCGAACGCGGCGCCCTCCGCCGCGGATCCGGCGGACCGCCCGGAGGAGGCCAGCGACGTCCCGAGGGCGGCGCCTCCTCCGCCGAGGACGACGATGCCGGCCAGCGCGGCGCCGGCGCCGATCCGGCGCGGCCTGCGGTGTCGGCCCTGCGCGGCGCGTGCACCCCACGGAGGCAGGAGGGCGCGGCCGGGACCCGGCGCGGCGGCGCGGCCGGGCTCGCCGGGGCCGGCGGCCTGATCGGCCTCCGGGCCGGGCGTGTGGGCGCCGTCGGCACCGTCGGCACCGTCGCGGCGCGATACCGAGCCGCCGTCAGGAGCGTCGGGACCGTCGGCGCCGTCAGGACGGTCGGGGTGGTCGGCGCCGTCGGGGTGGTCGAAGCGGTCGGGCGTGTCGGCGCCGTCGGGATCGGGGCCGTGGGAGGCGGCGGGGCGAACGGGGAACGCCATGGCGGGGCGCGCTCCTTTCCTTCGTCTCGCCTGCCGGGCGGGCCGTCGGGTCCGGAGGGGCCTCTCGCGGTGCCGCCGCCGGACGCCGCCGGTCACTCGGGCGTCTCCGGCTCCCCCTGGCGGGGGGACTCGGCGATGTGCGCTACGCGCCCGGAGCCGCCGGGCGCCGCCGCCCTTGGGGGGCGGCCAGCCGCGACGCTATCCGCGCGTCCCCGGGTCGGCCAAACAGATCAGCTGATATGTAGCGGAGGACACAGCATCGCCCACATGGCGCCGTGGGCATCAAATCACCGCAAATCACCCGAATGGTGAGGCGGCGCCAGCTCTTCGCCCACCGCGGCACCGAGGTGCCACCGCGCCGGAGTGCACTCGGCGACCGCCGGCCGACGGGCGCAGAGCCGAAGGGGTCGGCCGGGTGCGTGCGCACCCGGCCGACCCCTTCCCGCGTCGAGGACCCCGAGGGCGCCCCCACTGTGCCCGTGCGGTCAGCTGACGACCCGCACCGGTCCGATCCCCAGTTCCTTGACCGGCTCGGCGATCACCGACGCGTCGCCGACCAGGACCACCACGAGCCGGTCCAGCGGGAAGGCGCTGACGACCGCGGCCGTCGCCTCCACCGTGCCGGTCTCGACCAGCCGCGCGTACAGCGCCGCCTGGTAGTCGTCCGGCAGCTGCTGCTCCACCTGGTCCATCAGGGTGTCGGCCACGGCGGCCGCGGTCTCGTAGCGCAGCGGCGCCACGCCGACGAGGTTCTGCACGGCGACGTCGCGCTCGGCGTCGGTCAGGCCGCCCTCGGCCAGCTCCCGGATCACCCGCCAGGTGTCGGCGAGGGCCGGGCCGGTCACGTCGGTGGCCACCGAGCCGCTGATCCCCAGCAGCGCGGCGCCGGAGCCGTCCGCGGAGGAGAGCAGCACCTGGCCGAAGGCCCGCACCCCGTAGGTGTAGCCCTTCTCCTCCCGCAGCACCCGGTCCAGCCGGGAGGTGAGGGTGCCGCCCAGGCAGTAGGTCCCCAGCACCTGCGCGGCCCACAGCCCGTTGTGCCGGTCCGGCCCGGTGCGGCCGATGAGCACCTGGGTCTGGACGGAGCCGGGGCGGTCCACGACGACGACGCGGGCGGCGTCGTCCGAGGTGATGGCCGTACGGGCCGGCGGCTCGGCGCTGCTGCCGGTCCAGGTGCCGAGGGTGGCGTCGAGCAGCGCCGGCAGGTCGACGCCGTCGAGGTCGCCGACCACCGCCACCGTGGCCGTCGCGGGCCGGACGTGCGCGGCGTAGAAGGCGCGCACCGCGTCGGCGTCGATCCGCCGGACGGTCTCCTCGGTGCCGAGCCTCGGCCGGGAGTGCCGGGCCTCGGCCGGGAACAGCTCCTTGGACAGCGCCATGGCGGCGCGCCGGCCGGGGTTGGCCAGCTCGTGCGGGATCTCGTCGAGCCGGTTCGCGACCAGCCGCTTGACCTCGTCCTCGGGGAACGCGGGGACGCGCAGCGCGTCGGCGAGCAGGCCGAGGGCCTTGTCCAGCCGGGAGGCGGGCACCTCCAGGGAGACGCGGACGCCGGGGTGGTCGGCGTGCGCGTCCAGGGTGGCCCCGCAGCGCTCCAGTTCGGCGGCGAACTCCTCGGCGGTCAGCGTGTCGGTGCCCTCCGACAGGCCGCGCGCCATGATGGTGGCGACGCCGTCCAGGCCCTCGGGCTCGGCGGCCAGCGGGGCGGCCAGCAGCACCTCGACGGCCACGACCTGCTGGCCGGGGCGGTCGCAGACCAGCAGCGTCAGGCCGTTGGCCATCGTGGAGCGGGTCGGCGCGGGGAAGGCCCACGGCTTCGGCTCGCCGGCCTGCGGCTGCGGGTGGAACGTCATCGTGGCGGTGTCGCTCATGCCTCGGCACCCTCTCCCTGCGCGGCCGGCGTACCGGCCTCTCCGTCAGCTTGCCCGCCGGCCTCGGCCGCGATGCCGGCCTCCTCGTCGGCCTCGTCGGCGCCGTTGCCGGAGCCGCCGGTGGGCTCGTAGACCAGCGTGGCGCGGTTGTCGGGGCGCAGCCGCTCCCGCGCCACCGCCTGGACCTCCTCGCGGGTCACCTCAAGCACCCGGCCGACCGCGGTCAGCGCGAGCTGCGGGTCGCCGAAGAGCACGGCGTACCGGCACAGTTCGTCGGCCCGGCCGCTGACCGTGGTCAGCCGGTCCAGCCACTCCCGCTCCAGCTGGGCCTGGGCGCGCTCCATCTCCTCGGGCGTGGGGCCCTCGGCGGCGAACCGGGCCAGCTCCTCGTCGACCGCGGTCTCCACCTCGGAGAGCTCCACGCCGGAGGAGAGCTTGACGTCGAGCCACGCCAGCGAGGGCGCGCCGGCCAGCCGCAGCAGCCCGAACCCGGCGGTGACGGCCGTACGGTCGCGGCGCACCAGGCGGTTGTGGAGCCGGGAGGACTCGCCGCCGCCGAGCACGGTCAGCGCCAGGTCGGCCGCGTCGGCCTCGCGGGTGCCGTCGTGCGGCAGCCGGTAGGCGGACATCAGGGCGCGGGAGGGCACGTCCTCCAGGACCACCTCGCGCACCCCCTCGCCGATCAGGTCGGGCAGCGAGCCGTCGCGCGGCTGCGGCTTGCCCTGGTGCGCGGGGATGGAGCCGAAGTACTTCTCGACCCAGGCGAGGGTCTGCTCCGGGTCGATGTCCCCGACGACGGACAGGACCGCGTTGCCGGGCGCGTAGTAGGTCCGGAAGAAGGCGCGGGCGTCCTCCAGGGAGGCCGCGTCGAGGTCGGCCATGGAGCCGATCGGGGTGTGGTGGTAGGGGTGGCCGGCCGGGTTGGCCAGCGCCGTCAGCCGTTCGAAGGCGGTGCCGTAGGGCACGTTGTCGTACCGCTGGCGGCGCTCGTTCTTCACGACGTCCCGCTGGTTCTCCAGGCTCTGCTCGTCCAGCGCCGTCAGCAGGCTGCCCATGCGGTCGGCCTCCAGCCACAGGGCCAGTTCCAGCTGGTGGGCGGGCATCGTCTCGAAGTAGTTGGTGCGCTCGAAGCTGGTGGTGCCGTTGAGCGAGCCGCCGGCGGCCTGGACCAGTTCGAAGTGGCCGTTGCCCGAGACGCTCGCCGAGCCCTGGAACATCAGGTGCTCGAAGAGGTGGGCGAGGCCGGTGCGGCCCTCGACCTCGTGGCGGGAGCCGACGTCGTACCACAGGCACACCGCCGCGACCGGGGTGAGGTGGTCCTCGGAGAGGACCACCCGCAAACCGTTCGCCAGTCGGTGCTCGGTGGCTGTCAGGCCGCTGGAGTGCGCCTCCGGCGTGGCGGGGTGACCCATGGGCAAGCTGTCCTTCCGATCGCGTGCGCGCGGCTGCGCCGAGTTGCTGCCACTCTAGGGAAGCGTTCACGCCCGGTGCGAAGTTCCCCGCCGGATCACCCGCCGGGACCGACGACCGGATGAACGGCCGCACCGGCGGCCGGTTCGGGGACCGGATCGACGGCCGGACCGGCAACCGGACCGGAATGCGGACCGGAACCCGGACCGGAACCCGGACCCGGCTTGTCCCGGCTGGTCCCGGCCGGACCGAGCACCGGCCCGCCGCCGGCGGTCGGTCCAACCCCGCGCGTTCCGGGGGCGGACCGCCCGGCGGGCCGCCTGTCGGAGGGGCGAACAGGGGTTCCGGCCGGGATCGGACGGCGCCCGCGACCGGGTCGCGGTCCGAGCTGTCGGCTGCGCGGTCCACAATGGTCCGCGAGCCCCAGACAGGTCCAGACGAAGGAGCGCCGCCCGCGATGGCCCGCCGTACCGCGAAGAACCCGCCGCCGGACGACGATTTCGAGGAGCGCATCCTCGACATCGACGTCGTCGACGAGATGCAGGGCTCCTACCTCCAGTACGCCTACTCGGTGATCTACTCGCGCGCCCTGCCGGACGCGCGGGACGGCATGAAGCCGGTGCACCGCCGGATCGTGTACCAGATGAACGAGATGGGCCTGCGGCCCGAGCGCGGCTTCGTCAAGTGCGCCCGCGTGGTCGGCGAGGTGATGGGCAAGCTGCACCCGCACGGCGACGCGTCGATCTACGACGCGCTGGTGCGCATGGCGCAGCCCTTCTCGCAGCGGCTGCCGCTGGTGGACGGGCACGGCAACTTCGGCTCGCTGGACGACATGCCGGCCGCCATGCGCTACACCGAAGCGCGGATGTCCGGCGCCGCCCAGCTGCTGGTCGAGTCGATCGACGAGGAGACCGTCGACTTCGCGCCCAACTACGACGGGCAGGAGCAGGAGCCCGTCGTCCTGCCGGCGGCCTACCCGAACCTCCTGGTCAACGGCGCCTCCGGGATCGCGGTCGGCATGGCGACGAACATGCCGCCGCACAACCTCGGCGAGGTGATCGCCGCCGCCCGGCACCTGATCCGGTACCCGAACGCCGATCTCGACACCCTGATGCGGTACGTGCCCGGGCCCGACCTGCCCACCGGCGGCCACATCATCGGACTGTCCGGCATCCGCGACGCCTACGAGAACGGCCGCGGCACCTTCAAGATCCGCGCCACGGTGTCGGTGGAGGACGTCACCCCCCGCCGCAAGGGCCTGGTGGTGACCGAACTGCCCTTCACCGTGGGGCCGGAGAAGGTCATCTCCAAGATCAAGGACCTGGTCGGCGCGAAGAAGCTCCAGGGCATCGCCGACGTCAAGGACCTCACCGACCGCGAGCACGGACTGCGGCTGGTCATCGAGGTGAAGAACGGCTTCAACCCCGAGGCCGTGCTGGAGCAGCTGTACAAGCTCACGCCGATGGAGGACTCCTTCGGCATCAACAACGTGGCCCTGGTGGACGGCCAGCCGCTCACGCTGGGCCTGAAGGAGCTGCTGGAGGTCTACGTCGACCACCGCATCTCGGTGGTGCGGCGGCGCAGCGAGTACCGCCGCGGCAAGCGCCAGGACCGGCTCCACCTGGTGGACGGCCTGCTGGTGGCGCTGGTCGACATCGACGAGGTCATCTCGATCATCCGCTCCAGCGAGAACGCGGCGCAGGCCAAGGAGCGGCTGATGGAGCGCTTCGGGCTGAGCGACGTCCAGACGCAGTACATCCTGGACACGCCGCTGCGCCGGCTCACCCGGTTCGACCGGATCGAGCTGGAGGCCGAACGGGACCGCCTCAACGAGGAGATCGCCGAGCTGACCCGGGTGCTGGACTCCGACCCGGAGCTGCGCAAGCTGGTCTCGTCGGAGCTGGCCGCGGTGGCCAAGCGGTACGGCACCGACCGCCGCACGGTGCTGCTGGAGGCCGGCGAGACCCCGGTGGCCGCGGTTCCGCTGGAGGTGGCCGACGACCCGTGCCGGGTGCTGCTGTCCTCCACCGGGCTGCTGGGCCGCACCACCGCGGAGCTCTCCGGCGCGGACGCGGGCAAGCGGGTCAGGCACGACGCCGTCGTCTCCTCGGTGGCCACCACGGCCCGGGCGGATCTGGGGGTGGTCACCTCCGAGGGGAGGCTGCTGCGGATGAGCGTCATCGACCTGCCGGAGCTGCCGACCGGTCCGGGGCCGTTCTCGCTGTCGGGCGGGGTGCCGCTGGCGGAGTTCGTGTCGCTGCACGAGGGCGAGCGGGCGCTGTGCCTGACCACGCTCGGCGACTCCTCCCCCGGCCTGGCACTGGGCACCGTCCAGGGCGTGGTCAAGCGGGTGGTGCCCGACTACCCGCCGAACAAGGACGACTTGGGGGTCATCGCCCTCAAGGAGGGCGACGAGATCGTCGGCGCGGTCGAGCTGCGCACCGGCGAGGAGGACCTGGTCTTCATCACCGACGACGCGCAACTGCTGCGCTACCCCGCCTCCCAGGTACGGCCGCAGGGCCGGCCGGCGGGCGGCATGGCGGGCATCAAGCTCGCGGACGGGGCGCGGGTGATCTCGTTCTCCGCGGTCGACCCGGCGGCGGACGCGGTGGTCCTGACCATCGCCCGCGCCGAGGGCACCCTCGACGGCGGTGTCGAGGGCACCGCCAAGCTGACCCCGTTCGACCAGTTCCCGCGGAAGGGCCGGGCCACCGGTGGGGTGCGCTGCCAGCGCTTCCTGCGCGGGGAGGACGGGCTGGTGCTGGCCTGGGCGGGCCGGACCCCGGCCCGCGCGGCCACCGAGGCCGGACAGCCTGCCGACCTGCCGCCGAAGGACCCGCGCCGGGACGGCTCCGGCGTGCCGCTCGCGAAGCAGATCGCGGTGGTCGCGGAGCCGCTCCTCTGACGAACCGGCGCGTCCACGGCCCGGCGCGTCCCCGACCCGGCGCGTCCACGGCCCGCCGCGTCCGACCCGACGCGGCGGGGGCGATGCTCCGACGTGCTTCCGCCGGCCCGTTCCGCCGACGCTGTCCTCGGGTCGGCCGGAGCCCGTTGCGGGCTCCGGTCGGCCCGGGCTCCCGAAGCGGTGCCGCCCGGCAGCGCGGGGCCGGCCCGGGGCGGGGAGCCGGGGGCGGGGAGGCGGCCGGGGGTGTGTCCTGGCGGCAGGCCCTACGATCTTCGGGTGACTGCGCGCCCGGAGACGATGACATGTGCCGCGGCCTCTGCCGAGTTGGGTGAGGCCGTGGCGGCCACCGCCGCTGTCGCGCGGACCTGGCTGCTGGTCGAGCAGCCGGGGCCGTGGGGCGCGAAGGCGCTCACCTCCAGCCGTCTCGACCCCGTGCTGGGCCGCGCCCTTGAGGACGCCGCGAAGGGCACGGGGGTGCGGCTCGGCCTGATCCGGCGCCCGGGGCGGCACGCGGACACCGGTCAGCCCGCCATGCGCCGGGTGATCGTCGCCCATACGGCGCCTGACGACCCGTGGGTGCGGACCGCGGAGGTCGAGGACCCGGCCGGGCTGGCCGCGCTCGACCTCGCCGCCCTGGGCGCGGGCGACCACCTCGGCTTCGGCTCGGCGTACGAGGGTCCGCCGATCGCCCTGGTGTGCACCAACGGCACCCGCGACCGCTGCTGCGCCGTGGCGGGGCGTCCCCTCGCGGAGGCCCTGGCCGCTTCCGCCGGCCACGAGGTCTGGGAGACCACCCACTTGGGCGGCCACCGTTTCGCTCCCACCATGCTGGTCCTGCCGCACGGGTACGCCTACGGCCGGCTCGACCCCGCGCTCGCCGAGGACGTACTGGACGCCGCGGCGGCCGGCCTGGTCGAGGACGGCAACTGCCGGGGACGCTCGACCTGGCCCCGGGCCGGGCAGGCCGCCGAACTGGCGGTGCGGAACCTGATCGGGGAGCGCCTGGCCGGAGCACTGTCCGTCGAACCGCCCGAACCGGCGCCCGCGGTCGACGGGAACGCCGCAGCGAACGGCGGGCCGGATCCGCGGACCTGGTCGGTGCGAGTCGTCCACGCCGACGGGCGGGCCTGGCGGGCACTGGTGGCGGAGGTGCCCTGCGAGCCGCCGCGCCCGGAGAGCTGCGGCGCCCGTCTCGGCACGCCCACCCGGATGGACGTCATCGCCCTCGCCGACGCCGCGCCGCCCGGCACTTCCGGCCGGCGGGACCCGACCCTCGCCGGTTGAACCCGCCGGGGGGAGGGGCGGGGAGAGCCGAACGGACCCCCGCGACCGGCTCAGCCGGCCGTGCCTGCCCGGGAGTGCGGGGCGTCCCGTGGCGCACCGCCCTCCCCGGGCAGGCCGGGGCCCGCACCCTTCGGGCCGGGATGTCCGGCCGGCCCGTGGCCAGCCCGCCGGCCCGCCCGCGGAGGGCGGGCCGGCAGGTGGCGCGCTCGTGCGGGAACCGGCCGGGCACCCTTGAGGGCCCGACCGGTCGAGGCACTGAGCGCAGCCCTGGCCACCGTGGCCGGGCGGCGCGGGGTCAGGCCGCGCCGGCACCGGTCAGCGATCGCACCTCCGTCTCCGCGTAGGCGCCCTCGTCGGCGGGTTCGCGGGAGAGGACGGTGCCCAGCCAGCCGGCGATGAAGCCCGTCGGGATCGACACCAGCCCCGGGTTCTCCAGCGGGAACACGTGGAAGTCGACGCCCGGGAAGAGGGAGTCCGGATGGCCCGAGACGACGGGGGAAAGGACGACCAGGAGCAGCGCCGGCACCAACCCGCCGTAGATCGACCAGAGGGCGCCCCGGGAGGTGAAGCGCCGCCAGAAGAGCGAGTAGAGCAGCACCGGCAGGTTCGCCGAGGCCGCCACCGCGAACGCCAGGCCCACCAGGAACGCCACGTTCTGGTCCTGCGCGAACAGGCTGAGCGTGATGGACACGGCTCCGATCCCGACGGCGGCCAGCCGTGCCACCCGCACCTCGTTCTCGACCATCTCCCCCTGGGCCTCCTCCGCGTCCGCCTCGGCGGGGGTGCCGGTGCTGTCGGCGCGCGGGGAGCGGGGGCGGGGGACCCTGGCCGAGCGTCCGGCTCCGCGCCGGGCCCTGCCGCGGTCGGGCCGGCGCAGGGTCGCGTACAGGTCGTGCGCGACCGAGGCCGACGAGGCGAGGGTGATGCCCGCGACCACGGCGAGGATCGTGGCGAACGCGACCGCGCCCACCACGGCGAACAGCACCGCGCCTCCGGTGGTCCCCGAACCGCCGCCCAGCGCCTCGGCCAGCAGCGGCACCGCCGTGTTGCCCGCCTCGTTGGACGAGCGCACCGCGTCGGAACCGACCACCGCGGCCGAGCCGAAGCCCAGCACGATCGTCATCAGGTAGAAGACGCCGATCAGGCCGATCGCCCACACCACCGACCGCCGGGCGGAACGGGCCGTCGGCACGGTGTAGAAGCGCGACAGGATGTGCGGCAGGCCGGCCGTGCCCAGCACCAGGGCCAGGCCCAGGCTGATGAAGTCCATCCGGGAGGTGCCGCTGCCGCCGTACCGCAGGCCGGGCCCGAGGAAGGCACTGCCCTGCCCGCTGCCGATGGTGGCGGAGCGCAGCAGTCCGTCGATGTTGCCGTGGAAGCGCACCAGCACCATCACGGTCAGGGCGATCGTGCCGCCCATCAGCAGGATGGTCTTGACGATCTGGATCCAGGTGGTGGCCCGCATGCCGCCGAAGGACACGTAGACGACCATCAGCGCTCCGACGCCGATCACCGTCCAGGTCTGCGCGGCACCCGAGCCGCCGAGCAGCAGCCCGACGAGGCTGCCCGCGCCCACCATCTGCGCCACCAGGTACAGCACGGAAACCGTCACCGACGCGACGCCCGCGGCGAACCGCACCGGGCGGTGCCGCATCCGCGCCGACAGCACGTCGGCCAGGGTGTAGCGGCCGCAGTTGCGCACCAGTTCGGCTACCAGCATGAGCACCACGAGCCAGGCGACGAAGAAGCCGACCGAGTACAGCAGCCCGTCATAGCCGAAGAGGGCGATCAGTCCCGAGATCCCCAGGAACGAGGCCGCCGACATGTAGTCACCCGCGATGGCCAGCCCGTTCTCCACCGGGGTGAACAGCCGGCCGCCGGCGAAGAACTCCACCGATGAGCTGCGCCGCCGCCCGGCCCACGCGGTGATCACCAGGGTGACCGTCACGAAGAGCATGAACAGCACCAGGGAGAGCCCCTGGTGGTCGCCCGAGGAGTCCGCCAGGTATGCGGCGGATCGGACCGCCCGCGTTGCGTGCTGGGTCACCGCACCCGCTCCTGCTCCGCCCTCGTGGCCAACGTCCAGCGCAGATCCAGCGCCGCCTGATCCCGCCGCACCCGTGCGTGCCGCGAATACGCCCAGGTGAGCAGGAAGGTGGTGGCGAACTGGGCCAGCCCCGCCACCAACGCCACGTTCATCTGGCCGGCCACCGGCCGCGACATGAACCCGGGCGCGGTGGTGGCGGCGACCACGTAGAGCAGGTACCAGGCGACGAAGC
This sequence comes from Actinacidiphila yeochonensis CN732, assembly GCF_000745345.1. Lineage (NCBI taxonomy): Bacteria > Bacillati > Actinomycetota > Actinomycetes > Kitasatosporales > Streptomycetaceae > Actinacidiphila > Actinacidiphila yeochonensis. Next base: position 3,321,097 of record NZ_JQNR01000005.1, on the reverse strand, counting down.
CGACCGCCACGGGGAAGACGAACTTCCGGTAGCGGTCCCGCACCTCGGCGAAGGCCGGGCTCTGCTGCACCTCCAGGTAGAGCGCCTCACGGCGGTTCCGGGCAGCGGTCCCGTCGTCCTCCTCGGGCGCGTCGGCCCGCTCCGCTGAGGCGACGTCCTCCTCGGCCCACTCCTCCGCCTCGTCGGCGTCGTCGAAGCCGGAGGTCCACGCTTCCGCCCCGGACCGGCCGGCCTGCGTGGCGCCGATGCCTCCTACGAGGGTGTCGTCGTCCGCGCCCACGACCGCGCCGCCTCTGCCGCCACCCATGCCCCGGACGTCACCGGGCTCCCCGCCGGCAACCCGCCGTACCTGGCCGCCCAGGTCGCCGACGCCGCCGCCAAAGCCGCCGCCCGTCTCCTCGGCCGTGCGCGCCCGCGGCACCTCTGATGCCCAGTGCTCCGCCGCGGGGTTCCCCCGCCACGGATCATCCAGGCCCAGGGTCCCGGGGTCTGCTCCGTCCTGCTCGTCCACCGAACTCTCCTTGGTCCGCGGGCCGATCGGCCCGCGCCCAATCATGGACAGAGCGGGAAGATCTTGGGTCAAAAGTAGAAATCCTTCACCTCATCAGGTGATCCCGTGTCGGAAGGCGTATCCCACGGCCTTTGGGCCCGGTCACGGGCTCCGGTCTTGGCGGACACGTTGCCGATGGGCGTCTCCACCGTGGTCACGCCCACGTGCGGGCGCCCGGCGGTCTCCGCGTTCGACGGACCCTCCGGAACCGGAGCGGGCGCCTCCGCCTCCGGTACCGTCAACCCGTCGGGCAGGGCGCTACTCTCGGTCTGCCGGGTCCGCCGGCGGTCGCGGGGCAGGGCCTCACGGGAGTCGCCAGGACGTCCACGACGTCCAGGCGGTCACGGAGCCGTACGGTACGACGGCTCCACTTCGCGGGTACGCCGGAGCAGCGTGCCTCCGCGTATCAGGAGAGCCGCGGCGACGGCGAGCATCACCGTGCCCGAACCCTGGTGCACGCCTGCCGCGGAGCCGATCGCGTACAGGCCGACCCGGACCGCTATGCCCAGCACCCACACGACGGCTGTCGCCTTCGTGCCCTGCGCCATCGCGCTGCCGTCCGCCTCCCGCCACACCCGGGTGGTGAGGGCCCACAGCACACCGGTGACGGCGGCGACGACCAGCTCTGCCGCGAACAGCGCCACGGCAGCGTGCTGGTGGTTCCGGTCGATGATGCCGCCGCTGTCGCGCAGCGCGAACACCGCGAGCACGGCCGGTATCAGCCACCAGCGCCGCCCCCCGACAGCGGTCGGCCTGAGCTGGCGGGCGACCACCAGGCCGATGACCGCGAGGATCACCAGGGCGTTCACCGGACCGGACATGACGGGCTCCTCGGAAACGTGGATTCGACGACTGGCTGCACCGTCGAAACTACGCAGAGCCGCCGTTCAGCGGATCAAGCCAGGGGTGGAAGTCGCGCCTCCACCCCTGGGTGGAGAAACCGTCGCCACCGATCCCGGCGGCCGTACCCAGCCGCACCGTCCGCTCGTCAACCCGTCAACCCGTCAACCCGTCAACCTGTCTGACGAAGCCCCCGCCCAGTCGCCCCAGCCCCGAACGAGCCCCGACCGCGCCCCGGACGAGGGGCTCAGCACACCGTGTGGAGCGCCGACCGGGCAACTCGGCGGGCCGGGGCCCGGCCGTGCGACCCGACCCGACCCGACCCGACCCGAGCGGGCCGGGGCCTTCCGCGCCCTGCCCGGGGGCGCCGCGGTGTCAGGTCGTGCAGCTCACACTGAGGGCGTCCAGGGCGTGGTGCGCGTTCTTGTAGCCGGACGCGTTGTCGTCGCCCCTGGTGTGGACCCGCACCGAGAGCTGGCCCTGGGTGTCGGCGAAGCTGCCCAGGCTGACCCACTGCGCCTCGTGCGAGACCTGGCTCACCGAGACCGCGCCGAGCTGGGTCCCACCGCCCTTGACGGCGCTGTGGACGGTGTAGAGCGTGGGGTGGCCGCCCACGTGCGCCACGTTGGAGTCCTTGGGTATCCACACCTTCACGGAGCACGTCCCGGTGTGGACGGAGCCGGTGATGAAGGAGTAGAGGAAGCTGTTCTCGTCGTCCTTGCCGTCACCGGACATCGGCATCGACGTGAACTTGCCGGTGCAGCCTGACCCGGTGTAGCCGCCGGGGTGGGTCGTCCACCCCTCCTGGTCATCGGTGTAGTGCCCGATCCAGCTCCACGTGTAGTCGGTTGCCTTGGGACAGTACGGGCCGGCCACCGCCGAGAAGGTCACGGGTGCGGCGGTCGTCGGCGCGACGGTCGCGAGGGACCTCTGCACGGAGGAGCCCGCCGCCTGCGCCGAGGTGGCCCCCGGGCCGCTGCTGGTGGTGCTGCCCGCGGTACCACCGCCGCTGCTGGTGGCAGTGCTGGTGCCGCTGCTGCCGCCGGGGGCGGACGCCGAGCTGGTCGCGGCGCTCGTGCTGCCACCGCCGCCGGCCGTTCCGCCGTGGGCTGTTCCGCCGTGGGTCGCGTTGGACGTGGTGCCGTGGGCACCACCCTTGCCGAGGCTGCCCCCGGTGCCGCCGTCGGTGCCTGCGGTACCGCCCGTCGACGGGTCGGCGCCGGGGACGAAACCGGAGCCGCCGTCGGCGTTGTTGTACCCGGCCGGGGCCGGCGCGGCGCCGGTGTGGCCGTGGTGGTGTCCGAGGACGGCGCTGATGAGGAAGGGCGAGGCGAGCAGCAGGCAGCCCAGGACGGCGGCGCCGGCAAGCATCGGCTTGGTGATCCGCGGCTGCCGGGGGCCGTCGGCTCCGGCGCCGCCGGTGTCCTCCGCGGCGGTCACCGCCGGCTCGGCCGCGGAGGACACAGAAGACGCCGAGGAACGCGACGACGCCGAGGACGCCGAGGACACGGACCCGCTCTCCGGCGCCGCGGCGGCGCCGGCCGCACCACGCCGGCCCACGCGGCGCTTGCCGTCCGCGGCCTGGGCCCGGGCGGGCCGCGCGGCGGCGCCGGCCGCCCCGGAGGCCGCGGCACTCGCGGCACCGGCACCGGCGGCCCCGGTGCTGGTCGTGCTGGTCATGGCGGCGGAACCGCTCGACGGCGCCGCGGGCGCGGGGGGCTCGCCTGCGGACGCCTTCGCGGTCGCGGCGATGGACGCCGCCGACGACGCCGGCTCCGCGCCGGAGTCCGCGCCGATCACCCCGCCGGATATGACGGACGCCACCACGGCCTCGACGTTCGCGTTCGCGGGCTCAGCCTTCGCCGACCCGGCCTCCGCCCGTACGGCGTTCGCGGTCGGGTCGTCCTTCGCGGGCTGCTTCCGGGCGGCTTCCTGCGACGGCTTCCCGGCGGCGGAGCTCTCGGGCTTCTGGACGGCGGCCGACTCGGCTCCGGTGCTCAAGGGCTGACGGTCACCCGCGCCCCGGCCGGACTGTTCGGGTTCCATGCTCTCCTTCTCCATCATGATCGCTGCT